>NZ_JBRBEM010000008.1:0-171880 GCF_052805615.1 Pelomicrobium sp. P1
AAAGCGGGTGAATGTCGAGAAGAGTTCATCGTGCAGGCCCCGTGCCTTCACGGACTCTCGAAACAGCCAGATCGTCTTCTCATCGGGAATGCGGCTCTCCGGCGTCAACCCCAGAAAGCGCAGAAACGTGAAGCGATCGCGGATCTGGAACTCGGTCTGGGCATCGGCCAGGTTGTAAAGACTTTGCAGGATCAGCACCTTGAACATCAGCAGGGGCGAGAAGCTGACGGGGCGACCGGCCTTGCTCCTCTTCTCCTTCGTCAGCCCCTCCTCAAGGATCGGCACGAACACCGACCAGTCGATCACCTCGTTTAGCGCCTTGAGCGGATCGCCCAGCTGATCGAGCTTGCCGAAGCGATCTTCGAGATCAAAGAAACCGGATTGGAGCATCGTCGTTTCTCGCGTTTTGTTGTTGGGGCGTTAGAATGAGTGAATTATTAGAGGTTCCCTTCATCGACGAGTCGGGGCTGTCGGAGCGGCCTACGCGCGTTCGCACCTGGGCGCCCAAGAGGCAGAGGCCGGTGATTCAGTTCCGCTTCAACTGGAAGCAATGGTCGATGATCGCCGGGGTGCGCTTCACGAACGCCTATTTCCGCCTGCACAAGGGCGCGATCAGGAGTGCGCAGATCGTCGATTTCCTGGAAGCACTGGTCAGGCAGATCGGTCGCAAGCTCCTGATTATCTGGGACAGACTCAAGGCGCACCGCTCCCGTGTTCTGCGGGACTACGTCGACAGCCTGGCAGGGAAGATGGAACTGGCCTTACTTCCGCCTTATGCGCCCGAGCTCAATCCGGTCGAATACCTGTGGGCCTGGCTCAAGCGACATGCCTTGGCGAACTACTGTCCGAATTCCATAAATGAACTCGCCACCACCACGCGCGGCAAGCTCCAATCGGCACAGCGACGCGCTTCGCTCATCGCCGCCTTCTGGAAACAGGCTGAATTGTTCTGATGTCAAGAGATTACGTAATTCTCAATAGTGGGCCGCTCCCGGGAGGAGTACAGAAAAGCCAGCCGGTGCTGTGGACACGAACAATCGATCGCTGTTCAGATAAAAAGGAGTTTGGCGGTGGCGGTCGGTGAGGCTGGCCTCCCTTTCAAACGACACTTGAGGGGTCCTCATACAGCTGCTCCAGCACGTACGCCTTGAGCGCCAGATGCTGCTGATCCTCTAGCCGGTCGAATTGCAGCCCGAGACGAAACCCGCCCGTGGCCGGATCCGAATTGACCGACCGAACGAGCGCTCTGGTCTCGATCGCCACCGCAGCCTCCTCTAGGCGCAAGGTGAAAGACAGCTTCACCCAACCCTCCTTGGCGGCAACCTCTCGGCAAGTCACCACCGCGGCCCCGGTCGTGCTTAAGTTGACGATCAGCGCGGCCGAGGCGGACGCGGACGCCTCGGCATCCTCGGGGCGCAAGCTCGCCACGATGCAAGTCTTGACCCGTGGAGCCTTGCGCACATTCACCGCTTGAACATGCGTCGGAAAAGATAGTTGGAGGCACTCCAATCCCTGTAGACACGCTCGCTCGACAAAGCTCTCGAAGCCGTAAGCCCGCCGTCCAGTGAACAGCCGCACGCGTACCTGCTCGCCTTCCAGCAAAGATACACACCCTCCCTCCTGCAGGGGTGATGTCACGAGTAAGGCCTGCCCTTCCCGATAGCCGATTAGGCGCACCACCACCCGTCGCGCCCCCAGGGGTCGCGGCAACTCGAGTTGCAGCCGGTCTCCGGGACGCAGCCCCATGGCTTGGAACAAGCGACGGACAGCCGCCTGGTCATCCCGAGCGTTGGAGAGCGCCGTTTCAGCTCTCGGCGGCGCAGCCTCCGGGACCAAATCCCGCTTCGCGCGACAGGCAACCAACAGTCGCGCAAGCTCCCGGCTGGCAACCACCTCTCCCCGTTCGAGAATCAATCGTCCGCTCTCATCGTATACGCAAAAAGGCAGTGGCTGCCCCGACTCGAGATCTTGAGGTTCGACCGCCACGAGCCCAGCGACCATGCCATTTCCCACTTTACCACTCCTTAGCCTGTACCCTCGCCGCTGTCTCGACCCAGGTCATGGGCCCATTTGAACGCTTCCAGCTGGTCCTGCATGAGATCGCCTAGGTTGAAGCCGGTAAATTGCTTGAGCGCCGCCATCACCTTGGCGACCTCGCCCGATTCGAGCCACTCCTGCAGCTCAAGCAGGCGGCCGAACATCCCCCTGCGCTTGAGCAGTGCCTCGGCAATTTCCGGGGCGAGATTCAGCTCCTCTACGATCTCGGCCATCGGCATGCCAAGCAAAGTGTCCAGCAGGGACAATAACCCCACCATAAAAGCCTGATCCCTCACCTCCGGTCGTTCGGGCACCTCCCGAGCGGCGAGCAACTCCATCAGCCTGGCGCGGGTGGCCACGAGCTGGATCAAGGGATTGGTCAGGTTGCCCCCCGCCACAGGGGCGGTATAAAGCAGAAGCTGCACCCAGCGCAGCAGCTGGCGCCGTCCCAGAACGAGGATGCCCTGGCGCAAGGAATGGATGCGCCTCGGCAAGCCGCTTGCGGCCGAGTTCACCAGGCGCAGTAGGTTGTAGGAAAGCCCCACGTGGGGTTTGAGCGCCTGCTCGATCTCGGCCGGACTTGCGTCCGCCAAAACCAGGGACAGGAGTCGCAGCAGCGCCATCTTCGTCGGGTCGGCCCGCTTGCTGGAAAGGATTTCTGGACGCGCGAAGAAATAGCCTTGGAACAACCGGAAGCCGAGGGCTCTGCATGTCTCGGCCCGCTCCGGAGTGTCCACTTTTTCCGCCAGCAGCACCACCGACCGCCCCCGCAGCGCTTCGACCGTTGCGCGCATGGAACTCTCTGAAGCAGCCTTGACGTCCACCTTGACCACGTCTGCCACGTCGAGCAGCCGCTCCAGCCGCTCGCCCGGCTCCACCACATCGTCCAGGGCGATGCGATAACCCTGGCGTCTGAGCTCGGCGCAGCGCTTGAGGACTTCCGGCACGGGCTCCACCGTCTCCAGCAACTCCAGCACTGCGCACTCCTTGGGCAGGAGCTCCACCGTGTCGCTCAGCAGGAGATCGCTACCCACGTTGATATGGCCCTTGTACGCTCCCAGCACCTGCTGCAAACCCAGGTCACAGAACGCTCCCACGATGACCTGGGCAGTGGCCAGGGAGTCATCTCGGATCACGGCCGGCCCGGTCGACGCGCTCCGGAACAGAAGCTCGTAGGCCACAGTTTGGCGCTGGGTGTCGAGGATGGGCTGGCGCCCGAGGTAGACGTCTCGCATACACTATTGGGTTGCGTCGATGGGCTGTCCGATGACCTAACGGCGTGCTGCATCGAAACTTGAGCCGCCTATTGCATGAATCGTGCTAGCGGTTCCCGCGCGCCAGTTCGGGTGGCGCTCGCGAAAACTTGACCGATGTCAAGATGCGCGGCAAAAACGATGTTACAATTGCCCGCGCCTGCGGGTAGGAAAAAGCCCAAAAACAGCATGAAAGGACGATTACTGCGCCTGCTCATCGCAGGAGACGCGACGTCGGCGCAGACCTGCCTCATCCCGCGGATGGAGGCCGAGGGATACCAAATCGAGGCAGAGCGCGTCGAAACGCTGACAGCTTTGACAACAGCGCTCTCGCTCCGGCCATGGGATCTCTTGGTGACGGAGCATGCCGTTCCGGGCTTCAATGCCTTGGCCGCCATTGTCTCGGCCAAGGAGATCCGCCCAGACCTTCCCGTGGTAGTGGTCTTGGATCCAATCGGAGAACAAGCCGCGGCGGACATCGTCAAAGCCGGCGCCGATGAATATCTGCTGCGGGACCACTTGTGGCGGCTTGCCCACGCGGTAGAGCGCGCCCTTGCCGTTGCCGCCGAACGGCGGGAGCGGCTCCAGGCCCAACAGGCCCTGCGGGAAAGCGAGGCCAAGTTCCGCAGCCTCGCCTGCCACGTGCCCGGCATGGTATTCGAGCTAGCCCGGGAGCGAAGCGGCGATCGCTTCACCTTCGTCAGCGAGGGCGCCCGGCCGCTTCTGGGGCTCGCCCCGGAAGCGCTCCTTGCGGATGCCGGGCGCTTCATCGAGCAGATCGTGCTCGAGGACCGGGCCAGCTTCCTCGAAGCGCTGTCCCACTCTGAGCGCCGCCTCGATACCTGTAACTGGGAAGGGCGCCTCGTCACCTCCTATAGCAACGGTCCCAAGTGGGTAAACGTGCGTGCTGGGCCTCGTCGCCGGGAAGACGGTACCGTGCTATGGGCGGGCATCGTGACCAACATCACCCGCAACAAGCGCATCGAGCTGGAAGCGAAGCGCTCCAGTGCGCAGCTTTTGGAGCTTTCCTCCCACGTGGAACGGGTCAGGGAGGAGGAGCGCGCCCGGATCGCTCGGGAGATCCACGACGACTTGGGCGGCACGCTCACGGCAGTCAAGCTGGAGCTCGCCTCCCTCATGAATCGCCTGCCGACGCAAAGCATGGACCTGTTGGGTCGAGTGAGCTCGATCCGCATCCTGGTGGATCGGGTCATCGCCGCGACGGAGCGCATCGCCCGCGATTTGCGCCCCCCAATCCTGGATTTCGGCCTGGCGCCAGCCTTCTTCTGGCAGGCGAAGGAGTTCGAAAACCGCCTCGGGATCGTGTGCGATGTGGAAGCAGAGCCGGAAGATCTAGAGCTCCCTGAGGAGCTGGCGACTGCCCTGTTTCGGATTTTCCAGGAGGCCCTGACCAATGTCTCGAAGCATGCGGAGGCATCCGAAGTGCGCGCCGTTTTACGCTATCAAGGAGGGCTGGTGAGCCTGGAGGTGATGGACAACGGGCGTGGGATCGAGGCCGCGGATCTCGCCAAACCGGGTGCGTTCGGCATTCGAGGCATCTTGGAACGTTGCCGTGCCCTGGGCGGCGAGGCGCACATCGAGGCGGGGCTAGCAGGAGGCACCCGGCTTCGAGTCCGCATTCCGGACTTTCAGACGAGCGGCCCGCCACGCCGGAACGAGCCGCACAAGCCTGGCCTGACCTCAGTCGAGGCCCGCCCATGATCCGAGTGCTTATCGTGGACGACCACGCGGTGGTGCGTCACGGGCTCAAGCAGATCCTCAATGATTGCGACGATCTTGACGTAGCAGGCGAAGCCGACAACGGGGTAGAGGCAATCCAGTGGCTGCGCCGCTACGGGCAAGGGTGCCAAGCGGTCTTGCTCGATATCGCCATGCCCAAACGGAGCGGTCTCGACACCTTGACCCAGATCCGGAACGAGTTTCCCCGCCTTCCGGTCCTGGTCCTGTCTATGTATCCGGAAGACGTGGTCGGGCTGCGCGTTCTCAAGGCAGGCGCAGCAGGTTACGTTTCCAAGCAGAGTGCTCCCGAGCTGCTGGTGGAGGCCATTCGCCAGGTGGCCTCAGGCCGCAAGTACGTGAGCCCCACCTTAGCGGAGCAGCTCGCCGACTCCATCGCCGGCAACGCTCAAGAGGCGCCCCACGAGCGCCTGTCGAACCGGGAATACCAGATTTTGTGCCTGATTGCTTCGGGGAAAGGCCTCACGCAGATCGCCGAGGAGCTCAATATTAGCGTCAAGACCGTGAGCGTCTACCGAGCCCGGCTGCTGGAAAAAATGCGGCTTAAAAACAACGCCGAGCTCATCCGCTACGCCATCTCTAAGGGCCTGGTGGAGTAGGCTGGGGCACTTCTCCTGTCCTGCGAGCGGGGAAATAACCCCTTTCCCCGCCTTTTTTCTGACCCTTGCGGCACGAATCGGCCACCCATAATGCTCGTGCATTCAGTGACCGGTTTGCCTTATGTCCACGAGCGCCGCAGATCCAGCCGCTATCGCTCGATCCACCTTGCACCGCCTGGCCCAGCAGCGGCTCGTGCCGACACCCGACAACTACGCCCGGGTGTACCGGGAGATTGCCGGTTTGCCGCTGGAGATCGATGGTTGGGAGCTGCTCGCAGACTGGTGCACCAGGCTGGGTCGAGAGGCGCCCGCTGCGGCCTCCCAGACTGATGCCGTGCAGAAAGCCATCGTCACCCGCAGCGAGCCTCTCGTGCGCACCGCGCTACAGGACCTGTCCGCGTTCATCGCCTCCCACCTCAACCTGGATTGGGCCGCTCTGGTGCGACATTTGCTGCGCCAATGGGACATTCCCCGCAAAGGCCTCACGCCGACCCGCAAGCGGGAAAGGTTGGAAAACGTGCTTGCTGCCCACGGCGGCCATGCGCAGGAATTGTTTCGACGGATAAAGGAGCTGGCTGACGCCTGGGCCCGGGCGCCCCAGGGCCTGGAGCCGGCGCCCGCACCCGCACCGCCTTCCGACGCTGACGGCGGGGAACTTCGCCATCTCCTTGCCGACACTCTGGAGCGTTTCGCTGCTTTTCTTGAAACAAGCAGCGCCGCCTCGGCAACGCAGGCCAAGCGTCTGGCGGAAGCCGTTCGGCAAGCTGATCGACCGCTTTCCGCCGACCGCTTGAGGGAACAGTTGCGCCACTTGTGGCTAAATGTGGAAATGCGCCTTGCCGAACAGGCGCAGCGCGATGAGTTGGCGCGCCGTCTGTTGAAACTGATGGCCGACAGCTTGGCCGAAAGCGTTCAGGAGACTCCGGGGCTTCACCAGCAAATGCGTGCGCTGTCCCAAGCCTTGGAAGCGCCTTTCGATCTGCCTGCGCTGGCACAGGCAGAGCGCGCCCTGCGGGATACCATCATCCGCCAAGGCGCGGTGCGCCGGTCGGTGCACGAATCACACCAGGCCCTCAAAAGTATGATCGCGTTGTTCATCGACCGGCTGGGAAGTCTTGCGGACGAGACCGGTCAATTTCACGGCCAAATCGAGCGTTACGCAAAGCGCATCAGCGGCGCCGCTGATCTGGACGAGCTGGGCACGATTCTGGCGGAAGTGCTGCAAGACACCCGGGCCATGGAAGCAAGCGCGCGCCGCTCCCACAAGGAGTTACAAGAAGCTCGCCGGCGGGCCGAGGAAGCGGAAGAAAAAATCCGCCATCTGGAAGCCCAACTTGCCCTGGCTGCGGAGAACGCTCGCGAGGACTCCTTGACCGGTGCGCTCAATCGCGTGGGCCTGGCCGAAGCGTGGCACCGGGAGGCGGCCCGCGCCGACCGGCATGGCGCACCCCTCGCCGTGGCCATGCTGGACGTGGATAACTTCAAGCAACTCAACGACGCTTGGGGCCATCAGGTGGGAGACGAGGCGTTGCGCGCCCTAGCTCAAACCATGCGCCATAGCCTGCGGCCGACCGACGTGGTGGCCCGCTATGGCGGCGAGGAGTTCGTCTTGCTCTTTCCCGAGACCGAGTTGGAAGAGGCGGCCAAAGTGCTCGTGCGCCTGCAGCGGGAGCTCACTAAGAATATCTATCTCCACGATCAACGCAGACCCATCGTGACCTTCAGCGCCGGAGTGACCCTGCGTCGCGCTGGAGAGGACGACAATGTGGTGCTGGGACGCGCAGACAAGGCCCTTTATCAAGCCAAGCGGGCGGGCAAGAACCGGGTCGCAGTGCTGCCACCGCCGCAGGGGGACGGACCGTGACCGAGCACCGCTTCTGCTCGGTCGGCTTGGGGGTACGAATCTATCCTTCGGCCCGCATTGTCGGTGCCGAATACCTCCATATCGGCGATCACGTCATCATCGATGACTTCGTTTTCATCCAGGCCACCAGCCCCAGTGTTATCGGCAACTACGTGCATATCGCCGCTTTTGCCTCCATCACCGGAGGCGGTCCGTTCGTGCTGGAAGATTTTGCCGGTCTCTCCTCGGGGGTGCGGCTTCTTACTGGAAGCGAGGATTTCCTAGGAGGCGGGCTGACTAATCCCACCATCCCCCCGTCTTACCGAGCCGTGCGACGCTCCCGCGCCTGGGTCCAAGCGCACGCCATCATCGGGGCGAATAGCGTCATTCTCCCCGGCGTAACCGTCGGTACAGGCGCCGCGGTTGGCGCTTTGTCCTTGGTGCGGCGCGACGTCGAACCATGGAGCGTGGTGGCAGGCAGCCCAGCGCGCCGCATCGGCCGGCGCCCCGCCGATACCTTGCTTGCCATGGAGCAATCGCTATATGCCCAGCACGGTAAGCCCGGACGGCTATTCCAAAACCTTTGTCCTGGCCAGGTAGTCCAGTGATCCGCTTCATCAAACCCGACCTTCCGCCACCGGAGCGCTGGCTGGCGTATCTGCGCCCGGCCTACCAGAACCATTGGTTTAGCAACTTTGGCCCCGTCCACGAGCTTTTTGCCCGGCGGCTCAGTGAGTGCTTCGGCATGGGTAGTCGCGTGGCAGTGCCGGTCGCCAACGCCACAGCAGGATTGGAGGCGGTATTGCGCGCCCTAGAGATCCGCGGTCGGGTCGTGGTGCCCTCCTTCACTTTTGCAGCCACCGCTCAAGCAGTCCTGGCCGCAGGGGCGACGCCGCTCTTTTGCGACGTGGATCCCGTGAGCTGGGAGCTCTGCCCAACGGCCTTGGAAGAGCTGCTCTCGTCCCGGAGCGCAAACGCCGTGGTCACCGTGCGGGCGTTCGGCCTCTGCCGTGACCTGGCGCCGCTGGAATCCGTCTGCGCTCGCCACGGCGTGCCCCTGATCGTGGATAGTGCCGCCGCCCTAGGCGGGGCGGGCCCTGGCATTCCCGTGGGCCATGCCGGCGTGGCCGAAATTTTCTCGCTACATGCCACCAAGGTGTTCGCCATCGGCGAGGGTGGAATCGTTCTGTGCCCTCCGCAGCTCGCAACCGCCGTGCGCCGGGCTATCAACTTCGGTTTTCAAGACGGAGACGTCATCGCCCGCGGCGTGAACGGCAAACTCTCCGAGTTTGCCGCGGCTATCGGTTTAGCGGCCCTTGATGAGCTGCAGCGCCACATTGCCGCACGGCGCGCCACCGTGGGCCGCTACCTCCAGCAGCTCTCGCCGTGGCTTGAAAGGGGGATCATCACCGCACCCCATGCCCCAGGCGAACCCCCTTGGCAAACGCTGCCCCTGCTGCTCGCCCCGGGCACGGACGCTGAAGCGCTGCGCCGATGTTGCATCCGCGCTGGCCTTGAGCTTCGCCGCTACTATCATCCGGCGCTGCATCGCACCCGGCTATTCCGCCACTACGGCCTGAAGCGCGCTTTGCCGGTTACCGAACGCCTTTGCTCCTCGATGATCTGCATGCCGGTGCACGCGACCATGAAGCCCTCGCTGATCGATGCGGCGAGCGCCCTCTTTAGCCAAGTCCTTACCGATACCTTCCGAGCACGAGAGCCGATCCATGAGCCTACCCGAGCCAGCGCCCACTGCACCTGATGCCCATTACCGATTCGCGCTGCAGTTCTTCGAAGCAATCGGGCGCGTAGAGAAGGCCAAACGCCGCCGCGATGACCGTGAGCGCCTGGCAAGGCTCCGCGCCCACTCCCAATACGCTGCCGCCTTCGACGCACCCGCGCCCCTGATATCAGTGATCATCCCCACCTATAATCGCGCCCGGATCATTCTTGAGCGTACCCTGCCTTCGGTGCTGCGCCAGGAATATCCCCATTGGGAATTGATCATCGTCGGCGATGGCGCCGATCCTGACAGCGCGCGGCTGCTGGCAGGAATCGAAGACCCGCGCGTGCGCTTCGTCAATCTGCGCCGCCGCGGGCGCTATCCGGAACTGGCCGGGCCACGCTGGTACGTGGCCGGTTGCAAACCCGCTAACGTAGGCCTGGCGCTTGCCCGGGGGCAATGGATCGCCCATTTGGACGATGACGACGAATTTTTTCCCCAGCACTTGGGAGATCTCTTGGAGCTCGCAAGGCAACGCCGCGTCGAATGGGTCCACTCAGAAGTCGAATTCATCCGTGGCAACGGCCGCCCGAACGTGAGAGTGGGGGGAGAAATCCCGGCACTGGGGCACATCGCCCGCATCTCATCCTTGTACCACGCCGGATTGAAGTCCTTCCACTACAACGGGGCCAGCTGGAAGTATTTTTACCCTGCCGATTGGGATCTTTGGGAGCGTTTCCTGGAAATGGGGGTCACCCATGCCCACCTGCCGCGGGTAACGGCAGTCCACCATGGCCCCCTTTCCCGTTTTGCGGAAGAGGGCCTAACAAGCACCCCGTCCGAGCCTACCAAAGTCCGCGACGACGCGCATGCTTACGCCCGCTGGTGCGCCCACAAGCGCCTGCGCCTAATTCACGGCCAAGTGTATGCCGAACGGATGATGCTGCGCTGGCGCTCGCGCCCGACGCTACACGTTGTGGTGTACGCGAGGCACGGGGAGGAAGAACTACTCGCAGACACCCTGGATTCCCTCTCTACCCAGCTCTATCGCCAACTCGAACTTACGGTGATGGCCGAATTCCCAGCGCCAGCAGCCGAGGGTCCTGTGGCTGCAGGTGTCCGCTGGATTTCGCCTGATGCACCCCTATTCGCCGTAGCGCCACCTCCCGAGGATTGGATCGTGTGCCTGCCGGCCGGCGCTCGGCTTGCCCCCCATGCCTTGTTTTCTATCGCCGACTACGCCGATGCCCATCCTCGCTGGCGCTTGATCTATTGGGATGACGACCGCATCGATCCTGGCGGAAACCGTTTGAATCCCCGCTTCAAACCCGACTTTAACCTAGATCTGGCTCGCTCCATGCCTTATGCCGGCCCCGGGATTGCTGTGCGGGCAGACGCTTTCGCCGAGGTATCGCCAGCGCATGATTACGATCTTCTCCTCCAAATCCTGGACCGCTACGAGGAGGAAGCCATCGGGCACATCGCGGATGTGCTACTGAGCCTTCCCAGCAAGCTGGAAGCCGGGCTGCACACGCCTTCTACCCGAGCGGCCCTGACGCGCCACCTGCACCGCCGTGGCATCCAGGCCGAGCTGGCCGATGGGTTTATCCCTGGCACCGTGCGGGTCATCTACCACCACCCGGACAGACCCCTTGTTTCCATCATCATACCGACAAAAGACAAACTGGAATTCCTTCAACCCTGTGTCGAAAGCCTTTTCGCCAAGACCACCTATCCCCACTACGAAGTAATCCTGTGTGACAACGGCAGCAGCGATCCAGACGTCTTGGCGTACTACGAAACGCTCGAGGAAAAACATGGCGAATGGGTGCGGCTGCTATCCTATCCCTATCCTTTTAACTTCGCCGCCATGTGCAACGCCGCAGCCAAAGAGGCCCGCGGGGAATATCTGCTGTTTCTGAACAACGACACACAGATCGTACAGCCGGAATGGCTGGAACGCATGATGCTCCACGGCATGCGCCCCGACGTTGGAGTCGTAGGCTGCCGGTTGGTGTACCCGGAGTCCGCGGCCCTTCAACATGCTGGCATAGTGCTTGGCCTTACAGATATCGCCCACCATGCGTTCAGTGACGGCAAGACCAGCCTGAGCGATTCCGGTTACATGAACCGCGCCCAGGTGGACCAAAACTATTCGGCGGTGACTGCAGCATGCATGCTGGTGCGGCGCAATGTCTATTTGAATGCCGGAGGCATGGATCAAGAGAATCTTGCCGTGCTGTTTAACGACGTGGACTTCTGTCTGCGCCTCGCCAAACAAGGATACCGGGTAGTTTGGACGCCGTTTGCCACTGTAGTTCATCATGGCTCCACTTCCATCCACGATGAGCGCAGGGACTTGAAGAAACTCGCCTTAGCTGCAGAGCGCGCGGAGAAAGAGCGCCTCTGGATGCTCTCCCGCTGGCTCCCCCGACTTGCCCGGGATCCTGCGTACAACCGTAACCTCGCCCTCACCGCCCTGGACTTCCGGGTGGAGGCCGGTGCTGTGCCGGAATGGGATCCCGAGTTTCACGACCGTCCACGGGTGCTGGGTCTTCCCTTGGCAGGGGGCTCCGGCGAGTATCGCATCCGTGGCCCTTTCCGAGCCTTGTCCGACGCGGGCCTTGCCCAGTGCACCGCCATCGATCCTCCTGGCCTCATGCAGGCAAGGGTGCTGAGCCTCATCGAGATGGAGCGTTTGGCTCCCGACACGCTAGTATTGCACGCGGCGATCAACGACGCCTACCTGCAGGCACTCGAACTCTATAGCCGTTTCCTTCCGCGAATGCTGCGCGTCATGAGCCTGGATGATCTTATTACCCAGCTTCCGCCTAAGAACGCTTTTTACCGCTTCGCCTTCAAAGACGCCAAACCGCGTCTACGCCGTGCAGCGGCCTTGTGTCAGCGCCTAATCGTCTCCACCGAGCCTTTACGGGAACTTACCCGCAGCATGTGCGATGACGTGCGGGTGGTGCCTAACCGGCTGGAGAGCGATCGCTGGCTCGGATTGCACTCGGCGCGCCGGGCAGGCCGTAAGCCACGGGTGGGTTGGGCCGGCGCCCAGCAACACCAAGGGGACCTGGAACTCATCTACGACGTGGTGCGCGCTACCGCCCAGGAGGCCGAATGGGTGTTTTTCGGCATGTGCCCGGAAGCGCTGCGCCCCTACGTGCACGAATTCCACGAATTCGTCTCCTTCGACGAATATCCCGCCAAGCTCGCGAGCCTCAACCTGGACCTGGCCATAGCGCCTCTAGAGCTCAATGCCTTCAACGAGGCCAAAAGCAACCTGCGGCTGCTGGAGTACGGCGTGCTGGGTTGGCCGGTGGTGTGCACTGACATTTATCCCTACCATGGGGCCCCGGTCACCCGTCTGCCAAACGAACCCCGCGTATGGATCGAGGCGATCCGGGAACGGATCCACAATCTGGATGCAGCAGCACAAGAAGGCGACAGGCTACGCGAGTGGGTACTCGCGAGCTACCTTTTGGAAAATTCCTTGGAGGAATGGCTAGACGCGCTTACTGACCGGGCCCCGGTCCAGGCCCGGCCGTGCGCCCCGGCTTTACCCTAAAGTTTTCCCGTCAGCCATCCGATAACCGGCACAAGGCGGTTGTGCGACGCGAATCGAGCGGTCGGATCGCCCCAGTTACATCGAATTGAAAGGAGATCGGAAATGGCACTTGTAGTCAACACCAACATCGCGTCGCTGAACGCTCAGCGCAATCTGTCTGCATCCCAATCCCAATTGCAGACCGCCATTCAACGCCTGTCCTCTGGGCTGCGGGTCAATAGCGCCAAGGACGACGCTGCGGGTCTGGCGGTGGCAGAAAGCTTCACTTCCCAAATCCGGGGCACCAATCAAGCGGTGCGTAACGCCAACGACGGCATCTCCCTTGGCCAAACGGCCGAGGGCGCCTTAGCCCAGATAGCCAACAACCTGCAACGCATCCGCGAGATCGCGGTGCAGGCCGCTAATGGCACTATCAGCGACACCGACCGTGGCCAGTTGCAAAAGGAGGTGGATCAGCTCACTCAGGAAATTTCCCGCATCGTCCAGACAACCACCTTCAACGGCACCTCGCTGCTGTCAGGTTCCTCGACGCTGACCTTCCAGGTGGGTGCAAGCGGAGTAGCGTCTAACCAGGTTTCCGTGACCACCACCGATCTCGCGACCAACGGATCTGCAGGTCTTTACTCTTACAGTGGCACCCTCACTGCGACAGGCGTGGTCAACGTATCCACCTCAGCCAACGCTTCAGCGGCGATCGCCAACCTGGACGCCGACATTTCTAAGGTAAGCACGGTGCGCGCCACTTTCGGTGCCGTGCAAAACCGGTTCGAGGCCGTGATCGCCAACCTGCAGAACTATGCCGAGAACCTCACCGCTTCCCGCAGCCGGATCATGGACGCGGACTTCGCCGCCGAGACGGCAGCCCTCACCCGCGGTCAAATCCTGCAACAGGCCGGCGTTGCGATGCTGGCGCAAGCAAACGCTCTGCCCAATACCGTGCTCTCCTTACTACGGTAAGCTCCGTGCCGCCCGCGCCGCTTCTCCGGCGCGGGCTCAAAAAAAAGGGAGCCTAACCCATGATCGCCAACTCCATCGGCCCTGCTACGGACACCAGAGCAGCGCAGTCTCTCGATCTCGCACCCCGCGAGCACGAACTGCCACGTACCGAGGCCGCTCGGACATCAGCCGTGGAGGAAGCACAAGTGCGCGAGGCGTCCGGGCAGATCAACGCCGCCTTGCGCCATCTGTCGGTAGAACTTCGCTATGGTATGGATGAGGCGACCCGCAAGCTCGTGGTGCAAATAGTGGACCGGACCACTGGCGAGGTCTTGCGGCAGATTCCCCCAGAGGAAGTATTGGCCATCGCTCGGGGTCTCGACCGGATGCAGGGGGTGCTGCTGGACCACAAGGGGTAATTGGGACGGAGGCGCTACATGTCTTTATCATCGCCCGGCATCGGCTCCAACCTGGATGTGAACACTCTGGTGGCCCAGCTTATGGCCCTAGAGCGGCGGCCCCTCTCCCTGCTGCAACGCCGGGAGTCTGATTTTCAGACGCGGCTGTCAGCCCTAGGTTCCCTCAAAGGGTCTCTTTCTCAGTTCCAGTCAGCCGTATCCGGCCTCGCCTCCGCTTCCCGCTTCAGCGCCTACGCCGCCACCTTGGGCGATGCCCAGGTCGCCACCGCCACCGCCAGCGCAGGGGCGGTAGCCGGCTTCCACAGCCTGGAGGTCACTCAACTGGCTCAGGCTCAAAAGCTGGCCACGACACTCCAGGACTCTGCGACCGCATCGATTGGTACCGGAACCCTCACTGTCGAGTTCGGTAGCATTGACGGCGGAAGCTTCGATGCAGCGACGGGCAAGTACAGCGGCGCCACCTTTACCCCGAGTGGCACCGCATCCAAAACGGTAACCATCGATGCCGCTCACGCCAGTCTCGCCGGCATTCGCGACGCCATCAACGAGGCGGGCATCGGAGTGAGCGCCAGCATCGTGTACGATGGCAGCGGCCATCGCCTGGTGCTGTCCTCAGGTACTTCGGGCGCTCAGGGGAGCATGCGCATTTCGGTCTCGGGAGATGCGGCGCTCGCCAACCTCCTAGCCCACGACCCGGCCGGAACCCAAAACCTCGCGGAAACGGTCACCGCCCGAGACGCCCACTTTACCCTGGACGGTATCGCCATGCGCTCCGCCTCCAACACCGTGACCGGTGCGCTGGAAGGAGTAACCCTTACCCTAGCCAAGACGAATGCGGGTGCGCCGACAAACCTTACCATCGCCCCTGACGTCGCCGGGATTCGTCAAGCGGTGGAATCGTTTGTAGAGGCATATAACCGGCTGGCGAAATCCCTCAAGGAGCTAGGCAGCTACGATTCCACCACGAAAACCGCCGGGGTACTCCAGAGCGACGGGCTCCCCCGGCTCATCGAATCGCGTCTGCGCTCGACTCTTTCGGCGGAGCTGGTCGGGCTCCAGGGGAGCTATAGCGCCTTATACCAGCTCGGCATCACCTTTGCCCCCGATGGCACCCTGAAACTGGACGCTACCAAGCTGGAGGCGGCGCTCCAGGCTGATGCCGCGTCCGTGGCGGGTGTATTTGCCACCACAGGGAAAACCTCCGACAGCCTGATGCGGTTCGCCTCCGCAGCCTCTACTGCCAAGCCGGGCATCTACCAGGTCTCCGTGACCCGACTCGCCACCCAGGGATCCGTGACCGGGTCGGCAGCAGCCAATACCACCATCACCGCGGGGGTCAACGACACCCTCAGCCTGAGCGTGGACGGGGTCACAGCTACCATCACCCTGCAGGCCGGAACCTACACGGCAGACGGCCTCGCGGCAGAACTCCAGTCCAAGATCAACGGCGCTCCAGCCTTCTCCACCACCGGCGTGAGCGTTACCGTCTCAGAGGCGGGCGGCGCCCTTACCGTGACCTCGAACCGTTACGGTTCGGCCTCCGCGGTGCTTCTGGGCGGTGGCAACGCCCAGGAGAGTCTGTTCGGCGCAAGTCCCAGTGCAGCGGCGGGCGTAGATGCGGCAGGCAGCATTGGTGGCGTAGCCGCTATCGGCTCGGGCCGCACCCTGACCGCCGCCTCGGGTACCGACGCTGAAGGCATCACCATCGAGGTATGGGGTGGTGCACTCGGCGAACGCGGCAGCGTTTCTTACTCCCAAGGCTATGCCTACCGGCTGCGAACCCTCGCCGACACCCTGCTCGCCGCCGATGGGCTCGTCGCGGGACGCAGCGATACGCTGGAGGCCGCCATCGACGCCCTGCAACGCCGCCAGCAAGAGATGCAGCGGCGGCTGGAGGCGGTGGAAAAGCGGCTGCGCGCCCAATTCACGGCCTTAGACGCCATGGTCGCCAGTATGCTCAAGACTTCGAGCTTCTTGGAGCGGCAGCTCGCTGCCTTTTCATCTTCTTCTTGAGGACACTTTCATGCAATCGCTCATCGACCGTGCCGTCAGCGCCTATACCCAGGCGAGCGTGGACGCCGATGTCATGACGGCGCATCCGCACCGGCTGATTGTCATGCTGTTTGAAGCGGCGCGGGTGGCCATCGCCCGCGCCCGCCGTCACATGGCGGACAGCCAAACCGCTGCCAAGGGAGAAGCCATCTCCAAGGCGATTCAGATCATCGACCAGGGGCTGAAGGCCAGCCTAGACATGAAAGCCGGCGGTGAGCTGGCAGAACGCCTAGCCTCGCTTTACGATTACCTTGCCCACCGCTTGGTGGTAGCTAACCGGCACAACGACGCTGGCGCCCTGGCAGAGGTAGCTTGGCTCCTTGGCGAATTGCAGGAGGCCTGGGAAAGCATCACTCCTGGCGCGGCGCAAAAAACGCTAACGCTCCAACCTCAGAGACCGTCAGCCCCGGGGCGGTGACGATGACGAACCCTTCCTCGCCCCGCCCTTGTCTCGCCGCGTTCGAGGCGCTCTCGGCCCTCACCGAGCGCATGCTGCAGAGTGCCCGCGCCGGGGACTGGGACCGGCTGGTGGAGTTGGAACAGGAATGCCGCCATCTGGCCGAGACGCTCCAGACCGCCCCCCGGATCCCCCTCACGCACGAAGAGCAACAGCGCAAAGCGGCCCTCATCCGCAAGGTGCTCGCCGATGACGCCGAGATCCGCAGCCTCGCCGTGGATTGGATGGCAAAGCTGGAACGACTGCTCGACACCCATCGGCGGGAGCAAGCGCTCAGGCGCGTCTACGCAAGCGGCGAGGGCCACGGGGAAAGTTGATCTCGCGAATGCCGGACGAGAGCTTACCTCAAGCCGCTTAACCGGGAATTGCGGCAACGCTCAAGTTCTATGATGTAGCGCTGCACGCGCTTGCGCTCGCCTTCGCCCATGCCCACGAATGCGCAGCCGCAGCGTCGGCCCGCAACTCCGGCCGTGAAGCTCGGCTCTCCCACGCGTACTACCCGGATGTCGATTTCAACCGTGCCAAAGTGGGGCAGCCGAAGCCGGCAGCCGCGGAGTATCGTGCCGCGCTCCAAGGCGAGCACATCCTGGGAGATCCATAGGGCGAGGCCGCCACAGCTGATATCCAGCACGGGCGCTTCGATCGGGGCTGCAACAGCGGGAATCATACATGTGACCGGAGCCTCTGCCGGCGTCACTACCCGGAAGTACTCGCGGCGCTGGAGCCGCAGGAGCCTTACAGGTAACGCCGAGCGCAGAGCGGCAACCCCCTGAAAGAGGACGGGTTCCACACTCTCCACGACAAAGCGGATCTCCACCCCGTTGTGGGTCCCTGTGCATTGAATGCCGTGGCTCGCCAGCAGCCTCGGGGCATGCTCTTCGTGCACCTGATCCAGAATCAGCTCATCACGGCCGGCATCGGCCTCGAGCACTGCGGTGAGAGCGAAAGCGCTACCTCCACCGTACCAGGCGGTAACCAAGGAACGGCTGTGGGCCATCGCCTGCAGGATGGCCGCCACCTCTATGGCGCAGTCCACGCGGTAGCGATCCTGGTCTTCCGCGTCCATCGCTCCCGTGCAATCAGACGATACCCGCCCCGCCTAGGGCTAAACCGGCATGTTCATGATGTCGTGATAAGCCGAAACGATGCGGTTTCTCACTTGGATGGTGACTTGCAAGGCGATATTGGCTTTCTGCATTGCCACCATCACCTGGTGTAACTCCGTGCCTGGCTCGCCACGCTCGAAGTTCGCCGACAGCCGTGCCGCTTCCTGCTGGCGGGCGTTGACTGCTTCCAGGGCAGCCTTGAGAGCTTGCCCAAAATCCACACCCTGCCCGGACGCCACCCTCCCGCCTGGGTGCGGCCCAGCGGCGTCTACCTCCAAGGGAGCGAGCAGTTTGTCGATGCCTCTTGCGTCCATATCGGCCACCTCTTTTCAAGCCTTGAGCGTAACGTCGCTACGGTAGCAACCCCGGAGCCTTCCGAACCGGGGAAAATGGCGGTGAATTTCCCTCTTTTCTGCTTATCACCCTGGCCGAGATGGCCTCGATAATGCCAGCGTCGAGAATAGGAGCCGGACAAGCACCGGAGCCACCTGCGCGACCGAGGAGAGAGACGCCGTCTATGGCTGTTGTGGAGAGTTCCCGCATGCCCGTGCGCTGGCTAGCCCTCACCCGGCTATCCGCTTCCCAGAAAATCGCGTTGATCGTCACGGTGGCGCTCGCCGCGGCCCTTTTGGCAGGAGCCTGGATCTGGGCTCGCGCCCCCGATTACCGCATCCTCTTCACCCAACTGAGCGACCGGGACGGGGGAGCTGTGCTGGCAGCGCTACAGCAAATGAACGTGCCCTACAAACTGGGGGAGGGCGGGGCGATCATGGTGCCTGCCGCCCAGGTCCACGAGGTGCGGCTCAAATTGGCCAGCCAGGGGCTGCCCAAGGGGGGCGTCTTGGGCTTCGAGCTGCTGGAAAACCCGAAGCTCGGCGCATCCCAGTTCCAGGAACAGGTCAATTACCAGCGCGCGCTGGAAGGAGAGCTTGCACGTACGGTGCAGTCCATCGCCTCGGTGGAATCCGCCCGGGTCCATCTTGCCATGCCGCGCCCCAGCGTGTTCCTGCGAGAGCGGCAAAAGCCCAGCGCTTCGGTCCTGGTGCACCTGTACCCGGGCCGCACCCTGGACGAAGCCCAGGTCAACGCCATAGTCCACCTCGTCTCGAGCAGCGTCCCTGAACTCGCGCCGCGCAACGTCACGGTGATCGATCAGAGAGGCAACCTGCTTTCCGCCAACGCTGAGCCGCTTTCGGCCTCGGGTCTGGATTCGGTCCAGATCAAGTACCGCAACCACCTGGAGAGCCTCTACGCCCGGCGCATCGAGGCGATTCTGACGCCCATTGTCGGCGCGCCCAACCTGCGGGCCCAAGTATCCGCAGAGGTGGATTTCTCCCACGTGGAACAAACCGCTGAAACCTACCGGCCAAACGCCATGCCGGGACAGGCCGCTGTGCGCAGTCAGCACATGACCGAGTCAACGGGCGATGGCCTGGTTCCGACTGGCGGCATACCAGGAGCGCTGTCCAACCAGCCGCCTCCCCCGGTCACCGCACCCCTCGAGCCCCAGTCCGGGAAAAAAGAGTCGGCCGGACCATCACCAGCGTCTGCTGCTGCACCTAGCCGCAAGGAATCCACTACCAATTATGAAGTGGACAAGACCGTCACTTATACACGGCAGGCGAGCGGGAGCGTGCGCAGGCTCTCAGCAGCGGTGGTGGTCAACTACCGCGCGGTCGTCGGGGCGAACGGCAGGATGGAAATGAAACCCCTCTCCCCCGAGGAGCTCGCCCAGATCACCAACCTGGTGAAGGAGGCCATCGGTTTCGATGAGAAGCGCGGCGACACAGTGAACGTGGTGAACAGTCCCTTCACCGTGCCTGAGGAGGCGCCGGCGCCGCAGCTTCCGTTCTGGAAACAGCCAGAGATCCTGTCCTTGGCCAAAGACCTGGGCAAGCACTTGCTGCTCGCTCTCCTCGCCGCCTATCTGTTGTTCGGCGTGCTGCGGCCGTTGCTGCAAAACCTCCTGGCGGCGGGCACTACCGGCAGGCCGCTCGCGGTGGAGGATTCCGTGCCGGAACTGGCGGCACCACCCTCCCCCCAGGCGAGCAGCCTGGAAGCTGCCCGCCAGCTCGCCCGCCAGGACCCCAAAGTCGTGGCCAACGTAGTCAAGTCGTGGGTTGGCGGCGATGAAGGATGAGGGTCTGGAAAAAAGCGCAATCCTTCTGATGTCCTTGGGGGAGGAAGAAGCGGCCCAAGTGCTGAAGTACTTGTCTCCGAGGGAGGTGCAGAAGCTGGGCGCGACCATGGCCCGGCTCAAAGCGGTGCCAAAAGAACGGGTTGATGCGGTCCTCGACGAATTTAAAAAGAAGGCTGAGGATCGCTCGACGCTCGCCCTCGCCTCTGACGAGTACATCCGTGCCGTGCTCACCAAGGCCCTGGGAGACGAGAAAGCGGCCCACGTCATCGACCGTATCCTCCAAGGCGGCGACACGAGCGGCATCGAAAGCCTGAAATGGATGGACTCGGCTTCGGTCGCGGAGCTCATCCGCAACGAACATCCCCAGGTTATTGCCACCATCCTGGTACATCTGGATCGGGACCAGGCTGGAGAGGTGATCGGTAATCTCCCTGAACGGCTGCGCAGCGACGTAATCCTGCGTATAGCTACCCTGGACGGGGTACAGCCAGCGGCCATCAAAGAGCTCAACGAAGTGCTGGCCAAGCTCCTCACCGGTAACGCCAGCTTGCGCAAAACCGCCATGGGCGGTGTGCGCGCAGCGGCCGAGATTCTCAACTTCATGCCCACAATCTACGAAAACGCAGTCATCGAAAGCGTGCGCGAACACGACGCCGAGCTTGCCCAGAGGATCCTGGACGAGATGTTTGTATTCGAGGACTTGCTGGAGCTGGAAGACCGGGCCATCCAGCTCCTGCTGCGGGAGGTCCAGTCCGAATCCCTCATCGTCGCGCTGAAGGGCTCTTCCGACGCACTCAAGGAAAAGATCTTCAAGAACATGTCCCAGCGGGCGGCAGAGCTTCTGCGGGAGGATCTGGAAGCAAAGGGTCCGGTGCGGGTTTCCGAAGTAGAAGCCGAGCAGAAGGAAATCCTCAAGATCGTGCGCCGCCTAGCCGATGCCGGCCAAATCGTCCTTGGGGGAGCCGGGGAAGATACCTATGTCTAGCGTAATTCCCAAGGAACGCCTGTCTGCCTACCAGCGCTGGGAATTGGGTTCCTTCGATCCCGCGCCTCCCGAGGCGCCGGTGACCAAGTTGCCCACGGCGGAAGAGCTGGAGCAGTGGCACCAAAGCGCCCGCGACGAAGGCTACGCAGCGGGCTACGCCGAAGGGCTTGCGCAAGCCCGTCTGGAGACCGAACGGCTCAAAGCGATCGGAGAGGCCTGGTCTTCAGCTCTCGCCAGCCTGGAGGAAGAGGTGTCACAGGCGCTCGTGCAGCTTGCCCTCGCTATTGCTGCTCACGTGCTGCGGGAGGCCCTGGCGGTTCGCCCCGAGCTGGTCATCGCTGTAGTGAAGGAAGCCATGGCGGCCGTACCCCATTCAGGCGCCCATCCGCGACTCGTGCTCCACCCCGACGATGCGCTCTTGGTGCGCCGGCTCCTCGCCCACGAGCTGGAACAGGGCGGCTGGAAACTGGTGGAGGACCCCGTCCTCGAGCGCGGCGGCTGCCGGGTGGAGAGCGCTGCCACGACGGTGGATGCAACCCTCGCCGGGCGTTGGGAACGTATCACGGCTGCTCTCCAGGATGAGCAGGCATGGACGCCATGAGCCCCCATGCAGCGCGCTGGCGGGCTCGGCTGGAAGACTGCGCCGAGCGCCTAATCCAGCGCTCGCCTCTACTCGTCAGCGGGCGTCTCACCCGGGTGGCAGGACTGGTGATGGAGGCGGTGGGCCTCAAGCTCGCTCTGGGTAGCGGCTGCCGTGTGCTTTTGCCCCACGGTGCCAGCGTAGAAGCGGAAGTAGTGGGCTTCAACGGGGAAAAGCTCTACCTCATGCCGACGGGGGAGGTTCTCGGGCTCACACCAGGGGCACCAGTGGTACCGATGGAAATGCCTCTGGCATTGCGCCAGCCGGGCGGAGGCCGCCAACCCCTGCGCCGGGCTACCGACCGGACGCGGCTGGTGCCTGTGGGCGAGGGGCTGCTAGGACGGGTGTTGGACGGAGTGGGCCGCCCCCTAGACGGCCTGGGACCCCTCGCCAACGTGCATCTTGCGCCGCTCCAGGCCCGGCCCTACAACCCCCTTGACCGGGCGCCCATTCGGGAAGTGCTGGACGTGGGCGTGCGGGCGATCAACGGCCTCCTCACCCTCGGACGCGGGCAACGCATGGGACTATTTGCCGGCAGCGGCGTGGGCAAGAGCGTGCTCCTCGGCATGATGGCCCGCTACACCAGCGCCGACGTGACGGTGGTAGGCCTGATCGGGGAGCGTGGCCGGGAGGTTAAAGAATTCATCGAGTCGATCTTGGGAGCGGAGGGGCTCGCGCGTTCGGTGGTGGTTGCCGCCCCTGCCGACAACCCGCCGCTCATGCGGTTGCAGGGCGCGGCCTACGCTACCGCCATCGCCGAGTATTTCCGAGACCGGGGGCGCTCGGTGCTGCTTATCATGGATTCCCTCACCCGCTATGCCATGGCGGCCCGAGAAATCGCCCTGGCTATCGGCGAGCCGCCCGCCACCAAAGGCTACCCGCCCTCGGTATTCGCCCGGCTGCCCCAACTCGTGGAGCGGGCGGGTAACGGCCCTCCCGGCGGTGGTTCCATTACCGCCTTCTACACCGTGCTTACAGAGGGCGACGACCCCCAGGATCCTGTCGCCGACGCCGCCCGGGCAATCCTGGACGGGCACGTGGTGCTGTCCCGCCCCCTGGCGGAGGCCGGCCACTATCCAGCCATCGATATCGAGGCTTCGGTAAGCCGCGCCATGGCAAGCCTCATGCCCGCGGAGCGCTTCGAGCAGGTGCGCTGCTTCAAGGCTCTATACGCCCGTTACCAGCGCTCCCGCGATCTGATCAGCGTGGGCGCCTACCAGAGAGGCGCCGATCCTGTGCTCGACCGGGCCATCGCCCTCTATCCCAGAATGGAGGCGTACCTGCAACAGGGCATGAACGAACGGGTAAACTATGCAGAAAGCATAGAAGCTATGGCGCAATTGCTCAACATGGAAGCCGACTCGGAGCACATCCCATGACCCGCGACACCCTGAGTATCTTGATCCGTCTTGCGAAGAATCGGGCTGAAGCCGCCGCCCGTCAGCTCGGGCACTTACTCCACCACGAGCGGGAAACGGAGGAGCGGCTCAAGCTCCTAACTGCCTATCAGGCCGAGTACCAAGCCCGCCTGTTCGCCTCGGTGCGCTCGGGCCTGCCCCGCGTAGCGCTGCAAAACTACCAGGCATTCCTGGGAACCCTGGACCGGACCATTGCCCAATGCCGGGAACAGCTGGCTGCGGCTCGCATCCGGCGTCAGAGCGGTCAGGTGACATGGCAGACGGAGCAACGCACCCTCCAGTCGTTTCAACGGCTGGAAGAGCGTCGCCGCCACGCCGAGCGGGCGAGAAACGCCCGCGTGGAGCAACGCCAGTCGGATGAGCACGGAGCCCGAGGCGTCGCGGCGCCCTGGGACAAACCCACGGAATGAAGCCGGCCGCAAAGGTGAGAGAGATTCCGTCATGGAAACCCCGCCCCCGATTTCCGCTCCCCTCGTCACCGCCTCGTCTGCCCACGCCCTTTTACCCGCGGCGCCCGGTGCTACCGCCCTAGGCGCGGAAGACACGTTCGCTGCCGTGCTTGCCAGCGAACTCGCCCTAGGATCCTTCCTTCCACAGGGGATCAGCCGCGAGGACCGGGAGGCCGACTCCACAGAACCGCAGGCATCGGATTCATGGTCTAGGATTGAAAGCGCCGTCTCAGATGAAGGCAACATCGTTGCGGCACCGCTGCACTGGACGATCCCCCTAGAATCGATTTCGAGCAATGGTCGCCCCATCAGCACCCCCGAGATCGCTGTGGAGCCCCCCGAGGTTTCGGCGCGCGTCCGGGATGAACAGCAGTCGTCAGCCCGCGGCTCGCTGGGGGTCACACCGGGGGAATCGTTGCCTCAAGCAGTGAGTGCGCGCGACGCTCCCATGGCTCCCCCAGCCCCTCCCCCTCCGGGGACCGAGCCTCGCATCGCCTCCTTGCCGGTCACAGCGCCAGTGAGTTCTCCCCGCTTCAATGAGGAGTTCTCCCGGCAAGTGGTATGGATCGCGACCCACGAACTCCAACAGGCGGAGCTGCGCCTCGACCCGCCTGAGCTCGGCCCGGTGCGGATAGTCATCCACCTGCGGGAAGGCGAAGCCAGCGCGGCGTTCTCAGCCCTGCACCCCCAAACTCGGGAAGCCATCGAGGCGGCTTTGCCCCGCCTGAAGGACATGCTGGCGGAGGCGGGCATCGCCTTGGGCGGTGCCACGGTGAGCGCCGAAGGCTTCGAGGGTTGGCGCAGATTCGACGGCGACCGTCCCTCTCTCCCCTCCCTTATCCACAACGGCCCTGATACCAAAACCGCAGCAGTGGCCGAGATTTCCTCCCGGCGCAGGCGCGGTCTGGTGGATCTCTTCGCCTGATACGCGAAGCGCTGTGCCACACCCCTCTCGCCGCCGCCCAAAAATTGTCTCTCGTGAAATTCTTATAAGGTCATGATTTTTAGGAGGGAATCGCGTGCGTGAACATCAGCGGTCGGATTTGGAGTGGATAGAAGAAATCTTGCGCAAGCAAGCTTCATCTCCCGCTCCTGGGTTCAGGCGAGGGCCGCGGGCATGAAGCAGGGGCACGAGATCGCCGAAGCGGTAATGCGGGCTTTGCAGCTCGACGAGGCCGCGATAGAGCGGCGTAAGGCTTTTCTGGAGTTCACCGACGAAGACATCGCCCGGCTCAAGCGGCTCCATGTCGCCCTGCGGGATCTCGGCCCGGAATTCACCCGGGCTTTCTACGATCATCTGCTGCGTTTCGAAGAAATCCGGCGCCTCATCCCCGACACCGCCGCGCTCGAGCGCCTGAAGCAGGCCCAGGCCCACTACTTCGATAGCCTCACCGCAGGCGACTACGGCCTGGAATACACCCACCACCGCCTGCGCGTGGGGGTCGCTCACCAGCGCGCCGGCCTGGCGCCGGCATGGTATCTGGGCGCCTATGGCAAGTATCTCTCGGGATTGCTCCCTGAACTCTGGCAGCGGCTCGGGAAAAACCCCGAGACGTTCATTGCCAGCGTGCGCTCGCTCGTCAAGATCGTGCTGCTGGACATGGGGCTCGCCATCGACACCTATATCGAGGCCGACCGGCGAGCCATCCTGGCGCTGAAAGAGTACGCAGAGAAGGTGTTCGCGAGCCTGCCCGACGGTCTGCTGGTGCTCTCCCAGGAGCTTACGATTTTGTCTGCCAACCGCTCGTTCCTGCAGCAGTTCGGGCTGGAACCGGAGGCGGTGCGCAACCGCAGGCTCACGGAGGTGGTCGCGGCCGAGGGGCTGGAAGCGCGCGTCCGGGAAGTGCTGGAAAGCGGAATCGCCCAGCATGATGTGCCCTTCAGCATGGGCGCGGCGGGAACAAGGGCGCGCAAGCCGGTGCGCGTGACGCTGACTGGAATCCGCTTCGCGGAAGAAGAAGCCCGTCTCCTCATGATTGTGGAAGACGCGACCGAAAAGGCCAGGATGCAGCAAGCGCTTAGGGAAAGCGAGAAAACCTTTATCAGCGCCTTCGAATATGCCGCTATCGGCATGGCTCTGGTGTCGCCAGAAGGTCGCTGGTTAAAAGTTAACCGGTCGCTCTGCGAAGTGGTCGGCTATAGCGAGGCGGAATTATTGACTCGCACGTTCCAGGACATTACCCATCCCGATGACCTCGAGACCGATTTACAGTACGTGCGCCAGATGCTGGCCGGAGAAATTCAGACCTACCAAATGGAGAAACGCTACCTCCACAAACAAGGCCACGTGATTTGGGTGTTGTTGAGCGTTTCCTTGGTTCGCAACGAGGTCGGCGAGCCCTTGTATTTCATCTCCCAGATGCAGAACATCACCCAAAGAAAGAAAACTGAGGCAGAGTTGACGCGTCTTGCTGCCATCTTGGAACAGACTCCTGATTTCGTCGCCACGGCCGCACCCGATGGCCGGGTGTTGTACTTCAACCGGGCTGCCCGGCGCTTGCTCGGGGTCGGTGAGCAAGAAGATGTTTCGAAGATCAGAATCCAAGATACCCACCCTGAATGGGCAAGCAAGATCGTGCTGGAAGAAGGCATTCCCACGGCTAGCGTTGAGGGCACCTGGGAGGGAGAGACGGCTTTCTTGAGCCGGGATGGGCGAGAGATTCTGGTCTCACAGGTGATCCTGGCACATAAGGGGATGGAGGGGAAAATCGAATATCTTTCCACGATCGCCCGCGACATCAGCGAGCAGAAAGCCCAGGCGGCGAAGATCGAGCAGCTTGCCTTCTACGATCCTCTGACGGGGCTGCCCAACCGCGCGTTGTTCCTCGATCGACTCCAGCAGGCGCTGGCGAGCGGGAAGCGCCACAGGCAGCGCCTGGCGCTTCTGTTTTTGGATCTGGACCGCTTCAAGGAAATCAACGACACGCAGGGGCACGCCATCGGCGATCGGGTGCTCGTCGAGGCTGCCCGGCGCTTTCAGGCCACCGTGCGAGGGGGGGAAACCCTGGCGCGCCTGGGGGGTGATGAGTTTGTCGTGATCGCCATAGGGGCCGACCAGTCGGCCGCGGCGCTCATCGCCGAACGGCTCCAGAAGGCGCTCAGTGAGCCTCTCGCCATCAATGGACGGAGGTTTACCCTCAAGGTAAGCATCGGCATCGCCGTCTTTCCCGAAGATGGCCGCACGCCCGAGGAGCTGCGCAAGAACGCCGACATTGCCATGTACCGCGCCAAGACCTCCGGCGGCGGCTATTACTTCTATCGCCCGCAGATGAGCGCCGAGCTGGCGAGGAAGCTGGAAATCGCCCGCCGGCTGGAAGCGGCGCTTGCCGAGGGAGAGCTGCAACTTCACTATCAGCCCCAGGTGCATCTGGCAAGCGGCAGGCTCGCGGGGGCCGAGGCGCTGGCGCGCTGGCACGATCCCGAGTGGGGGGCAGTCTCCCCCGCCGAATTCATCCCTATCGCCGAGGAACGGGGGATAATCGGCACCTTGGGCGAATGGGTCCTTACCGAAGCCTGCCGCCAGGTGCGGCGCTGGCAGGAGCGCCAATGCCCGCTGTCCGGAAAAATCGCAGTGAATGTGTCCGCCAGGCAGTTCGAGGACGACAGCTTCATCGACCGGTGTCTTCGGATCGCTCGCGAAACCGGTACAGCACCTTCTGCAATCGAGCTCGAGCTGACCGAATCCGGCGTAATGCGCGACCCGGAGCGGGCCGTGGAGGTCACGCGCGCCCTGGCCTCGGCCGGCTTTGCCCTTGCCATCGATGACTTCGGCACCGGCTATTCTTCGCTTGCCTACCTCAAGCGCTTTCCGGTACACAAGCTCAAGATCGACATCTCGTTCGTGCGTGACATGTTGAACGATCGCAGCAATTATTCCATCGTGAGCACCATCGTCGCGATGGGGAAAAGCCTTCAGCTCAAAATACTCGCCGAGGGCGTGGAACAGGCCGCCCAGGTGTACGCACTGCAGGCATTGGGTTGCGACGAAGCACAGGGGTATTACTTCGACCAGCCACAGCCGGCCGGGGTCTTCGCGCGCAGGTGGTTGCAGGCTCCGAGTCTCGATCCCCGCCGGGGCGGGGATCGCCAAGAGATGGCGAGTTGTTGATAAAGGCAGCGTAACGCAGGTTTTCGTGCTGTCGGGAAAACCCCTGACCCTCGAAGTGGGCCAGGCTTTGGCAGGGGTGTTTATGCACGGTTGCTGAACCTGTGGCCTTCAAAGTTGAAACCCTACTTGTGAGCTCCCTTGCACGAAATATCAGCTTGACAACCTGGTTTACTTCTCCGTAAAAGCTCTTGCCTGGTGCAGTGTGCAGCTTTTGGGTCCGGAAAATCAGTGCCAGCGTAGCGGCGTCAGACCATTTTGGCAGTTGCCCTTTCTGGCCCTTTCTTATTCATTAGACGCGCCTTGCCCTTTGCTGTTAAGACAGTCATCTCTCGCTCCATTCTGACCAGAAACGCCGCGCGGCGCATGGGCTTTGTCTACGCTTTGAAAGTGCCCTCGGCAAAGCTTTGTTTCCGCATTCGGTTTCCTGCCGGCCGCGTTCACGATTAGGCGCATCACTCTGGTAGCAGATGACTGTTACACAGGCTGCCTAAAGATTTCCGCCGGGAATCCGATGAAGCACAGGGGGGCCTTCCAATCGAGAAATGACGCCTGAAGGGCACGCTTTTCCGGAAATGATGCTGTTTTCTTACTGCCCATAATTTACAGCGAAAGATGGAAAGAAAGCGATGGCTCGATCAACTCCTACCGGCACTCCAGTATCGGGGGCCCCCAAGAGCACGAAGCCCAAAAGAAAAAAACTTTGGCTGATCCTGCTCGGCACGCTGGGACTCGCTGGCGCGGGTGGCGCCGGGGCCTGGTATTTCACTTTCCAGCAGGAAGCCTCCGCTGCTCAAGCATCCAAGCCCAAGCCGGCTGTTTTCATCGCGCTCGAGCCCTTCACGGTGAATCTCCAGCCTGGCGGCGATGCCCAGTATTTGCAGACCACCGTGGTACTCAGGACCACCGAGCCGGATACGGAAGCCGCCATCAAGGCCCATATGCCGGTAGTGCGGGACCGTATCCTGCGGGTGCTCTCGAGCCAACGGGGTGAAGCCCTGCTTAGCACCGAGGGCAAGGAAAAACTGGCGTCAGAAATCGCCGCGGCGGTGACCGCCCCTTTTGACGGCGAGCGACCTCAGGCGGTGGACGCTGTATTGTTCACCTCCTTCGTCATCCAGTGAGGCCATGGCCAAGGATTTCCTGTCCCAGGAAGAGGTCGATGCCCTGCTCAAAGGGGTAAGCGGGGAGGTCGAGGACGAAGCGCTACCTTCCGAGGTTTCGGCGGTGCGCCCTTACAACCTGGCGAAACAGGAGCGCATCGTCCGCGGCCGCATGCCGACACTGGAGATCATCAACGAACGCCTGGCGCGGCAGTTACGGCTGGTGATCTTCAACTTTATCCGTCGCACGGCGGAGATTACCGCCGGTCCGGTGCGAGTGGTCAAGTACAGCGAATTCACCCGCAACCTGGCGGTGCCTACCAATCTCAACGTGGTCCAGGTGAAACCGCTGCGGGGAATGGCCCTCTTCGTGCTCGACCCGAATCTGGTGTTCTTGGTGATCGACAACCTGTTCGGCGGCGATGGCCGCTTTCACACCCGGGTCGAGGGTCGCGATTTCACCCCGACCGAGCAGCGCATCATCCAGCGGCTGCTCTCCTTGGTGTTTGCCGAGTATGAAAAGGCCTGGCAGCCCGTGCATCCCCTGAGCTTCGAGTGCGTGCGTTCTGAAATGCATACCCAGTTCGCCAATATCGCCACCCCCAACGAAGTAGTCGTCGCCACTGCATTCCGTATCGAAGTGGGCGCGAGCGCGGGGGAGCTCCACATCTGCTTGCCGTACTCTATGCTGGAGCCGATCCGAGAAAAAGTCTACAGCACCACCCACGGCGAGCAGCTCGACGTGGACCGGCGCTGGGTGCAGCTGCTTTCCCAGCAGGTGAAGCTGGCCGAAGTGGAGATCGTCGCCAACCTGGCTCAGACCACCATGACGCTGAAGCAGATCCTGACCATGCGGGAAGGCGATGTTATTCCGATCGAGATTCCGCTCCGCATCCTGGCCACTGTGGACGGTGTTCCGGTCATGGAATGCCGCTACGGTATTTCCAACGGTCAATATGCCCTGCGAGTGGAGCGGCTGGTCTCGCCCGCAGACGCCCTCTGACGGAGGAAGCCATGTCCAACCTGAAAGACGCCCAGGGTAGCGCGAGCAACGAGGACTGGGCTGCCGCCATGGCGGAACAGCAGGCGGCAACCGGCTCCCAGCCGGTTGCCGCCAGTGCCCAGATCTTCGAGCGCTTCTCGGACGGTGCTCCGCCTTCCGCCCGCAACGACCTGGACCTGATCCTGGACATCCCAGTCCAGCTCACGGTGGAGCTGGGCCGCACCAAGCTACCCATCAAGAACCTGCTCCAGCTCGCCCAGGGCTCAGTGGTAGAGCTGGACGGGTTGGCCGGCGAGCCCATGGACGTGCTGGTAAACGGTTGCCTGATCGCCCAGGGCGAAGTGGTAGTGGTAAACGACAAGTTCGGCATCCGGCTGACCGACATCGTCACTCCGAGCGAACGCATCCGGCGCCTGAACCGGTGATTTCTATGGCAAGCAGAGCATGGTCCTGTGCTTGTGCGGTGCTCCTGCCGGCCAACGCCCTGGCCCAGGGCCAAGGCGCACCGGTGGCGGAACTGCTCCAGGGAGTCTTAGGGTTGGCTCTCGTCCTGCTCGTCGTGCTGGGGGGCGCCTGGCTTCTGCGCCGCTCTTCCCGGTCATCGGGCAGTGGTGCGGCAGGGCTGCGGGTCGTGGCCGCAGTGGGTGTGGGCGCGCGGGAGCGGGTGGTGGTGGTGGAAGTGGGCGGTGCCTGGCTGGTGTTGGGGGTCGCGCCGGGCCGGGTCTATGCCCTGCACGCAATGCCGGCCCAGGCCACGCCCACTTCCCCCCCTGTAACGAATAACGGCTCCTTTGCCGCTTGGCTTAAGCAATTTATGGAGCGCGACCGTGCCGGTTGAGGGAAGGTCGAGGGCTCTGCGGGCGCGCCGCACTTTGTTCACCATGGCAGCGGCCGTCTTTGCCCTGCTTGCCCTGCCCACCGCAGCCCAACAAGCGGGGCTGCCCGCCCTCACCGCTACCCCCGCTCCTGGCGGGGGGCAGACCTACAGCCTGCCGCTGCAAACCCTGCTGCTCCTCACCAGCCTTTCCTTTCTACCAGCGGCATTGCTCATGCTCACCGGCTTTACCCGCATCATCATCGTGCTGTCCCTGCTGCGCCACGCCCTCGGCACTCAGACTTCGCCGCCCAACCAGGTGCTGATCGGCCTGGCGCTGTTCCTCACCTTGTTCGTGATGTCGCCAGTACTGGAAAAAATTCACGCGCAAGCCTACGTCCCTTACGCGCAGGGCCGCATGAGCCTCGAGGATGCGGTCACCCGTGCGAGCGAACCCCTCAAGCAGTTCATGCTGAAGCAGACCCGGGAGCCGGATCTCGCCCTCTTTGCTCGTATCTCCGGAACGCAGACCATGAACGGGCCGGAGGATGTCCCGATGAAAGTGCTGATTCCGGCCTACGTGACGAGCGAATTGAAGACCGCTTTCCAGATCGGTTTCGTGGTGTTCATTCCTTTTCTCATCATCGATCTGGTGGTAGCAAGCGTGCTCATGTCCATGGGCATGATGATGGTCTCGCCAGTGATCGTTGCGCTGCCATTCAAGCTCATGCTGTTCGTGTTGGTAGACGGCTGGCACCTGTTGATCGGCTCGCTGGTGCAGAGTTTCGGCATATGAGAATTTAAGGAGAACCTTGATGACGCCAGAATCGGTCATGACCATCGCTCGTCAAGCGATCGAGCTGACGGCCATCGTGTCGGCTCCACTGCTTCTCTCGGCTCTCGTCACCGGCCTCGTGATCAGCATCTTCCAAGCGGCGACACAGATCAACGAAATGACCTTGTCTTTCATCCCAAAACTGCTGGCGATTCTGGTGGCCCTGGCACTGGCCGGTCCATGGATGCTCACCCTACTCACAGACTACACGCGCAGACTGCTGGAGTCGATTCCCGCGGTGATCGGCTAGAACAATGATTTCGGTCACCGATGCCCAGTTGAACGCCTGGTTGGCCACTTTCCTCTGGCCCCTCGCCCGGGTATTGGGGCTGATCATGACGGCGCCACTTTTGCACTCTCGTAATGTGCCGGTGCGGGTGCGCATCGGTCTGGGCGCCGCAATGGCTTTTGCCGTCGCTCCCATGGCAGGCACCATGCCTGAAGTGCAGGTGGGCTCGGCGGCTGGGCTTGCGATCTTGGCAGAGCAAGTGCTCGTCGGCGCGCTCATGGGTTTGAGCGCACGCCTTGCCTTTGCGGCCCTTTCCCTGGCGGGCGACTTGATCGGGCTGCAGATGGGCCTGGGCTTCGCTATCTTTTATGACCCCCAGAGTGCTGGCCAGACGCCGGTTGTCGCCCAGTTTCTGGAGCTCGCCGGATTTCTGCTCTTTCTCGCCCTCAACGGCCATTTGATGATGCTGGCAACGCTCGCCCAAAGCTTCGAGGTGTTGCCTGTCGGCGCTGCTCTGGCGCCAGACCATTGGAAAGACCTGGCGGAAATGGGCGCGAGGGTGTTCTCCCTCGGTACCCTGTTCGCGCTGCCGGTCGTGGGACCGCTACTGGTGGTGAACGCGATACTCGCCGTCCTGTCCCGTACCGCCCCCCAGCTCAACCTGTTTGCAGTGGGCTTTCCGGTGACCCTGCTCACGGGCTTTGTGGCTCTGGCCCTGGCGCTGCCGGCCCTCGCACCTGCGCTAGAGCGGACGCTCACCGAAGCCGTCGGCCATATGCTCCTCGCCATAGCACCGGCCCGTTGAGGGGCCGGCCGCTAGAGGTAGTCGAACAGGGACAGCCCGGCAACCCGGCTAAACGAGGCTCGAGCCGCTTCAAGCGACTGCTGCCCACGCAAAAAGTCGCTGATCGCCTGGGCATAATCCACGTCGATCAGCCGCGAAAGGGACGTTTGGTACTGCACCGCCAAGCCTTCGCCCCCCGCTTGCAGTGTATCCAGCTCCGCCAGGCGCACACCGAAGGAAGCGCGAGCCGCCAACACGTGATCGAGGGCGAGATCCAGGTCGGCGAGGGCCGCATTAAGCCCGTTGGCCACACGGGCAGCGCCAGCGACCGTGGTGGTGGAAGTCTGCAGGGTGGAAATGGCTTTTTGCAGGGTGGTAAACAGGCTCTGGGTGCCGCTCGGCTCCACGGTGAAGCGATCCGCATCCGCTGGCGCTCCGGTGATAGTGAGCTGCAGGCCATCGAATTCGATGGCAGCTTCACTAGTGTAAGGGTTGCCAGACGACAGGGTCGTGCCGGTGGTCTCGTCCAGGACGCTGTAGGTAGTCGTAGCACCAGAGACAGTAAAAACGATCGCGTAGCGGTGGCCAGTGAGGGCCGATGGATCGATGAGGCGGCCGGGGTCCACCACGCCACCGCCTGTGTTGCCGCTATCGGCAGTGACGACAAACACGCCGTTGCCGTTTCGAATGCGCTGGAAGATGGCATCGCCCGAGTCGGTGACGGGCATGAACCGCGATGCTTCCACCTGGACTTCGCGCCGCCCCTGGTCGCCTTGATAGACGATTCCTGCGGGGCTTGCCACGAAAGGCTGCACCGTACCGCGATAGCCAGAGAACAAGTATTCGCCGGCTCCGTTTGTGGCGTTGGCGTAGGCAAGCAACTGTTGCAATCGGCCCTCCAACTCCACTGCGATGGATCGCCGGTCGGCGTCGCTCAGCGTGCCGTTACCAGCCCGGACCAAGGCCGTACGAGCTTCGATAATAAGCTCGCCCACCCGCGCCAACGTGGACTCGGCCAGGGAAAGGGCGTCGCGGGCGTAACCCCGGTTGACGGCGTACTGGTCGTTAAGGGCTTGGGCCTGGCTTAGTTCTACCGCCCGCGCCGCAGCGATGGGGTCGTCGGAGGGCGTCACCACCCGCCGACCGGTGGAGAGCTGCTGCTGCACTTCCAACAGTGCTTGCTGTTGGCGCAAGAGTGCCAACAGCCCCCGTTCGTAGACCATGCCCGTGGTGATTCGCATCCCTTCCTCCAGAGAATCAACGTCCCAGCTCGAGGAGTGTGTCGAACAGGCGGCTTGCGATCTGCATCACCTTTCCGGCGGCCAAGTATGCCTGCTGGTAGCGCAGGAGCGCCGCCGCCTCTTCGTCCAGGTTCACGCCAGTGACCGCCGCGAGGGCTTCCCCTGCCTGGCGAGCGAGGTTCGCCTGGGCGGTACTGATGACTTCCAACTCGCGGGTGGCGCTGCCGATGCGTCCTACCAGGGCTCCGTATGCCCCTTGATAGCTCGCCGTGCCGCCCACCAAGGTGCCCGCTTGCGCGAGTGCCGCCAGCTTCAACGCGTTACGCCCGTCGGAGACCCCGCCCGTGTTGGGGCCGACGGTGAAGCGGTCCCCCGCCGCGGGCGTGCCGGTGATGGTAATCATCCAGCCGTTGTAGGCAATCGGGCCGCCGGGCGTATAGGGGACGCCTACTGGGTCACCGGTCCCCGGACCCGTCACGTTGAACGAAGTAGGCGGATCGTTGAACTCGATGGTTACCTGCGCCTGCAGGTTGGGATCAGTGGGCGGCGGCCCCACCACCTCTGCGGCACTGATGAGCCCGTTGCCAGTGTTGCCGCTTGCGGCAGCGGTGGTGATGGGGGCGGCTGCAGCAAGCTTGGCCGGATCAGCCACGGCGAGGACCAGGTCACGGGCCCCGTCCACCGTAGGTTGGATGAGGAAGCTGTCGCCCGCTGCCGCGACGCCAGAAGACAACGTCAGGGTAAACCCGTCCACGGTCTGGGGGAAGGTGCTGAAAGTGGTCACGCTGCCGTCGCTCAGACGCGTGAGGGTATAGCCCGCACCGTCGTAGCTCAGGCGGTAGTCGCTCGCCGTGAGGGCTGAGGCATCGGCGATGACGGCCGTGAGCTGCGCGCTTCCGCTGTTCGCCCCGTGGTCCGTGACCCGGGGGCTTGCCACGGCGAAGAGATCACCGCCCAGGTTTCCCTGCAGATCCTGGCCCAGCCGGTGCTGGTCGTTCATGGTGGCAGCGAGCACGACGGCGATGCGCCCTAGTCCATTGCGGGCAGGCTCCAGCGTCTCCCGGCGGAACGCGAGCTCGCCCCCCAGGCGCCCGCCGGTGAGAAGCTCCTCCTTCAGCACCACGATGCCGGCGCCGCTTTCCAGGGCCACGGTGATGCGGGTCGGGTCCTGGGGATCCGGCACAGGCGAGAGCCGACCCGCTACCGTGCCCGTCACCAGGGGCTGACCGTTGCCGATGAACACGTTGTAGGCGCTGTCCTGGCGCACCACTGTCACCCGAATCTCCCGGTTGAGCTGGGCAAGCAGAGCATCGCGCTGGTCCAAGAGGTCGTTGGGCGGCACCGCCCCGTTGCCGCTCTCGGCAAGGGCGATGCGCTCGTTCAGCACCGCGATCTGGCGCGCATACCCGTTGATGGCGGCCACGCTCGCCTCCACTTGTCGGCTCGATGCGGCACGCATCTCCTCTAGCCGGGCGTCCAACATGCGGAAGCGGGCAACCAGCGCCTGCCCAGAAGACAGCACCGTCTGGCGCGCCACCGCGGAGGCAGGATGGGTAGCAAGATCGTGCAGAGCCCTGAAATAATCCGACAATGCCGGAGCAAGCCCACCCACCGTGTCCGCGAGCAGGTTGTCCACCTGCTGGATGCGTTCGTAATGGGTCGCCCCCTCTGCAGCTGCGCTTTCCGCAGATAGGACTTGCTGAGCCAAAAACTGGTTGTACAACCGCTCGATGCGGGCCACGTGGGTGCCTTGTCCCAGATAGCCCGCTCCTGCCCGCAGCGCTGGGTTGGTAGCCTGGATCACCTGCTGGCGGCTGTAACCGGGCGTGTTCACGTTGGCGATATTGTGCCCCGCCGTGGTAAGCCCCGTCTGGGCAGCGGTCAGTGCAGTCACGCCGATGTTGAGGATGCTGTTGCCCATGCTTTTTAGTTATCGGTCGCGCAGAAAAAGACTTGAGCTTCACCCCGCCGCAGGCGCGGACAGTACCGGGCTCCTCAGCACCGCCGAGAGCTTGCGGGCGTAGAGGGGATCGGTGGCATACCCCGCCTGCGCGAGCGCCCGAGCAAAAGCGTCCGCGTCACCCCCATGGGCGAGTACCGGCGCATAGCGAGGGCTTGCGGCGAGCAGCCGAGCGTAATCGGCAAAGGCTTCAGCGTAGGAGCTGTAGGCGCGGAAGCGCTCGCGGCGCCTTTCGGCACGACCGTCCACATATTCGGTGGTCACCACTTCCACGGTCTCGCCCTTCCAACCGGCTCCCGCCTTGATACCGAACAGGTTGTGGCTCGGGCGCCCGTCCGGATGGCGGATTTCGTACCGGCCCCAACCGCTCTCCAGCGCCGCATGGCCGAGCACGAAGCGCGGCGGCAGTCCCAAGGCGCGAGCTGCGGCTTCGGCGTGGGGCCACAACTGCTCAACGAAGCTTGCCGGCGCCGACGTAGGGGCGTCCTGGACCGACACGGTCGAAGCCGAAGTCGTGGAGGAGAGGGGCGTTCTTTCGACTCTCGGAGGCTGGCTGCGGGAAAGCTGCTCCACCAGTCGCTGTGCCAGTCCCAATCCCCGGGAGGCAGCGTCCCGGGCGAGTTGCTGGTCCAGCATCCCCTGGTAGGTTCGCACCTCACTGCCTCCGAAGCCGTGCTCTTCAAGGCTCGCTTGCGCAACCGCCGCCTGCCGCATGCTCTTCAGCACCATCTCCATGAATACCGCCTCGAATTCTCTGGCCGCTGCTTTGAGCGCCCCGTCGGGATCGCGGCGCGCCTTGGTCCGCAACCCATCCAGGCTTCGGCCGTCGATCGCCAGAGCGCTCAACGCTTCGAGGCTGTGCATCACCGGAGACTTTCCGCGCTCAGATGATTTCCAGCTCGGCCCTTAGAGCGCCCGCCGCCTTCATGGCCTGGAGGATAGCCACCAGGTCCTGGGGCGTGGCACCCAGGGCGTTCAAGGCTTTCACCACCTCAGCCAGGGATGCGCCGGCGGACACCATCATCAGCCGCCCGCCTTCCTGGCGGAGCTCAATGTCGCTGCGCTCAGCCCGCACCGTGTCCCCGCGGCGGGCAAAGGGGGCCGGCTGGCTGATCACCGGCTCGGTGGATACCAGCACCGCCAGATTGCCGTGGGCCACCGCGCAAGTGCCCACTGTGACCGCCTGGTTCATGACCACCGAGCCTGTCCGCGCGTTGACGATGACCTTCGCCGCGGTCTGGGCGGGCGTCACCTCTAGCGACTCGATTTGGGCAAGGAAAGCCACCCGTTCCTCGGGGGCTGTGGGAGCCTGGACCCGAATCACGCGCCCGTCCAAGGCCACCGCGCTGCCTGGCATCAAGGCATTGATGGCGTCCGACACCCGCTTGGCGGTGCCGAAATCGGTGACGTGGAGCTCGAGCTGAAAGTAGCCCTCCTGGCCCACCGGCATAGGCACCGCGCGCTCCACCGTGGCGCCGCTGGGCACACGCCCGACGCTCAGATGGTTGACCTGCACCTTGCTTCCGGCGCTCTCTGCTCCCGCGCCCCCCACCACCACATTTCCCTGGGCAATGGCGTACACCTGGCCGTCGGCCCCCTTCAGGGGAGTGAGCAGGAGCGTTCCACCCCGTAGACTCTTAGCGTTGCCCAGGGAGGAGACGGTTACGTCGATCGCCTGCCCCGGCTTGGCAAAGGGCGGCAGGCTCGCTGTGACCATGACCGCCGCCACGTTCTTTAGCTGCGGGTTTGTTCCGGGAGGCAGATTGATGCCCAACCGCGACAACATGTTGGCAAGGCTTTGCACGGTGAAGGGCGTCTGAGTGGTCTGGTCGCCCGTTCCATCCAGTCCCACCACCAGACCGTAGCCGATGAGGGGGTTGTCCCGCACGCCCTGCAGGGAAGCCAGGTCCTTGATGCGCTCAGCTTCGCCGGGGGCGGAAAAGAGCAAACACAGGACGCAAGCGAGCACGGGCGTCCCACGCCGTTTCGCGCGTCCGAGGCCGGATCGGTCCTTGCAGCGCACGGTCTTTTCGTCCCTGCCTCCCTTCATGTCCTTCGGCCTCCGGCTAGAACGGCAGGACGGTGAGGAAAAAGCGGCCGAGCCAACCCATGACTTGGGCCTCGTCGATCGTGCCGCGGCCGCGGTATTCGATGCGAGCATCCGCCACTTGGGTGGAAGACACCGTATTGGCGGGAGTGATGGTGCTCGGATTGACCACCCCCGAGAAGCGAACATACTCCTCACCTTGGGACAAGGCGAGCTGTTTCTCCCCTGACACCAGCAGGTTGCCGTTGGGAAGCACTTCAATCACGGTGACGGTGAGGGTGCCACTTACCATGTTGTCAGCGCTCGCGGCACCTTTGCCCTGGAAAGTGTTAGCCGAGTCGGCCTGCAAGCCGGCGCCTTGAAGACTCTTGAACGGCAGCCCCTGCACCAAAGGAACGCTAAAATCCACCGAGCCACTCTTAGAGGCGGAAGTCGCCCGATTCTTGGCGGCGATGGTCTTTTCGTTGAGCACGATGGTAAGGGTGTCGCCCACGGCGCTGGCCACCCTATCCTCGAACAGGAGCCCTCCCGGGCCGAACCCGGGACCGGAATGAGCGGCCCGGTAGATGGCGCCATTCTCCGGCGGCGGCGCAACCTGTGGAAGGGGCCGGGCGCTCATGGGTTGATGCACGATGGGCGCGGGCGCGGCACAACCCCACAACACCAGCGCCACCCCGACGATACCCGGGCGAACCTTCAACGTCCAACCTCGTTACGCCGGGTTCCCTTCATTGCTTACCTCTCCCTCCTCTGCCCCGCTTTTACAACTGCCCGAGGCGCTGCAGCATCTGGTCGGAAACCTGGATTGCCTTGGAGTTGATCTCGTAGGCCCGTTGGGTCTGAATCATGCTCACCAGCTCTTCCACCACGTTTACGTTGGAGGTCTCCACATAGCCCTGGTTGAGCAGCCCGGCACCGTTGGTCCCCGGCATGCTCACATTGGGGGTGCCGGAGGCAGCGGTCTCCAGATACAGGTTCTCTCCATAGCTTTGCAGCCCTGCCGGATTGACGAAAGTGGCCAGTTGCAGGGAACCCACCTGTGTCGGGAGGGTGGAGCCGGGCAGCACCACCGACACCGTCCCATCCTTGCCGATGGTGACGCTCAGCGCATTGGCGGGCAAGGTGATTCCCGGTTGGACCGGATAGCCGCTTGCTGTCACCAGCTGGCCATCGGCGTCTGTCTGGAACGCGCCGTCCCGGGTATACGCGAGGGTGCCGTCGGGCAGCAGCACCTGGAAGAAGCCTGGCCCCTGCACTGCCACATCCAGGGCGTTGCCGGTTTGTTGCAGGTTGCCCTGGGTGTGGACCCGTTCGGTAGCAACCGGCCGCACGCCGGTGCCGATCTGAAGCCCCGAGGGAATCTGGGTCTGTTGGGACGACTGGGCTCCCGGCTGGCGCAGCGTTTGATAGAGCAAGTCTTCAAATACCGCGCGCGAGCGCTTGAAGCCATTGGTGCTGACGTTCGCCAGGTTGTGGGCGATCACGTCCATCTGGGTCTGCTGAGCGTCGAGCCCGGTCTTGGAAATCCAAAGCGATCGAATCATGACGTTTTCCTTTCAGTTGCCATGGAGTCCGAATCAGCGCGCCGGGCCGAGGAGCTGGTCCGCCTGACGTTCGTTTGCCTCGGCGTTACCGAGCAAGCGCATGTGCAAATCGAACTGACGCGCGAGCCCGATCATGGTGATCATGGCTTCTACCACGTTCACGTTGCTGCCTTCCAGCGCACCGGGGGCAAGCCGCACCGCCGCGTCCGCCGCCGCGGCGCCCCCACCCCTCATCCGAAACAGACCGTCCTCGCCCCGCAAGAGCTCGGCCCCGGGAGGATTTACCAGCTTGATACGTCCGAGGGGCATCACGTTGGCGCCGCTTTGGCCGTCGAGCAGAGCGGATACGCTACCGTCAGGAGCAATGGTGATCCGAGCATCCAGAGGTGCGGTGATGGGCCCGCTGTCGCCCATCACTGGATGGCCTGCGCCGGTGATAAGGACCCCATTGGGATTGACCTGCAAACGCCCGTTGCGAGTGTAGGCTTCTTCGCCATCGGATGCTTGTACCGCGATCCACCCGGCGCCGAGCACAGCCACGTCCAGCGCCCGTCCCGTCTGCTCCATCGGGCCGGGGGCGAGGCTTACTGCAGGCGTTGTCTCCACCACGTAAGCCCGAGTGGGCAAGCCCGCCCCCTCCACGGGGACTGCGCGGAAAGCCGACATTTGGGCCCGAAAGCCCGTGGTACCGGCGTTGGCCAGATTATGAGCCACCACCTCTTGGCGTACCAGGATCTGCTTGGCGCCGCCCATAGCGAGATAGATCACGCGGTCCATAGAAGATTTCCTCCGACTACCTCCTGCAGGCTCCGGGGGCCTACGTCGGCAGGCACGGCTTCCATCGTCCTTACCTCAGGTTCACCAGGGTCTGCATGACGGCATCCTGGGTTTTGATGGTCTGGGCGTTGGCCTGATAGACTCGTTGAGCGGTGATCATATTGACCAGCTCCTGGGTCAAATCTACGTTGGAGTCCTCCACCGCCGCCGATTGCAGCAGGCCTAGGTTGCTCGAGCCGGGCGCTCCGACCAGGGGCTGCCCCGAATCGGCGGTCTCCGCCCAGGCGTTGTCCCCCAAGGGTTGCAGGCCCGTCGGATTGGCGAAATTCGCGAGCACCACCTGCCCCAGCACGCTGGACTGGCCGTTGGTGTAGCGTGCCAGGATCACGCCGTCGCCCCCCACGCTGAAGCCGGCGAGCCGGCCGGGTCCGTAGCCGTCCTGACTGAGGGCATTCACTCCGAAGGGCGATCCGAACTGGGTGCTGCCGGCGAAATCTAGGTCGAACGTCAGGGGGCTTATCGCGCCGGTGGCAACGGGCGCGGAGACGCTGAAAGGCAAAGAGGTAGTGGTCGTGTCAATGGTGCCGCTGGAGGTGAAATTCAGGCTTCCCAAGGGACCGGTTCCGATCTGGGCACCGTCCAGGGCCCCGTAAACTCTCCACTGATTGGCCCCCGTCTTTACGAAGTAGGTGGACAAAGTATGGGGGTTCCCCAAGCTGTCGTAGACCGTAGCCGCTGTGGAACTAGTGTAGGTCGCCGGATCGTTCACGTCGAAAGCGGCGCTGATCACGCTGCTACGGGAATCCAGGTTGACTCGCGCCGCCACGGATCCGGTCGCCTGGGGCACGAGGTCAGCGGTATCGATGCGCAGCTCGACCGGAGCGGCGGTGTTGAGTAAGCCGTTCACCGCCCCATATCCGGTCAGGCGCTTGCCGCTCGCGTTGACAATGTAGCCATCCCGGTCGGTATGGAACTGGCCGTTGCGGCTATAGGTGACGGCACCGTTGTCGCTTAAGCGGAAGAAGCCGTTGCCGTTGATAGCCACGTCTAGAGGATTGCTGGTCACCGTCACGTTGCCCTGGGTGAACTGCTGGACCACCGCCGCAAGGCGCGTGCCGATGCCGATCTGGCCGGCGCCGGCCCCTGCAAGGGAATTGGCGTAGACGTCCGCGAATTGGGCTACGGACGCCTTGAATCCCACCGTGCTGGCGTTGGCCACGTTGTTGCCGATGACATCCAGGTTTTTGGAGGCGGCGTTCAGACCGCTCAATCCCTGTTGAAAGCTCATGAATCGCTCCTTTTTGCGGCCGATCTTTAGAACACTTGTTTCACGTCGGCGAGCACCGCGCTGCGTCCTCCGGACAGTACCAGGGAGACCGAATCCCCAGAGCGGGCAACTGCGTCTACTCGTCCGAAGGAAAGCGCCATCGCCGCAACGCTCTCTTCGCCCCGTACGGCGCTCACCTCAAAGGAGTAGCGACCGTCTGCGGCTACAACGCCGGATTCGGTGACACCATCCCAATGAAGCCCGTGGATGCCTTCCCTATGGGGGCCTAACTCCGCCCGATGGACAAGGCCTCCCGTGGCATCGCGGATCTCCACCGTGAGCTGGTCCACCGGCTCCTTCAACTCCACGCCGAACAAGGTATGACCGTCTTCCAGAACCAGTTCCCCACCCGGCACCAGGACACCCCGCCCCACCAGGCTTGCAGCAGCCAACTGATGCGTCGCATTCGCTTGGCCAAGCAGAGCGTTCAAGGTGGTGTTCAGCCGTTCGAGCCCCTGTACTGTGCTGATCTGAGCCATTTGGCTGGTGATCTGGGCATTATCCAGGGGATTAAGTGGGTCCTGGTTTTTGAGTTGAGTGACCAGCAGTCGCAGGAAACGGTCTTCCTGCTCCTTCATGACCGAGCGGGGCGGCGTAGCAGAGGTGGCGGCGGCAGTGACGGATTCGACGGCATTCACGGCCATGTTCCTTTCATTCCCCGATGGCCAGGGTTTTTAACATCAGATGGCGGGCAGTCGCCATGACCTCAGCGTTGTTTTGATACGAGCGGGAGGCGGAAATCATGTTCACCATTTCCTCCACCACGTCCACGTTGGGATAGGTAACGTAGCCGTCCGCGTCGGCGAGGGGATGCCCCGGGTCATGCACCTTGCGCTGAGGAGAGAGGTCTTCCACCACGCCCGCCACCCGTACCGCGGAAGCCCCTGCGTCGATCGGCACGGGGCTAAACACCACCTGCCTGGCCCGATAAGGTGTGCCGCTCGCGCTAGTGGCGCTCTGCGCGTTCGCCAGGTTGCTGGCAATCACGTTGAGCCGCTGGGACTGGGCCGCCATGGCGGAGGCGGCGATACCGAAGATCTTGCCGAGAGCCATGGAATTCCTCCGTTAGGAACCGCGCTAGCCGGTGATCGCGGCGAGCAAGGACTTGAGCCGGGACGCGATGAAGCGTATGCTCGCCTCGGCTCGGATCGCGTTGTCGGCGAAGTGGGCACGCTCCACATCCATGTCCACCGTGTTGCCGTCCAGGCCGGGTTGCAGGGGCACCCGGTACAGAGCCGCAGGCGTGCCAGCAGCGAAGCTGGAAGCGGGCAGGTGGGCTGACTGGGTACGTACCATGAAAACACCGGCGCCACCGTTCGCCTCTGCCACGGCGCGCCCAAAATCAAGGTCCCTGGCCTTGTAATGGGGCGTATCGGCATTGGCGATGTTGGAGGCAATGAGCTGCTGGCGCCTCAGGCGCAAGGCGAGCGCCTGTTCGTGTAACGAAAGCGATGCGTCCAGCCGATCCATCATCGAGCATACTCCTTGAGCTAAAGGCTGCGCGCTGTCTGCGCGGGGTCCCACGTAGACCATGCTAGCCGCGATGTAGGGAAAGCCAAAGGAGGATAAGCGGACGGAAAGCCCGCTAATTCCGCGCGCTCAGGCCCGCGCGAGATGAGCCAGCACTTGGGCTGCCAGCCGTTGGATCGGCAGCACTTCGTCCACTGCGCCCAAGGCGATCGCCTCCCGGGGCATGCCGAATACCACGCAAGTCGCCTCGTCTTGAGCGAAGTTGTAAGCTCCGGCGCGTTTCATCTCCAGCATGCCTACTGCCCCATCCTTGCCCATGCCGGTCAGAATCACGCCCACGGCGTTACCGCCTACCCACTGGGCGGCTGAGCGAAACAGCACTTCCACCGACGGTCGGTGGCGGTTTACCGGCGGCTCCTGGCTAAGCTCCACGGTATAGTGGGCTCCGCTGCGGCGCACCTTGAGGTGGGAATGACCCGGGGCGATGTAGGCATGCCCGGGTAACACCCGCTCGCCATGTTCGGCCTCTTTCACGGCGATGCGGCACAGGCCGTCGAGCCGCCTGGCGAAGGAGCGGGTGAAACCTTCTGGCATGTGCTGGGTGACGAGCACCGCGGGAGCCTGCGGGGGAAAATTGATGAGAAATTCCTTGATCGCTTCCGTGCCCCCAGTGGAAGCTCCCACCAAGACCAGCTTGTCGCTCGCGCAAAATCGTGACGGCACTGCGGCAGGCTGCGGGTAGGGGTTAGGCGGAGGCCGCAGGTGGGCAATGGCCGCGGTGCGGATCTTTTCTGCGAGCTCTTCGGCGTAAGCGCCCATGGCTCCGAGCGGATCCTTTTTTGGCTTGGCGATGAAATCCACTGCACCCAGCTCCAGCGCCTTCAGGGTAGTTTCAGAGCCGTACTCGGTGAGGCTCGACACCATCACCACCGGCGTGGGACGCAGCCGCATGAGCCGGGCGAGGAACGTGAGCCCATCCATCCTGGGCATTTCCACGTCCAGGGTAATCACATCCGGGTTGAGCGTCCGAATGAGCTCCTCGGCCGCGAGGGGGTCTCGGGCCGCACCCACCGCTTCCAGATCCGGCGTTGCGTTGACGATCTCGGTCAGGATCCTACGCATGAGCGCGGAATCGTCGACGATCAACACCCGCAGCCGACCCCCCAGTCTTCTCTTTGCCGAAGGCATGGATGCCGGATGATGATGCCCGGCGCTCATGGCAAGCGTTTCCCTCCTCGGAACGGTGCAGTCGCCTCCACACCTGGTGTGCCGACCCTCCCATGCAGCCCGACAGAGGAAACCTGCCCGTTCGCCCCGGCCACGGGACGGCCCTCCGCCAAGCCAAAGCCTTCCTCACCCATTCTTCTTTCCTTCTCATGGACTTGCCGCGGGTTGCACAGCGGTGCGTAGACGGTGCGCCCGCAGGGACGGAACAGGTCCGCCGCATGGGTCAGGCTTTCCGAGTGCCCAGCAAACAGCAACCCATGAGGGGCGAGCAGCGGCGCGAGTTTCTCCAGTATCCGATACTGGGTGGGCTTGTCGAAATAGATCATCACGTTGCGGCAGAAAACGGCATCGAAGGGCCCGCGCACGCTCCAGACGGGATCCAGGAGATTAAGGGGCGCGAAGGTGATGATCGCCTTGAGCTCATCGCGCACCCGTACGCAGCCCGCCGGAGTGCCGGCGTCCCTCAGAAAAAAGCGCCGCAAGCGTTCCCGGGAAAGCTTCGCCACCCGCTCCTCTGGATATACCCCGCTTCGGGCCCAGGCCAGGGCCTGGGTATCGATGTCGGTGGCGAGAATTGTCACCGGCGGCGTATAGCTCGCAAAGACCTCCATCATGGTGATTGCCAGGGAGTACGCCTCCTCGCCGGTGGAAGTGGCCGCGCTCCACAAGCGCACAGGACGACCGCCGCGATGCTCCGCCACGTGGCGCGCCAGCAAGTCGAAGTGGTGGGCTTCCCGGAAAAAGGCTGTCAAGTTGGTGGTCAAGGCATTGGTGAAGGCTTCCCACTCCGCTTCGTCGCCTTGTTCCAGCCGAGCCAGATAATCGCCGAAAGATCTCAGGCCCAAGGAGCGCAACCGGCGGGCCAGGCGGCTGTAGACCATATCCTTCTTGGCAGGCGAAAGGCATATACCTGCCCGCTGTTGAATGAGGGTGCGCACCCGCTCGAAGTCGCGGTCCTGGTAGACGAACTCTCTTTCTTCCCCTCGAAGCGATCCCACTGTGGATGACCTATCGACGTGCCCGTCTTAAGCCAGGGCCTCCCGGAGCCGAAGGGTCCCCGTAAACCACCCGGGCCGGAGGCTGCCTTCTCTCCGCGAAACCGACGATCCCATTAACGGCGCTCGTGTCTCGGAGCTTAAACGCTTCGCTGCACTGCGACCGGCGATCTCGCGCATCTTCGCCCGGTATCGGCAGGGCAAAACGCAAGAAAAAGCCGGAAAAACCGTTCCTTTTTCCGTCTGTGGGCCGCTCTTCCCGGTGGCACCATGGCGCCCATGGAGCGTGCCAGCATCTTCCAACGCCCTGCGGTCCGACACAGGATAGCGGGCCTCGCCCTCGCCCTCGCCCTCGGGCCGGTGAGTGCTGAGGTTCTACGCCAAGCACCGGGAGCGATCGCCCAGGCAGCCCAGGAATTCGTGCTGCAGGAAACGCGGTCCCTATCCGGCCGGGTAAGCGTGCAGGTGGGCGGGCTCGACGAGCGGCTCGTCCTGCCGGCTTGTGGGGTTCTCGAGCCCTTTCTGCCGCCCGGCCAGCGGTTGTGGGGCAACGCTTCGGTAGGTGTGCGCTGCGTGGCGCCCACCGCCTGGACCGTCTATCTGCCGGTCACTGTGCGCGTCGAGGGCGAGGTATTGGCCGCCGCTCGTCCCCTCGCTCCCGGAATGCGATTAAGCGATGCGGACCTCGTCCCTGTTGCCGCCGACCTGACCCAATTGCCGGCCGCCGTGGTGAGCGACCCCCGGGACGCCTTGGGCAAGACGGTGACCTCCCCCATCGCCGCCGGGCAACTGTTGCGCTCAGATCAGCTGAAGGCAACGCCCGTTGTGATGCAGGGCCAGACAGTAAAGGTAATCGCCCGAGGACGGGGGTTTTCCGTCAGCGCCGAGGGCCGGTCTCTGTCCTCCGCCGCCGAGGGTCAGCTCGTCCAGGTGCGCTTGGGGAGCGGGCAGCTGGTCTCGGGGATCGCCCGCCCGGGAGCCATGGTGGAGGTGACGCATTAAAGTTTCCGGAACCGAAGCCGTAATCCAGTTGCCCCCAGGAGACGGAAGGACACCCATGAAAATCGACCATTCGGTGAAGCAGCTCCCCGGCATCGGCCCCGTGGGCGAGGGACAAGCCCGGCCAACAAATGGCCCAGCACCCGCTCCCCGAACCTCCGAGGCAGATAGTGTCGAACTTTCCCCCCTTTCTGCCCGACTTCAGCGCCTGGCGCAAGGAATTGCCGACACCGAGGGGATTGACGCCACCAAGGTAGCCGAGCTCAGGGTTGCTATCGCCGAAGGGCGCTTGCGCATCGATCCACAGGCCATTGCCGACAAGTTAATCGAGGAGGCCCGTGAGCTGCTCGCCCGCCCCCGGAGCTGAAGAAAACCCCGCGCAGGACTTCACTGCCGAGCGTCGCGCCCTCGCTGCCCTGGCTGCCCTTCTCACCCGGGAGCGGGAGACGCTGGTGGCCGGAGACTTGGAGACCCTGGCTTGCCTCGCGGCGGAAAAAGAGGCGTCCGTCGAGGCTCTGGAGCGGCTCTTGGCTGAGCGCTTCGCCGCACTTGGCGGGGAAGGCGCCCCCCCGGATATGCGCACCCGACACAACGCCTGGCTTGCGCGGCAGCCGGATACGGTGCACGCCGCCTGGGGATCCTTGCTTGCCGAGGCGGCCCGGCTTCGGGATCTGAACCGCCTCAACGGGCGGCTCATCGACCAGCGCCTAGCCCTCTGCCGCCAGGGTCTCGCCCTTTTGGCCCGCTCCAGCGAGGCAAACCTCTACGATCAGACCGGACGCCTCCTTCCCGCAAGCCGCCCCTGCGAGGCCGTTCGGGCCTGAGCTCCACGCCCGCGACCGGTTCCCTCCAGGCGGTCAGCCTTTGGCCCTGTTGCCCGAGTTGGGAAGCCTCGAGCCATGGAATGGCTGCGGAACCCGGGGCTTTGCCTCGACGTGCCCGGAAGGAGCCCGCTCTGCTTCCCCCACGCTTTCGGCCAGGGTCATCACCGTCACGCGGCGGCTGTGGCGCTCGGCTCTCTGGCGTTTCGTCACCAGCAACGGGGCAGTAGGAAACCTTTGGCTCCTCCGCGATCCGGAACCAGGTTCAGCAACCGCCTCTAGGAGCGCAACAAGTAGGAAAGCAGGCCCGTGAAGGTTAAAAAAAATCCACCGCTAGGGCGTCGCTATCGGTCTCTGAGTCTGGCGCGCAATCGCGCCACAGCCTGGCTATGAATTTGGCACACCCGGGACTCGGTAACCCCGAGCACTGCGCCGATTTCCTTGAGGTTAAGCTCCTGCTCGTAGTAGAGCGCCATGACCAGCTTCTCCCGCTCCGGCAGCTCATCGATCGCCGCCGCAAGCCGCCTGCGGAAGTCCTCGTCGATGATGCGCTCGAGAGCAGACGGATGGGGGTCGGCCGCGTGGCGGTCGAGGAAGTGTTCCTCCTCGCTTTCGTGAAAATCGTCGTAGTGGACGATTTGCACGCCGCGCGCCTCGGACAGCATTGCCTGATACTCCTCCAGGGAAACCCCCAGCGCCCGCGCCAGTTCCTGCTCGCTGGGTGGCCGTTGTAGGCGCTGTTCCAAGCTCGCTATCGCTTGCTCGATGCGCCTCAGACTGCGGCGCACGCTGCGTGGCATCCAATCTGCGGCCCGCAACTCATCGAGGATCGCGCCTCGGATACGCTGGGTAGCATAGGTCTCAAACTGAGCACCCTGTCCTTCCTGGAAGCGCTGGATCGCGTCCAGCAAACCGAGCATCCCTGCCTGTATCAAATCCTCCACCTGCACGCTCGCGGGCAGCCGCGCCATCATGTGATAGGCGATGCGCTTGACCAGGGGCATGTAGCGCTCGACCCAGTACTCCCGATCGCTCAACCCTGTTGCGGTGTACATCCCACCTTCCTCCTTCCTTGATCCTCATGGCCGCTCAGGATGATTGCCACAGCCGTTCCGGGCTAGTCTGTAGGGATCAGCATGCAACCGTTGTCACCCGGGCCCGACGGCCCGCCGCTGCTGGCACCACCCCTTGCGGGCGGTTGTCTCCCTCTGCCACCGGCTCAAGCAGCGTCTCGGCCAGCCGCTCCACCGCATGGAGGAAGGCACCCCCGCGCAAAGCCCCTGTCGCCGAGCCATGGCGGGCAACGGCATGACTCACCGTCGAATCGGTGGGCATCCAGCCGGCCAGGGGCAGCCTCACCCCCAGATGACGGCGCGCCACATCGGCGACATTGCCGTGGATCGCCTGCGCCTGGGCAGCATCAGCGACCTGGCACACCAGGAGCCGGCACGGCGGCGGAGTGCCGCGCCACACGAGGCGTTTGATCAACCCATAGCCCTGGGTGATGGAGCCGGCCTCCGGAGAGATCGTCAGGAGTAATTCCTGGCAGATCGCATCCACCGGCAGCAGCAGGCCGCTCGCGCGAGCGGCCGCATCCACCAGAACGAAATCCGCCCCGACATTCAGGTCCATCAGCCGCTTGAGCAGCCCGTCCCCACCCCAGCAGCCCGGCTTGGATAATTGGGCGAGACCCCGCGCCGCCGGCAGCACGATGCACCCGTGGGGGCTGCGCACTAGTACCTGCCGCAAGGAACGCTCGCCGCAGAGGGCATGAGCCAGATCGAAGCGGGCCTTGGCCTGCAGAAGATCATTCAGGTTGCCAGCGTTTGAGTTGCCGTCGAGTACCACCACCCGCCGTCCCAGCCGAGAAAGGGTCATGGCCAAGTGGGCCACGGTGGTGCTCCGGCCGACCCCGTCGACTCCTGCAGCCACGGCCACGACCCGCGGCCCTTGGGAAGCCAGTAGTTTCCGCAGGCCTGCGGCTTGGTCCCCATAGCACTCAGCCATAGGCCGCTTCCACCGCCGCCCGGCGTGCCGCTCCACAGGCCATGAACGCCGCCAGATCGTCCTCTGCCGGCGCATGGGGGGAACGCAAGGAGAGATCGTCGAACGCATGCTGGATGAGTGCCCGGGCATCGGGCAGATGCAGGTCCTCTGGAACCCGCTGGCCCGTGGCCACGTAGAACACCTTGAGCTTGTGGCGGATCGCCACGTCCAGCCCGGCGCCAGCGGTAATGGCTTCGTCAAGCTTGGTAAGCACGCAGCCTGCGAGCCCATCCCTGTAAGCCAGATAGACGTCCTCCAGGGTGTCCCCGTGGCAGGTCGCGTTGAGCAGCAGCAGCCGGCGCACCGATTGTCCTTGCGAGCGCAGCATGGCCACCTGCTCCGATACCAGGCGATCGCGCTGGCTCATGCCCACCGTGTCGATCAGGATAAGATGCTTGTGCTGCAGGCGTTCGAGCACCGCTGCCAGTTCTTCGGCATCCCGGGCACAGTGCACCTGCACTCCAAGAATCTGCCCGTAGAGCTTGAGCTGGTCGTGGCCGCCGATGCGATAGCTGTCGGTGGTCACGAGCCCGAGGCGCTGGGCACCGTGGCGCACCACGTAGCGAGCCGCCAGCTTTGCGGTGGTAGTGGTCTTGCCCACGCCCGTGGGGCCCATGAGCGCGTACACGCCTCCCCTCTCCAGCACCTCCCCCTCGTCCTTTAGTACGGAGAGGTTGTGCACCAGGGCTGCCCGTACCCATTCCAGCGCCTGGTCGGGCGAGCGCCCGCGGGGTAGCCGCTCCAGGATTTTTTTCCCGAGGCACGGACTGAAGCCGGCGGCGAGCAGCTTGCGCAGCACAGCACCCCGTGTCGGATCCTGCTGGGCAACGCCGCCCCAGGCAAGCCCCGCCAACTGCTCCTCCACCATGCCGCGCAACGTCTTGATCTCCGCCACGAGTGTCTGGATCCATGGGAGCGCAGAAGCCGGAGCCGGCGGCTCGCTCGCTTCGCCGGTATCGCCCCCAATCGCCGGCTTGGACGGCGTCACCAGGGGGGCGATCTCCTCGGAACGCATCGCTACGATCTCGACCCCGCCTTCCACCGTGCGGTTGGACAGGACCACTGCGTCCGGGCCAAGGGTCTCCTTTACTTGGCGCAAGGCCTCGCGCGATGTTTTTGCAACGAAACGGGAAACGTTCATGCTCTACCTCCGATGACGGCCGTGACGCGGATAGACCGCGAGTCGGGAATTTCGGCATGGGATAGCACCTGGAGTTGGGGCAGCGTCTGCCGTAGGAAGCGGGCGAGCAGCGGCCGCAGCGGCGGGGGCGTGAGCAGAACCGGCGGGTGTCCGTTCCGCTCCTGCTGGGCCAGGGCTGCCTTCGCCCCGGCGAGGAGCCGATCGGCGAGGCCCGGCTCGAAGCCGTCTGCGGGCGCCGCACCCTGCACTGCCTGCAGCAACAGACTTTCCAGTTCGGGCTCGAGGGCGATTACCGGCAGCTCAGCCACCGTCCCGAACAAGCCCTGGACGATGGAACGGCCGAGGGAGATCCGCACGAGGGCGGTGAGCTCGGCGCTGTCCTGGGTTCGGGATGCATGCTCGGCCAGCGTCTCCACGATGGTGCGTGCATCCCGGATGTGGAGGCCCTCCTCCAGCAGGTTTTGCAGCACCTTCTGCAACGTGGTGAGGGAAAGCGTCTTCGGCACCAAGTCTTCCACCAGCTTGGGGCTCACGCGGCCCAGGTAATCGAGGAGCTGTTGCACTTCCTGGCGCCCCAGCAATTCTCGCGCGTGGGTGCGCATCACCTGATTGAAGTGGGTGGCGATCACGCTGGCCGCATCCACCACCGTGTAGCCCTGGGCCAGAGCTTGCTCGCGCAAGCTCGCCTCGATCCACGTGGCCGGCAGCCCGAAGGCCGGATCCCGGGCCGCCGTGCCCGGCAACGCCGGCGCGCCCCGGCCCGGGTCGATCGCGAGGTATTGCTCCGGATGGGCTTCGCCCCGCCCCATTTCCACCCCCTTGAGTAAAATGCGGTAGCCCCCCGGCTTTAGCTCCAGGTTGTCACGGATGTGCACCGCCGGCGGCAGAAAACCCACTTCCTGGGCGAATTTCTTGCGCAACGCTTTGATCCGTCGTAGCAGCTCCCCTTGCTGGCCCTGATCCACCAGGGGAATCAGGCGATAGCCCACTTCCAGCCCTAGCGTATCGACCGGGGTGACATCGTCCCAGCTCGCCTCCTGGGTCTCGGGCCCAGGCTCAGAAGGAGCCGAGGCAGCAGGCGACGGACGGGGTCGAGCCAAAGCGTAGGCGAGCGTACCCAGCGCTGCAGCGAGCAGCAGGAATGCCGCATGGGGCATACCGGGCGTGAGCCCCAACACCCCCAGGATCGCGGCGGTGAGAGCGAGAGGTTGGGGGTTGTGGAAAAGCTGACCCTTGACCTGCTGGGTGACGTCCTCGCCAGTGCCAACCCGGGAGACCACCACGCCAGCGGCCGTAGAGATCACCAGTGCCGGGACCTGGGCCACCAGGCCATCACCGATGGTAAGCAGGGTGTAGTTCTGCGCCGCCTGGCTGAAATCCATACCGTGCTGGAAGATCCCCACCACCAGGCCACCCACGACGTTGATCAGCAGGATCAGGATCCCGGCCACTGCATCGCCGCGCACGAACTTGCTGGCCCCATCCATAGCCCCGTAGAAGTCCGCCTCCTGGGCTACGGCGGCCCGCCTGCGGCGCGCCTCCTCCTCGCCGATCAACCCCGCGTTCAGGTCGGCGTCGATCGCCATCTGCTTGCCGGGCATGGCGTCTAAAGTGAAACGCGCCGAAACTTCCGCGATACGCCCAGCGCCCTTGGTGATCACCACGAAATTGATAACCACTAGGATCACGAACACCACGAAGCCCACGGCATAGTTGCTCCCCACGATGAAGTGACCGAAAGCCTCGATCACCCGGCCCGCAGCATCCGGTCCGGTGTGGCCCTCTAGAAGCACCACCCGGGTGGACGCCACGTTGAGCGACAACCGCAGCAGCGTGGTGAGGAGCAACACCGTGGGGAAGACCGCAAAATCGAGGGGTTTGACGGTATTCAGGGCGACCAGCAGCACCATGATGGCGCAGGCGATGTTGAACGTGAACAGCATGTCCAGGACCAGGGGCGGCAGGGGCAAGACCATCATCGCCAGGATGAGGATGATGACCACGGGCGCGGCAACGGTGCTGGAAGCCCGTGCCAACTGGAGGAAAGAAGGCTGTGCGGCAGTGGTCACGGCTTTTACCCGCTCTTCCGCTCAGGATCCTCGGCGTGAGGGTCCATTCCCGGGGGGATCGGCACTTCTCCGAAAGGTGGCAACGCCCGACCGTAGACGCGGGCATGCCGCAGCTGATACACGTAGGCCAGTACCTCAGCTACGGCGGTATAGAGGGCCTCGGGAATCTCCTCGCCCAGCTCCGCATGATAGTACAGGGCACGGGCGAGCGCCGGAGCCGAAAGCACTGGCACTTGATGCGCCTGCGCCACCTCACGGATGCGCGCGGCGAGCAGCCCCGCGCCCTTGGCCACCACCCGCGGCGCCCGCATGCGACCTTCCTGGTAGGCAAGCGCCGCGGCGTAATGGGTGGGGTTCACCACCACCACATCCGCCTTCGGGACTTCCGCCATCATCCGACGGCGCGCCGCCTCCCGCTGGCGAGCGCGCACCTGCGCTTTGATCTGGGGATCCCCTTCGGTCTCCTTGTGCTCGCGCTTTACCTCCTCGCGGCTCATCCGCAACCGGCGACCGTAGTTCCAAAGCTGAAAGGGCACGTCCACCAGGGCCACCAGGGCAATCGCTCCTACCAGGCAGAAAAAGCTGAGAGCGAGCACCGCGGCAAGGCTCGAAAAAGCAGCGCCCGGCCTCTGGAAAGCAAGGCCGACCAGGGTATCGCGCTGGCTCCACAGGGCCCAAGCGCCAGCCCCACCCACCAGCAGCGCTTTGGCCACCGACATCGCGAGCTCCACGAGGCTGCTCAGGGAAAACATGCGGCTCAGACCCTTAACGGGATCCAAGCGGTTCCAATCCGGAGTAAGGGCCTTGGCGCTCAGGATCCAGCCGCGCAGCGCGATGGGCGCCACCAGAGCGCAGACAAGCGCTGCCCCTGCAATGGGCAGCAGTGCCACCAGCGCCTCGACCGTCAAACGGGCAAGGCGCGGCAGCAGCAGGTGTGCGTCGAAGGCGAGCTCCCGTTCCACGGTAAGACCGTGGGCCAGGGTGGCGCCGACGCGAGAGACCAATGAGGCGCCCGCGAGCCACAGCAGTGCGCCTACGCCACCCACCATCGCCAGGCTGGCCAGTTCCCGCGACTGGGGCACCTGCCCTTGGTTGCGGGCCTCCTCGCGGCGCCTTGGCGAGGCCGGTTCTGTACGTTCGAGATCGTTCTCGTCGGCCATGATGTATGCAGTGACGGGGCGAAGCTCGAACGCCCCTGGTGCCGACGATTATGGCGAGAAGGCAAAAACCTCCATACGCAGAATAGGCCTGGGATCGGGCGTCAATTCGGCGATGCGCGGCGCCGGGTAGGACCGCCGTCTTCAGGCGGCGAGGGACATCGGCACGGGGGCGCGGCTGGCAACCAGCCCTTCTCGACCGGCAAGGAGCTGAGACAGATCCAGGATCAGCACCACCTCCCCTTCGCTGGACAGAGTGGCGCCGGCGACCCCTTTGGGCCGGAACGAATCGAGCGACTTGATTACCACGTCATCGCGTCCGGCAAAGCCATTCACCGTAAGCACGAACTGCCGTCCTCCCAAGTGAATGACCACGCCCACCTCGCCCGCGCGGCCTTCTGGCCACTGGAGGAGGTCAGCGAGCGACAGCACCGGCAATACCTCTCCACGTATGACCATGGTGGGGCGGCCCCCCACCCGTTGTACGTCCCCTGGAGCTACCGTCAGGATCTCCTGCACCAGGGATAGGGGCAGGGCAAACGGCTGTCCGCCGAGGCGCACCACCAGTACGGGCAGAATCGCGAGCGTGAGGGGAAGGCGGATGGTAAAGCAGGAGCCCTTGCCGGGCTCGGACTCGATGCTGATTGCACCATTGAGCTTCTCGATGTTGGTCTTCACCACATCCATGCCCACGCCGCGACCCGAGACGTCCGAGGCCTGATCCTTGGTAGAGAAGCCGGGAAGAAAGATCAGGTTCAAGGCCTGGCGTTCATCCAGCGCGTCCGCCTCCTCCGCAGAAATCAGGCCCTTTGCCACTGCCTTGGTGCGGATCACCTCTGGACGCATGCCCCGGCCGTCATCGGAAACGGCAATAAGGATGTGGTCGCCCTCCTGTCGTGCCTCTAACCGGATTTCGCTCTTCGCCGGCTTGCCAAGTCGCACCCGCTCCTCGGGTGGCTCCACCCCGTGGTCCACGGCGTTACGCACTAAGTGTACCAGCGGATCGTTCAGATCCTCGATCATGGTCTTGTCGATCTCTGTATCCTCGCCGCAAAGAATGAGCTCGCACTGTTTGCCGAGCTGGCGCGCCAGGTCCCGGGCAACACGGGGATATTTGCGGAACAGCCGGCCGATGGGCTGCATGCGGGTCTTCATCACCGCGTTCTGCAAATTGCCCACCATCAGATCCAACTGGTTCACCGCCTCGTCGAGCGCCTTCAGGGTGTGCGCATCGACGCGCCCCTTGAGGAGATCATTGCGCAGCGCCGTCAAGCGGTTCTTGGTGAGCCCGATCTCCCCAGACAGGGTAAGCACGTAGTCGAGCCGGTCGGTATCGACCCGGATGCTCGTGTCCTTGGCGGACGGCATCCGTTCGGCGTCGTTGCGCGCTGCTCGGCCGGGCGCCTGCCCATCTGCCGCCTGATCGGGCGCCGCGCCTGTGGGAACTGCGTCCTCGGCCACCGCCTTGTGCAACGCCGCCCAGTCGATGTCTTCACGAGGGCCGGGCAACGGCTCGCGAGGGCGTGAATCGCCTTCGGCAGCGCTCTCCAGTGCCGAGAGCAGTGCCGCCTCCGGCTCGGCCGGCGGCCGGCCCTGGGTCAGCTCGTCGAACATGGCGCGCACCGACGCCGTGGCCCAGAGAATCGCATCCAGCATTTCCGGAGTGAGGGCGAGGGTACCACTGCGCAGCTTATCGAATAGATTTTCAGTGCGGTGGCACAACTCCACCAGCGCCGTCAGGTTCAAAAAACCCGCTCCGCCCTTGATGGTGTGAAAACCGCGGAAGATTTCGTTGAGCAGCCCCCGGTCGTCGGGTCGCCGCTCCAAATCCACCAGCTTCAGATCAACCTCATTGAGGAGTTCGGTTGCCTCCTGCAGGAACTCCTGCAGCATGTCCTCCATGCCAGAGAATCCGCTCATCGCCTCTCTCCCGTTCGTCGTGGTAGACTCAGAATCCCAGGCTCTCCAACAGCTCGTCCACCTGGTCTTGGCTGGTCATCACGTCATCGCGCCCGCCGGGATTGACGACCGGCCCATTGAGCAGGCGATCGGCTCCAAGCGGCGCGGCCGGCTTGATCTCTCCTTGGGAAATATCCAGCAGCAGTTGCACGAGCTGGCTCTCCAGGTTACGCGCCAACTCCACGATGCGTTTGATCACCTGGCCAGTAAGGTCCTGGAAGTCCTGGGCCATCATGATCTCCAACAGTTTTTCCCCCGTGGCGTACGCGTCCACAGTGGCCTCTTTCAGGTACGCGCGGGTCTCGGCCGCGAGCCGCTTGAAGCCCTCCACGTCAAGCCGTCCCTCGTACAGGGCGTCCCAGCGCGTGGCCAAGTCCTCGGCCTGTCTGCCCAGCCGCTCCTGGATAGGTTTGGCCGCTTCGATGGCGTTCAGCACTCTTTCCGCCGCCTGTTCGGTCATGGCAGCAACGTAGTTCAGCCGGTCCCGCGCGTCTGGGATGGTCTGGGCAGCCTGCTCCAGCAGACGGTCGTAGCCCAACTGTCGCAGCGCATCGTGAAACGCCCGCGTGAGCTGCCCCAACCGGCTCATCACCTCCCCCGCCGGACAGGATTGGGCATCATGGGCCGCCGGCTCCTTGCCTTGGGCTACCGGGGCAGAAGCATTGTGCCTGCGCTGCTCGGCCACAGCGTCAAACAGCGCCTCCAGATCCTCGGCGCCCGTGGCGCCTGCGTCGATAGCATTCATGATCAAGCCGCCTGTTCCATTTTCTTAAAAATCTTCTCCAGCTTCTCTCCCAGAGTGGCGGCAGTGAAAGGTTTGACCACGTAGCCACTCGCGCCTGCCTGGGCTGCAGCGATGATATTGTCTTTGGTCGCCTCGGCGGTTACCATGAGGACGGGCAGATCCTTTAGCCGGCTGTCGGCACGCACCTCCTTGAGCAGGGTCAGGCCGTCCATGTTGGGCATATTCCAGTCGGAGATGACGAAACCGAAGCCGCCAGCGCGCAATTTGGCGAGAGCTTCGGCACCGTCTTCGGCCTCCTCCACGTTGTTGAACCCAAGCTCCTTGAGCAGGTTCTTGACGATGCGGCGCATGGTGGAAAAGTCGTCCACCACCAGGAATTTTGTGTTCGGGTCGCTCATCGCCTTTGCTCCAGTTAATGATCGGTCGAGCAGCTCTCAACGGGAGAGATATGGTCGCAAGGTGTCCGCCAACACCGTGGGGTCGAATTTGCTTACGTAAGCGTCTACACCCACGCTTTGCCCCAGGGCCCGGTTGGCCGATGAAGACAGTGACGAGTGCATGATCACCGGGACACCGTCGAAACGCGTGTCGGCCCGCAACTGGCGGGTGAGGGCGTAGCCATCCATTTCTGGCATTTCGGCATCGGTAAGCACGAGCTTTAACTCGCGCTTGAGTGGCACCCCCTGCCGCTCGGCTTGGTCGGCCATGGCTTTCAGGCGGGCATAGGCTTCCGCTCCGTTCCTGGCCTGTTGATAGCGCGCGCCGAGACGTTCGAGCACTTGTACGATCATCCGCCGGGCAGTGCCAGAATCGTCGGCAAAGAAGAGCATCCCTTCCATGGGTGCGGCAAGCGGCGCAAGCTCTGGCACCGTAGGCTCGCCGAGGGCGACTGCCAGCACCTGCTCCACGTCCAGGATAGACACCAACCGCCCGTCGGGAAGCCGAGTAAGAGCGGTGATAAAGTTTCCCTCCACCGCCACGATGTCCTCTGGCTGCTTCACCTGGTCCCAGTCCACCCGCACAATGCGATCGACCGCCTCCACCAGGAATCCTTGGGTATGGCGGCTGAACTCCGTTACCAGCATGGTCGCGCCCTTTGGTGCTCCTACTCTGGGCGCGACGAAGGCGGCTAGGTCGATCACCGGGATGACGTGGCCTCGCAGGGAGATGACTCCCTCTACGCCCCGCGGGGCGTAAGGAGTGGGGGTGATCTTCGGTGCTTTGCTGACTTCCCTCACCTTGAACACGTTGATGCCGAAGATCTCGCCGCTGCCCAGGGTGAAGAGCAATATCTCCATCCGGTTGTAGCCGGCCGATCGCGCACGGTTTATAACCGCGCCAGCGGACGCGGAATCCTGAGAGTGCTGCATCGAGTTCATCGCCACCCCCTCAAGCGTGTGCCTGGAGCGACCGCCGCTTCAGCAGCCGCACCAGTGCCTGCGCCAGCAGGCGCGGCTCAAACTTGAACACGTAGTCGTCAGCGCCCATCGAGCTACCCAATTGCCGATTAGAGCTACCCGATAGAGATGAATGCATGATCACCGGGATGCCGGCGAAACGTGGATCGCTTTTGATCTTTCGGGTGAGGATGAATCCGTCCATCTCCGGCATCTCGATATCGGTGACCACCGCGTGCAGTGTGTCGGCAAGCCTCTGCCCCGTCGCCTCGGCGGCTTCGGCGAGCCGGTTCAGCTCTTCCCATGCCTTGCGCCCGTTCACCGCGCCAAGTCCTCGCACGCCCATGGTATCCAGCGTGCGTTCGATCTGCCTGCGCGCAACCGAGGAATCGTCGGCGAAAAGCACGGTGCAACCGGACAAATCCACCGGCTCGATACCCTGATACAAGTGTCCCTCGTCGTAGCGGGTGGTTTCGGACAGAATGCGCTCCACGTCCAGCATCATTACCAGCCGTCCGCCGCCGAGCTCGATCACCGCGGTCACCAGCCCTCCGTGACGGGAAATAAGCATTTCCGGCGGCGCCTTCACGGCGCCCCAGTCCAGACGCAGAATGCGATCCACCCCCTCCACCAAGAATCCCTGCACGTGGGCGTTATACTCCGTCACCACCAGGATCCGAGGAGGCATCTCGTGGACGATGCCGGCGAAATGGGCGAGATCGATCACCGGAACGAGCTGTCCCCGCTGGCTCACCATGCCCTCAATCCCCTCGGGCATCTCGGGGGCGCGGGTGATCTGCGGTGCCCGCATCACCTCCCGCACTTTGAACACGTTGATGCCAAAGGTTTCCCGCCGGCCGGTGGCGACGTCCTGCCCCAGCGTGAACAGCAGAATCTCCAGCTGATTGGTACCCGCCAGGCGAGTGCGGGCATCAACGCTTCGCAGCAGCTCCGACACGGCTCCCTCCCCAACGCCTCAGGCCGCAGCGATGCGGAAACGGGAAACCAAGGACTTCAGCGTCGCTGCCAGATTCTCCAGGTGCTGGGCAGCCTCGGAGGTTTCGCGTACCGCGGCGCTGTTCTGCTCCGCCATCTGAGCGATGCTCTCCACGTTGCGCGCGATGTCGTTGCTTGCCGCGGTCTGTTCCTTGACCGAGGTAGTGATGTCGTTCACCCCCTGGCTCGCTCGCTCCACCGCCTGGTTGGCCTCAGCGAGCAACGCCACCACCCGCTCCACGTGTTCCTGGCTGGAGGCGAGAGAGGCCAAACCCTGGGCAATACTCTTCTCCACGTGCGCTGACTGCTCGCCCAAAATCTGGGTGACGCCATCGATCTCGTTTGCCGCCTGTCCGGATTTTTCCGCCAGCTTTCTCACTTCGTCGGCCACCACGGCAAAACCCCTTCCTTGCTCGCCTGCCCTGGCCGCCTCGATGGCAGCGTTGAGCGCCAGAAGATTAGTCTGTTCCGCGATATCTTTCACCTGCTTTGTCATGCCGGTGATGGCCTGGGTGCTGCGCACGAACTGTTCGACAGCCGCGGCAATGGCTTTGACCGCCGCTTCCACGCGACTAACTTCGCCCAGGAGCTGGCTCAGCCCTTCGTTGCTCTTGCGGGTTCGCTCCAGACCGTCACGGGACATCTGGTGCACTTCCTCGGCGCTTTGCGCCACTGCCGAGATGCTCACGGTGATCTGCTCGACCGCCGCGGCGGTGGCGGAAGCGGCCTCACTCTGGTTCTGCGAGCCGCTCGCTACCTGGGACGAGGAGACTGAGAGCTGGGTCGCGGCGCTGGAAACCTGCTCGGAGCTTGCGTGCACCTGTTGCACGATTTCGTGCAGGTTATCCATGAAGCGGTTGAAATCCTGAGCGAGCCGCCCGATCTCGTCCTTGCGCCCCGCAGGCATACGCCTGGTAAGGTCCCCGTGGCCATCGGCGAGCTCGGCCATCACCTGGCTGATGGCGCGCACCGGCCGCACGATACCCATGGGCAAGAAAACCGTCACCAGCACGCAGACCACCAGGCCTGCGATCGCTGTTGCGATGAGCGCATGGCGCGCGGAATGGTAAGCCTCCCGAGCTTGCTGGCGGTGGTTTGCCACTGTAGCTTCAAGCCGGCCTTCCTCGTCGTCCAGCACTTTGCGCATCTCATCGAATTCTGCGGTTCCCTTGTACACCGAAGTAGTCATCGCCGCGAAGCGGTTAGCATAATCAGCCTTGCGTACCATCTCCAGGGTGGCCATGGACGTCTTGTTCCACGCCTCCAGCAACGCTTCGAACTTTTGCTGTGCCTGGTTGGCCTTTTCGTCACCGATCAGTTTGGTGTATTGCTGCACCCGGTCCCGGGCTTGGGCTATGTTGTCGCGGTAATCTTTTTCGAACTTAGCGAAAAATTCGCTGTCGGTTTCCACCGACAGCAAGCTGCGCTCTGCCACCAACGCTTGCTGCAGATCCCGGTCCGCCTGCACTAGCTTATCCAGGGCGACGATATACACCTCGGACAGATCCTTGACCTTGCCGTTGAGCAGCGCAAGCCGTGTGACGCCCACGGCGCTCAAGGCCGCCAGCATAACAATGATCAGCGCTAGTGGTACGAACAATTTCATACGCAGCGGTGCATCGTTGATCCATTTCATCAGCTTCCCCCCTTCTGTCTTGACCGTGCTTGGCCTTCCAATTACATGATCTGTTTATCGGCCGCCGGAGTCGTTTCTTTAGGCCCAGCTTCCGCCCCTCCGCCCTTTTCCGGCAATAGCTGGGCTGCGGCCTCTCCCTGGCCCACTCCGATCGCAGCCCGCTCCTCGAGCAGCGAGATTTCGGTCTTTTTGTTCAGGACAACGATGCTGATGCGCCGATTGGCCGGATTCGACGGGTCAGACTTATCCAGGGGGATCGAATCGGCCACGCCCACCACTCGGAATACCTTGTCATCGCGCATGCCACCGGCGATGAGCTCGCGGCGCGAGGCGTTGGCCCGGTCGGCGGAAAGTTCCCAGTTGCTGTAGCCGCGCTCGCCTAGCGCGTAAGGCTTGTTGTCGGTATGCCCGGAGATACTCACCCGATTGTCTACTTCGTTTAAGACTCGACCGATTTCGTGCAGGATCTCACGGGTGTATGGTTTCAGCCGTGCGCTGCCGAGGTCGAACATGGGGCGGTTGTGCTCGTCCACGATATGTATACGCAGGCCTTCGTCCGTGAGATCGAGACGGATCTGGCTTCGGAATTGTTTGAGCAGCGAGCTCGCCTCGATAGCCCGCTCGATTTTTGCCTTAAGGGCCTTTAACCGCTCCAGCTCGGCGCGCGCCAGCTCGGCCTCGGCGGCCTGGAGGTTGATGATTCGCTTCTCGCTGGGGAGATCTCCTCGCTTGACCTGTCCCACAGAACGGGTGAGATCCTGGCCTCCTCCCTTGATCACGCTGGAGCTGTCGCCGCTGCCGGATCCTCCCATGAGCGCCACTTTTAGCGGCGTTCGGAAGTACTCAGCGATGCCCTCAAGATCGCCTTTGGTCGTGGAGCCGAGCAGCCACATTAGCAAAAAAAACGCCATCATGGCGGTGACGAAATCCGCATATGCGATCTTCCACTGACCGCCGTGATGGCCATGCACCACCCTCTTCGGGCGTTTGATGATGAAGGTCCGCTCCGCTTCTCCCGCCATGGGACCGCCTTTCTCAGCGCGTTTTGACCTGTTTGACGTGCTCTTCCAGCTCGTAGAACGACGGCCGCTCCGTCGAGTAGAGGACCTTGCGCCCGAACTCCACCGCCAGCGCCGGCGCGTACCCGTTCAGGCTGGCGAGCAACGTCACCTTGACGCACTGCAGGAGCTTGCTGGATTCCTGGGCCCGCTGCTCCAACACGCCGGCCAGAGGCCCGACGAAGCCATAAGCGAGCAAGACGCCGAGGAAGGTGCCGACCAGCGCCTTGGCGATCAGCACCCCGAGCTCCGAAGGCGGTAGCCCCACTGAACCCATGGTGTGCACCACGCCCATCACCGCCGCGACGATGCCGAATGCCGGCAAGCCGTCTGCGACCCTCTGCACGGCGCGCGGTGGGATCTCGCCCTCGTGGTGGTGGGTCTCGATCTCGCTGTCCATAAGGCTTTCCAGCTCCACGGCATTCAGATTGCCGCCCACCATCAGCCGCAGGTAGTCAGAGAGAAACTCCAGCACATGCTGATCGGCGAGGATCTTGGGATACTTGGCGAATAGCGCACTCTGCCTCGGGTTGTCGACGTCGTTCTCGATGGACATCAACCCTTCTTTGCGCACTTTGGCCAGCACTTCGTACAACAAGCCCATGAGCTCCATGTACACCGCCTTGTCGTACTTCGCCCCCTTGAGCGCCTCGGGCAGCGCCTTGAGCGTTGCTTTGATCACCTTGCCCGAGTTGCCCACGACAAAGGCACCCAGCGCCGCCCCACCGATGATGAGCAGCTCGATCGGCTGAAACATGGCGCCCAGGTGGCCGCCTGCCAGGGCGTAGCCTCCGAAGACCGATGCCATTACTACGATGTAGCCGAGGATCACCAGCATGGGTTTTTCCAATGGCGGCCGATCGGCCGCGCGCAGGGGTTTGGTTTTAGCGCAATCGCAGCGTAGCAAGAGAAGGCTGATGGCGATCAGGAAAATAGCGACCGGTTACCGGTCTTTTTTTTCCGCCAAACTTTGCTCCCCGCCGGGACAATCAGCCAGGAACGAGCAGGGTCAAAGGTGGTTTAAGGGATTCAGGCCGCCGCAGCCTCGGCTGCGCGACGGGTCTTGCCGGCTCTGGACGGAACAAAACACAGCCCGCACACATAGCGGTCATAGAGCTCGTGGGTATGGACCACGAAATGGCCGCCGCAGCGCTTGCACGGGGTGGTGGTGAGCAAATCCGCAAGCATGAAGCGCACCAGGGTCCAGGCCCGGGTGAGAGATAGCTCCCGGGTAAGCCCGTAGGCTTGTACGTGCTCCAGATACAGACGGTAGGCCGTCATGATGGCCCGAATGCCCTCGAGGTGGGCGTTGTGCACCAGATAACGGTAGATATTGGCGAACAGGGAAGCGTGGACGTTGGGTAGCCAGGCCATGAACCAATCGGTAGAATAGGGCAGCATACCCTTTGGCGGGGAAGTGCCCGTCACTTCCTTGTAAAGCTTGAGCAGCCGCTCGCGGCTTAAGCAGGTTTCCGCCTCCAGAAGCTGCATGCGCGCGCCGAGACGGATCAGCTCCACCGCCAGTTGCACCTCGGCCGCGTCGGATACGATGCTCTTGCCTTTCATCGCTTTTCACTCCAAGCTCAGGCAGTCACCGTCGGCGCCGGTTGGCCGGAAAGCAGGATTGCGGCATGGGAAGCCCCCAGCATGCGGTCCCTGGTGTAGCTGGAAAGCATATCGAGAATCAGGCTGTCGTCGAAGCGGAAACGGCACAGCAACAGGTTAGAGCCTGCCATCTTGCTGATTTGTCCAGGCGTTAGCGCGGCGAGGATATCGGCCATCTCCTCGCCGATGCCCAGACGCAACAAAGCCGCTGCCCGATCTTGCCGGACCATCTGCTGGGCAAGCAGCAAATAAGCAAGGTTGAGCTCGCGAATCTCCTCTATCCATCGATTCTGGTCCATGGTTTGCCTCCCTTCATGTGGTCATTTTCAGCCCGCACGGGCGGACCGACGGCCACACTTTGCGAAAAAACCCGCAATGGGCCAATCGGAAGGCGACGGTATCTCGCGTACGAATCGTGCCGGCACAACGGATAGGAATTTTTCTGACAAACGCAGGACGCGCGCGTCCCACGCTTCGCGCTGGCGGCGCAAGCAAGGCCATGATCACGCGTCGGATCCGACGATTTTCGGCGGCCGCGTCCACCGGGTTTACGGCGAAAGATCGATAATCTTTAGCGCAAGACCCAGGCTTCGCGGGTACAGGCCTGGCGGGCCGCAGCGATCTTGACCCATGCCTCAACTCGAGACCGCTGCCAACCGGCCGTAGCCCCTCTTCCTGGCATCAAGCTCGTCAAGGCCGGGAACGCAGACCCACGAAAGCTGCCCCCACGGTCAGGGGCGAGCCCAAGAAGCGTCGCTTTTCGCACCGTCCGGATCTCGACATTTCCTGTCTCCGTTTTCGTCAGCCACCGTGCCCCTGCATGCTCTCGTCTGTCGTTCCAAGCCCGAACGCAGTCTCCTTCACCCATCGGTTAGGTCGCCCCGTGTCGGCATTAGCAGGTTGTCTCGATCGAAGAGCGCATTCCGACCGAGCATCCGCTGCGGGCGATCAAGCGCCAAGCCGATGCAGCCCTCGCCTCGATGAGCGCGGCCTTTGACGCGATGTAGGCCGAGGGGGGAGGCCCTCGATCGCGCCCGAGCGGCTGCTTGCAGGCAAGCCTGCTGATTGCGCTCTCCTCGGTCCGATCCGAGCGGCTCTTCTGCGGGAGGCTCGACTACAATGGGCTGTTTCGCTGGTTTCCCGACATGGAGCTCGAGACACGAGCCTTCGACCCTTCGGCCTTCTCCTTAAACCGCGCGCGCTTATGAGCACTTCACCGTGGACGGCAAGATGATCGAGGCCTGGGACTCGTGCAAGAACTTCAAAAGAAAGGAGGGCACGCCGCCCCGGGACGGGGACGACGGCAGTGGCATGGTCGACTTCCGCGGCGAGCGACGCAGCAACTCGACCCACGAATCCACGACCGATCCCGAGGCCAAGCTCATGCGGAAGGGCAGCGGCCAGCCGGCGAAACTGGCCGACGGGGCGCACGCGCTCATGGAAAACCGCCACGGGCTGCTTGTGAACATCGCGATTACCGAGGCAACCCTCGCCGAACCCCAAGCGGGAACAGCGCTGGTGGACCGACGGCGCCAGGCCCGAAGCCGCCTGCGCACGCTCGGCGCCGACAAGGGCTATCACACCAAGGCGTTCGTGAAGCGGCTGCGCGGCCGAGGCATTGCCCCGCACGTCGCCCGCATCGTGGGCCGCGCCACCCCGGGCCTCGATGCTCGCACTACCCGGCACAGCGGTTACGCCATCGGTCAGCGCAAACGCATCGAGGAGATCTTCGGCTGGATAAAGCCCATCGGGGGATGGCGAAAGACCCGCTTCATCGGGCAGGCCAAGACCCGGATGGCCGCCTACCTGGTCGGGGCAGCCTACCACCTGCTGAGAATGGCGCGATTGCATACGGCCGCGACGGGATGAGTCCGCCCGAAAAGCCAAAAAGGTAACGGGATTACCATGAAGGAACAAAACAACGCCCCTGCCGGCACCGATCCGGCAGTCCGGGACGCGTCGAGAGACACGCGACTTGATGTTACGGGCATTTATCAACACCCTGTTAGGCTTTACCGATCGAGCAAAGAACGAGTGGCGCGATTTGTGCTTTCTCCGCGTAAGCGGTTTCCTCGAAGCATGTTCACCCGTCTGCCCAGAGGTTAAATCGCAGCGGTGGGCAAGACCCCAGACTTCAATAGGAGGCGGTATGGGTGGTGTCCGAAGGTGGATGACCTTGAGTGGCCTGTGCTTCGCTTTCCTTTTCCCTCATCTGTCCCTGGCTACGGGGCAACCTCCCGTATTCATCGGCCTGGACGCGGAATTCGGCCACAGGACCAGCACCTCCGCCCAGGCCATCCAGCAGGGCATCGAGATCGCCATCGAGGAGATCAACGCGGCGGGCGGCGTCCTCGGCGGCCGGCCATTGAAGCTGCTGGTACGGGACAACCGCTCCATCCCGGCCCGTGCCCGCGCCAATCTCCTGGACCTCCTGAAGGTGCCGGACCTGGTCGCCGTGTTCTGCGGCAAGTTCAGCCCGACGGTCCTGGAGGTGCTACCCTTGATCCACGAACACAAGCTCATCGTGCTAAATCCCTGGGCGGCCGCCGACAAAATCATCGACAACGGCTATGACCCCAACTACGTGTTCCGCCTCTCCCTTCGGGACCGCTGGGCGATCGCCAGCCTCCTCGGGCATGCCGAGAACCGCGGCTTCCGGCGCGTAGGTTTCCTCCTTCCCAACACGAGTTGGGGCAGGAGCAACCAGGGCGCCATCGAGACCTATCTTTCCGAAAGCGCTCGCATTCACAGCGTCGGCATCCATTGGTTCAACTGGGACGAAAAGCCCCTCGCGCCCAAGTACCGGAGTCTGGCACAGGCGGGCGCCGAGGCGATCGTGCTCGTTGCCAACGAAGGCGAAGGCGCCCAGTTGATCAAGGAAGTCGCCCAACTTCCCAAGACGGAGCAGCGCCCCATTCTGGCCCACTGGGGCGTGACCGGCGGCGATCTTGCCGCGCTGGCCGGGGAGGCCCTGCATCGGGTGGACTTTTCCGTCGTTCAGACCTTTTCCTTGGTCGGCAACCGCAGCCCCCGGGCGACGCGCGTCCTCGCTGCCCTGGAGAGCCGCTACGGGCTGCGCAGCCCCGAGAGCGTTCTGTCTCCCGTGGGGCTCGCCCATGCCTACGACCTTACCCACATCCTCGCCCGCGCCATCGATCTTGCCGGATCCACCGACCGCCCAAAGGTGCGGGCGGCGCTGGAGGCGGTGCGCGACTACGACGGCCTCATCAAGCGCTATGCCCAGCCCTTCTCCCCCGTCCGTCACGAAGCGCTCGAACCCAGGGACCTGTTCATCGCCCGGTACCGGGAAGACGGAGCGCTTGCGCCCCTTGAGCAGGACGCGAAATGAGCGTCTGGACATCGCGATCCTGGTTACCTCTTGCTTCCCCGTGGCGATGGCTAAAAAGCTGGCTTACCGCCAGCATCGCCAACCGCATCATGGCGGCAGCCGCGACGCTAGCGCTGGGCGTCATGGCCCTGACCGGCGCCATCTCCTACCTGGTCATCTCGAATCTCATGGCGCAGCGTTTCGAGATGCAGTTGGAAAGCCACGCCCGCATACGTGCTGCCCAGATCGCCTCCGTCCTGGATGCCATCGACCGGGATCTCGCCCGCCTCGCCTCCACCACCCTGGTCACCAACGCGTTGAGCGACTCGGTGGGCCGGGAGCAGTACCTGGCGCCTTTTCTTGCGGATTACCGCGCGCCTCCTGGCACCTCGGTGCGGATCCGCCTGCTGGACTTCCAGGGAGAACCCTTGGTTTTCCTGCCCGACGGCCTGGCGTTTTCCTATCGAGGTGCCCCATGGGTTCCTTCCGTCCTCGCCAAAGGCAAGCCCCACGTGGAGCTGGAGCCCCATGGCTCCAGCGGGCGAAGGCTGCTCATCATCCATCCGGTGATCTACCCGGCGACGGGAACCACGGAAGGTTTCCTGCTGGCCGAGGTGGAGCTCGACGGTATTTTCGTGGCCCACGACGTTCTGGAGCTATTCCCCGTTTCCCATCGGCTCGTGGCCGGCCGCGATCACCTGCTCGCCCAGGCCGGCTCCGTCCCCTCCGGCCAGACACGGACCGAAGCCGTCGCGGCGCTCGAGTTTCCGCCCCGTTACGCTGCTCTCCAACTCAAAGTGGTGGTGTCCGCGCCAGAGGCGGCGGCGGATCTGCCCCTCGATTCCCTGAGCGTAGCCTATCTGGGGGCGTGGCCTTTGATCCTGCTGTGGGTGGTCTGGGGTTCCATCCGCATCTCGCGCCGCCTCACCGCGCCTCTCCTTGCCCTCAGCAACGCCGCCGAACGGGCCACCCTGGAAAACCTCGACGGCTTCGCCGTGCCCGTCGCGGGCCACGACGAGGTGGGCCGGCTGGGTACGGCTCTCGCCCTGATGGTGAACCGGCTGCGGGTCGCCTACAGAAAGATGGAAAAACACCTCGCGGAGCTTCGCCTGGCCGCCAAGGTGTTCGACAGCGGCTCGGAGGGCATTTTCCTTTTGGACGAGGGCTTGCGGATAGTGCGGGCGAACGACGCGCTGGCCCGCATCACCGGCTACGGGACGGCGGAGTGCGTGGGCCGACCGCTGCAGCAGATCATGCACGTGATCAACGACGGGCAAGGGTATCCGCAGGCGGCGGAGGACCTCGGCCCGGCCGGTCGATGGGAAGGCGAGGTGTTCACCCTGCGCAAGGACGGCACGCCCTACATCGGCTGGCTGCGGCTCAGCCTGGTGAGCGGATCCAAGCCCGGCGCCTGCGTGTGCATCGGCGTGGTGACCGACATCACCGAGCGCAAGGAACAGCAAAAACATATCCAGTACCTCGCCACCCATGACCCGCTGACCGAGCTTCCCAACCGGATCCTGCTCCAAGACCGTCTACAGCAGGCGATGACCCGCGCCGCGCGTTTGGGGAATATGCTGGGGGTGGCGTTCCTTGACCTGGACCGCCTCAAGGTCGCCAACGACAACCACGGCCACTCCTTCGGCGACAGGATTCTCCGGGAGGTCGCGGCACGGCTGCGCCTCATCCTGCGCTCGAGCGACACCGTGGCGCGGCTCGGCGGCGACGAATTCGTGGTTCTGGCGCCGGACTTGAAGACCCGCCGGGATGCGGAGGTGGTTTTACAGAAAATTTTCGACGCCTTCGCCTCGCCTTTTTCCATCGCAGGCAAAGAAGTGCGCCTGACATGCAGCATCGGTTTCGCCTGCTACCCGATCCACGGAGAGGATGCCGACACCCTCCTCAGCCGGGCGGACCTGGCCATGTACCAGGCGAAGGAAGCGGGAGGCAATGGGGGCGCTTTCTATACCCCGGAGATGAGCGCGGCCGCGCTGGAGCGCGCCGCCCTGGAGGACGCCTTGCACCGGGCCCTCGACCGCAACGAGCTGGTCCTGCACTTCCAGCCCATCGTGGACCTGCGTTCCGGCCGGATGTCCGGTCTCGAGGCCCTCGTCCGCTGGAACCACCCCGAGCTCGGGCCGCTCTCGCCAGGGCGCTTCATTCCGGTAGCGGAGCAGAACGGTTTCATCGTGCCCCTCGGAGAATGGGTGCTGCGGGCGGCCTGCGCCCAGGCGATCGAGTGGGACCGGGAAGGCCTTCCGCCGGTCCACCTCGCGGTCAACGTCTCGGCGCGCCAGTTTCGGCAGAAAGACTTCGTACAGGCGGTTCACCGCATCCTGGACGAGACCGGGTTCGATCCGCGACGCTTGAAGCTCGAGATTACGGAAAGCCTCATCATGTGCGGCGCGGAGGATTTCATCTCGGTTCTCGGAGCGCTCAAGGATCTTGGCTTGAAGCTGGCCATCGACGATTTCGGCACGGGCTACTCCAGCTTGAGCTACCTCCACCGTTTTCCCATCGACGAGCTCAAGATCGACCGCTTCTTCCTCCAGGGCATCGGCTCCGAAGGCGGAGATACGACCGTCCCCCGGACGATCATTTCCCTGGCCCACAGCTTGGGCCTGGCGGTCACGGCGGAAGGCGTCGAGACGGAAGCCCAGGTGCGCTTCCTCATCGCCCACCGCTGCGACCAGGCCCAGGGCTATTACTTCGCGAAACCAGGCGAGCCTGAGGCGGTTCTTAGCCTGCTGCGGTCCGACTACCGGTGGCCCCTGCCGAACATTTCACGACGTGCGCCGCGCCGGATGGAAAAGGCGCTATACACACCGGCGCTGAAAGAATAGCCGTCCCCAAGAGCTCCAACGGCTCATACAGCTCGGGCAACCCTGTCCGGCGTCGTAGCAGGGCGGGGCGATCGGGCTTCAAGATCATCGCAGCCCGCCGGCCATGCGCCGGCTCTCGGCCGAGCGCCGCAGCCGCCACGTGAAATAAGTGGCCGCGAGTCCCGCCGCCCCCAGGCTGGAGAAGGCCAGCCCCCAGGCCAGCATGCGGGGCTCCCCCGGTTGTTCACCTGCCAGATCCAGGGTCAGCCCGAAGACCCAGGGACTGGCCGCTCCCATGCTGAAGCCGATCACCGAGCGCAGGGAATAGGCCGCGCCGATGGAGTGGTGGGGGACCAGCTCGGTGAGCCCGGTGGAGAACACCGACGAGTCGGCGATGGCTGCCAGGTTGTAGACGATCGCCACCACCGTCAGCAGCCACAGGGGCGCGGTGATGAGCCAGCCGTAGATCAGGGAGCAGGCGGCGCTGGTCCCGGCGAACAGCAAGATCACCGCGGTGCGCCCGTAGCGGTCGGACAGGGTCCCGCCGGACACGGAGCCCGCCACGCTAAGCAGGTGGCACACCCCGGCAATCAGCACGCCGGTGCCCACGTTTCCGGGGCTCACGCCCCCGTTGGCGGCCATCGCGGTCACCAGGAAGGTGGGCAGCCAGGCCCAAAGCCCCAGCAGTTCCCAGGCGTGGAACGAGTAGGCGAGGATGATCAGCCGCGCCGGACGGTTGCGCCACACCTCCATGAGGCCGTTGCCCTGGACCGGAGCCCGGTCGTGGCGGCTCACCCGGTTGGGGGTATCCCGGAGCACCCAGGCGCCGAGGGTGAGCCCGATCACGGTGCCCGCCGCGCTCGCCGCCAGCGCGGCGCGCCACCCGGCCGCCGGCGCTATGAAGCTGCCCAGAAACAGGGACAGGGCGTAGCCCAGCGACGCGGCGGCGAGATAAAACCCCATCGCCCGGCCGCGGCGGTGGGGCTCGAAGCGCTCGCTGATGAGGGTAAGGCCGGGCGTGTAGGAGCCCCCCGAGCACAGGCCGGCCAGCCCGTAGAGGATTAGCGCCGAGAGGAAACCGTCCGCCAGCAGGGCGAACAGCGCCGCGCTCGCCACCGCGCCATAGCTCATGTGGAGAAATGTCCAGCGAGCCCCCTTGCGGTCGCTGATCATCCCGGCGGCGAACAGGGACACCAGGAACCCGGCGTGCCAGGCACTCTGGATCAGGCCCGCCTGGGTCGCCGACATTCCCCACGCTTCCCGCACCAGGGGCAGGATCCCCGAGTAGACGGTGAAGATCAAGGAAAAGCTCATGCGGCTCAAGCACAGGAGCAGGAGCCAGCGGGCGTCGGTCAACCGGGAGTCGATCATCGGCAACAGGGAAGAGGGCGCTGGGACAGCGCCGAAAACGCGAATCTAACGCGAAGGGCTTCCCCGTTCAAACGAGCCTGAACGAGGTGCAGGATTTCGCGGCGCAGGGTGTTCACCACCGCGGCGGCGACAATTCTGCTTTACCCGATAGCCCGAAGCAGGGTTTCTCCGCGCGGGAGGCGCTACGGCCCGGCCGGGATCGTGTTTCAATCCGAACCATGCTCTCGGGCGGCGGCTGGGTCATGAATCAAAGATGGAATCCTCCACGGGCGCTCCTTCTCACCGGTGCTTCGCGTACTGAGTCGCAGCCGCCCGGACACGGCGCCGCAAAGCGGCCGGGGCGCCTTGCGGACCCCGCCCGGCGCTCGAAGGGCGCACGCCATGGAGCGAGGACGGGCGGCCGGCATAGGCAAGACCGCGGTGATTCGGCGCGTGGCCGAAGCCCTCCAGGGACTGAAGCTCGGCGGTTTTTACGCGGAAGAACTACGCGAGGCGGAAAAGCGGGGTTGCCGTTGACCGGTGAATCGCCCGTGCGTCTCAGGCCGCGGTGATGGCGAGCAGCGGCAAGGTGGTGCCGCCGGACTCCGTGGGCGCGCGCCGAACGCCCCCATGCCCGATCAGGCCAGGGGCAGCCCGACCCGGGCCAGAAGCTTCATGGGCCCTAAACGCTTCAAGGGTTCCAGGGCTTCGGGCCTACGCAGAAACAACGAGCCGGCGAAGCCCAGCGCGTTGACCGAAATTCCTTCCCAGCATTCCCGCGAGCGGGGGACGGTCAGCATCCAGTCCCGGGTGAGGAGGAGATTGTACGGCCCGGACTGGCGCGGGCCCTCCTTCCCCGGGACCTCGTGGATGCCCACCGCCGCCAGCAGGCGTCGATAGGCTTCGAGGAGCCGAACGGCCACCTCCGCCGCGTCCCACGCGGTCGGCTCGAGCCGAGCGAGGGCATGCCGAAAAGGAAAGTCCGGCACGGTGAGGATGGGGCCTTCGCCCCGCGCCCCGGCGATCAGGGGCGCCACGGGGACGGGCGGTCCCTCCTCGGCCAAGGGCAAGGGAACCATCTGCAGATGCTTGTGGGCTTCGCTCGCCCCCGCCGCCTCGCCTCCGTTATAGAACCCGAGACCGTCCAGCTCGCCCATGCACCGGGCGAGGGCGTCGAAGTCCGCCTGATCGAGCAGCCGCTCCTGGGGCTGAAAGTCCCGGGTGACGAGGAGCAAATGGTGCTCGATGACGTTGAACTTGTTTAGCACCGCCCGGTGGGTAGGGCTCACCTCTCCCACCAGAAGGTCCGGCTCGGGGGGAAGGAACGGGTTTGCCGGCTTCGCCCCGGCGGCACGCTGCTCTCGTTCCGCGTCCTTGCGCTGAAGCGCGGGAACCACGCGCACCAGGAAGCGCACCCCCGCGTCCTCGACGAAGCGCTTCTCCGTGACGATCGGCTGAAGCGCGCCGCTGCGAAGGGCGTGCTCCGTCTGCCGGACAATCGCCCGGCGCAAGCCTTCTGGAAAGAGGTTTCCCACGCTTGAGATCCTGGACTCCCGGACCGATCCTGCCGGCGAGCTGCCGCCCATCCGCGGGTTTAAGCAGCTCCCCGGCGTCAGGGTAAAGATCTATGCTTGGTCGTTGCGGCCTCGAGGGTCGGCGCCTGGCTTCCTGAAGCCGTTGGCGTCCTGGATTCCGGTACCTGATCCATCGAAGCCCCGGCGCTCAATGCACCGCCGTCGGGGTCTCGCCCGCCCGGAGAGCGCCTTTGTGGAAGACGATGTCCCCATAGTACGCGGTGACGGCGTCGCCGGTGTTGTCCCCGTCCGTCATCACTCCGATCCCCTCGATAGGAGGTGGCTCGGTGCCGAAGGCCCGGCGGTAGTCCTCCGCCACGTTGCGCCGCACCCGCACCCACTGACCGAGCCGGGCAGCGCCGGATTCCACGACGATCACCCAATTGCGCTCCGTATAGGCGCTGGGGAAACCGGTACCGGCGGGCAGCCGGGCGTCCCACACGTAATTCAAGCTCCGGTAAGGCGGGTATTGCCCGTAGGCAAGCTTTGCCGCTTCATAGGCGATGGCCTCTAGCGGTCCCGCTCTCTTCGGGTCGTAGGCGAAGGCGACGTAAAACCGCGCCGGAAAGTCGTCCCCTTCCTTGGTACGGGGATCCGCCCCGTGGATCAGGTTTTCCACCTTCCAGCGCCACTCGACGACGGGATATTCCCGCGGATCAATGCGGACGCGCCGGATCAGTCCAGAGGCCGAGCCCCGCGCGACGGCTTTCAGCACCGGTACTTCTCCGTCCATCACGATGGCGTAGCGGGTATGCCTGGGGATTTTTTCGAAGGTCAAGGGTTCCCATCCGGCCGGCATGGCCTGCCCCGGCTCGGCCCGGGAGAACGCGCCGACCGGCCATACATCGTGGGCCGCGCCCTGCGCCATGGCGCAGGCCCATCCACCCAGCATCGTCACGAACGCGAGTATCCTGGCCGTCACGAATGTCACCTTTGCTCGCCCACGGGAATCTCCTGCACTTGGTCGTCGCGCCGGCCGACACCCCACCCCCGCGCGCGGAAGCGCCGGCGCCGCACGGGTCCTGGCCGCTCCGGGCCGATGCGCCCCCGTGACCGGCCTGCGGGCGGCGCACAGGTTGACGACCCGGTCCGCCCAGCCCATGATCGAGCCCCAGGGCATTTCCGGAAGGCAGACCATGTCCCCGCTCACCGGAGTCTATCCGATCCTCGCCACCCCTTTCCACGACGACGAGCGCCTGGATCTTGATTCGCTCGAGCGCACGATCCGCTTCATGAAGTCAATCGGGGTCGACGGCATCACGGTTCTGGGCGTACTGGGCGAATCGAACCGCCTGACCGATCGGGAGCGAGAGCAGGTCGTCCGGGCGGCGGTGGCCGCGGCGGGGGGAATGCCGGTCATCGTAGGCGCCAGCCATCCCGGAACCCGGGCCACCATCGAGCTGGCGGGGATGGCCGCGAAATCGGGCGCCTCCGCCGTGATGGTGGCGCCCTCCCACGAGCCGGTGCCCAGCGACGAGCGGTTGCTGGAATACTACGAGCGCATCGGCAAAGCCCTCTCCCTTCCGCTGGTCGTGCAGGATCATCCGGCCTCCACCCAGGTACACATGCCCGTTTCCCTTTTGATCCGCATCGTGGAGAACGTTCCCGGCGTGGCCTGCATCAAGGAGGAAGGGCTTCCCACCCCGGCCCGGATCGCCGCCCTGGTGGCGGGCATGACGCGACGGCGAGTGCCCGTTCTCACCGGCCTGGGCGCCCTATACGGGCTCTTCGATCTGGAAGAAGGAGCGGACGGGTTCAACACCGGGTTCGCGTTCCCCGAGGTTCTCCTGGCCATGGTCCGCGCCAAGGGGGAGAACGACTGGGCACGGGTGCGCTCGCTCTACGCCCGGTTCCTGCCCCTCATCGTGTTCGAGCAACAGCCGGGGGTGGCGATCCGCAAGGAGATCCTGCGCCGTCGGGGTCTACTGGCGTCTAACCGGGTGCGCCATCCCGGCGTAGGGCTTACGCCTTCTGCCGAGCGCCAGTTGCAGCGACTGCTCGACTGGCTCCTTCCGGGAGTCGACCTCACCCAGCCCCTGGTGCTCTGACCCTGCACAGCGGCGGGCGCGGCAACAGGCCCCGTCAGCCCGGCTTCTCGTCCAGGCGCAGCCAGACACAGCGGCCGCCGCTCGCCCGGTCGATGGCGGCAAGCTGCGCCTCGTGGGCCGCCAGCTCTTCGGCGCTCGGGCGCAGCACCACCAGCTCGCCGCCCGACCCCTCGCCTCCCTCCTGGCCCGGAACCACCCTCTCCTCGGGAAGATCGATCATGAGACTGTCCTGGCCGCGGGTCATGGCCAAGTAGACTTCCGCCAGTAGCCGAGCGTCGAGCAGGGCCCCATGGAGGCTGCGTTGGGAATTGTCCACCTGGTAGCGCTCGCACAAGGCATCCAGGCTGTTGCGCTTGCCCGGGTGCAGGTCCTTCGCCATGCGCAGGGTGTCGGTGATCTTGGCGCAGAAGCGCTCCAGGGGCGGCCGCCCGATCAAGCCCAGCTCGTGGTTGAGAAACCCCACGTCGAAGGGGGCGTTGTGGATGATGAGCTCGGCGCCCGCGATGAAGTCCAGGAACTCCGGGGCAATGTCCGCGAAACGGGGCTTGTCCCGCAGGAACTCGTCGGTGATGCCGTGGACCGCCAGGGCACCGCTGTCGATCTCCCGCTCCGGATTGAGATAACAGTGGAAGTGGTGGCCGGTGATCCTGCGGTTGCTGATCTCCACCGCCGCCAGCTCGATCACCCGGTGGCCGAGGGCGACTTCCAGGCCGGTGGTTTCCGTATCCAGAACGATCTGGCGCACTGGGTTTCCCGATTCAACGGCAGGAGCGTGGAAGAAACGGAAAGAAAGGTTCTTTTCTCTGCGCCCCTGCGGTCATAGGTTCGTCATCGGACGGATGCAAGCACTGACTGCACGCCCCGATTGGCCAGGCGGTCGGCCGCCTCGTTGCCCGGATCGCCGGCGTGGCCCCGCACCCAGACCCAATCGATCTCGTGCCGCTCGGCGAGCTCCACCAGGCGCCGCCACAGGTCCTCGTTCTTGACCGGCTTCCTGTCGGCCGTCTTCCAGCCGCGCCGTTTCCAGTCGTGAATCCAGCGGGTGATGCCTTGCTGCACGTAAGCGGAGTCGGTATGCAGCCGCACCCGGGAGGGACGTTTCAGCGCCTCCAGCGCCCGGATCACGGCTATGAGCTCCATCCGGTTGTTGGTGGTCATGGGCTCCCCGCCGAAGAGCTCCCGCCGGTGGGTCCCCCAGGCGAGGAGCGCTCCCCAGCCGCCCACGCCTGGATTGCCTTTGCATGCCCCGTCGGTGTAGATCTCCACCACACCGGGTGGCGCGCTCAAGCCGCTTCCTCCCACTCCAGCGCCTCCCGGGCAGCGAGGCGACGGCCGCCGCTCTCCAGCTTATGGGTAAGGGAAGCGAGGCTCGGCTTGGTAGCGGGCCGCGCCGCCCATTCCGGCCGGATGACCCGCATGCCCGGAACCCGCTTGATGGCTTCCAGCAGGTACACGCCGCCCGAGATGGGCCACCACCGGTCCCCCGCCTTTTCCAGGAAACCGAAGCGGGCAAGCCATGGCTCGGTGGTGATGGGAGGCGCATAGCAGACGAAGCGCCCCGCCGAGACCTCGAAGCCCAGCAGCTGCAGCCAGTCCTTGAGCCGGGGCAGGGAAATGAACTCGCCGGTCCACGGAAAAGCCCGCGGCTCCCGGGCGAGCAGTCGGCGCAAGCCCCACAGGCTGCGGGGGTTGAAGCCGGAGACCAGGACGTGCCCTTCCGGCCGCAGGCACCGCTCCACTTCCCGCAGTATCTGATGGGAATTGGCGCTGAATTCCAGGACGTGGGGCATGACGATCAGATCGATGGTGTTACTTTCCAGGGGGATCTGGCACAGCTCGCCTCGCACGTCGGCGTCCGGACCGGGGCTCAGGGTGAAACGCAGGGGAATGCGGCACGCACGCAGGAAGTCGACGCCAGTCAGGCCGAGCTGGACCGCGTTGAAACCGAACACGTCCGCCACCACCTGATCGTAATAGGCCTGTTCCCGTTCCAGGAGGTAGGCGCCCAGGGGCGTTTGAAGCCAGTTTCTTAGATGATCGGTTGACACGGTTCTCGTCCTTCACCACCATTACACCCCTGAGGTAAATGGGTCGTCACCCATTTACCGCCGTGCCCTTCCCCTCTCCCGCTGGGAGAGGGGAAGGGGAGAGGGGCTGAGCGTCTCATTTTTATGACGCTCGAAAGCGGGCAGCCGCACGGCAAGGAGTTGTCGGCGTCCTCGGGCGCGCGCTTTTCCAGCCACACCCACAGTCACCATGGTCGAAGTCGTTCCCGTTCCCGCGTTCAAGGACAATTATATCTGGGTCCTCCACGACGGACAGCATGCGGTGGTGGTCGACCCCGGCGACGCGGCGCCGGTGCGCGATTTCCTCGCTCGCCACAAGCTGGACCTGGCGGCTGTCCTGGTCACCCATCACCACGGCGATCACGTGGGGGGCATCCCGGCGCTGCTGAGGGAGGAGCGGGTTCCAGTATACGGCCCTCGCAGCGAGTCCATCTCCACCGTCACCCGGCCCCTCGTCGAAGGCGACCGGGTCACCTTTCCCGAGCTGGGCCTCACGTTCCAGGTCCTGGAAGTGCCGGGGCACACGGCGGGACACATCGCCTACTACGGCCACGGGTGGCTCTTCTGCGGCGACACCCTGTTCGCCTGCGGCTGCGGGCGCCTCTTCGAAGGCACGCCGGCCCAGATGTACAGCTCCCTGGAGAAGCTGGCCGGCCTCCCGGGGGACACGCGGGTCTACTGCGCCCACGAGTACACCCTCTCCAACATCCGCTTCGCCAAGGCGGCGGAACCGGACAATGCGGCCCTCGTCGAGCGGGAACGGAGGGAAAAAGCCCTGCGGGAGCGGGACGCCCCCACCCTGCCCTCCACCATCGCCCTGGAGCGGGCCACCAATCCTTTCCTCCGCTGCGCTGAGCCGGCGATCCAGGCGGCCGCGGCCCGCCGGCAAGGCCGTCCCCTCCATGACCCGGTGGAAGTCTTCGCCGTGCTGCGGGCCTGGAAGGATCGGTTCTGAGGCCTGCGCCCGTCTGGCGGCTGCCGGGGAAAAGCCCGGCTATCCGCCGTACAGGTGACAGTGCACCGAACGGGTGGCGGAAAGGCGCGTCTCGGCGGGGTAGGCCTGGCGGCAGACGTCCATGGCCTTGGGGCAGCGGGGATGGAAATGGCAGCCCGCGGGAGGATGGACGGGGGAAGGTAGATCCCCCCGAAGCCGGACGACTTCCCGCCGGGAGGTGGGGTCGATGACGGGCACCGCGGAGAGCAGCGCCTGGGTGTACGGGTGCTGCGGCGCCTTGAGCACCTCGTCCACGCTGCCCTGCTCTACGATCCGGCCCAGGTAAACCACCGCCACCCGATGGGCCAGGTGGGCCACCACGCCCATGTTGTGGGTGATGAAGAGATAGGCGAGGCCTAGCCGCTCTTGCAGCTCCCGCAACAGGTTGAGGATCTGGGCCTGCACCGACAGGTCCAGGGCGCTGGTGGGCTCGTCGCACACGATGAGCTGGGGTTCCACGGCGAGGGCCCGGGCGATGGCGATGCGCTGCCGTTGGCCGCCGGAGAACTCGTGGGGATAGCGCAGCCGCGCTTCTGCCGGCAGGCCCACCTGGGCCAGGAGCTCCACGACCCGCTGCGCCCGCTCCGCGTCGGTTGCGCCCACTTTCAAGGCCCGCATGCCTTCCAGCAGGATGTCGGCGACCCGCATGCGCGGGTTGAGGGAGCCGTAGGGGTCCTGGAAAACGATCTGGAGAGCGCGCCGCAAGGGCCGCAGCCGACGCCGGGAAAGCCCCGTAAGGTCGGCGCCCCGGAACAACACCCGGCCGGCGCTGGGCCGGATCAACTGCAAGATTGCCTTGCCGATGGTGGTTTTCCCGGAGCCCGATTCCCCCACCACCGCCAGGGTCCTGCCCTGCTCCAGCTCGAAGGACACCCCGTCCACCGCCTTGACGTGGCCCACCACCCGTTTTAGCACCCCTTTGTGGATGGGGAAATGTACCTTGAGATCGGAGACCTGCAGGAGCGGATTCGCGGCCTGGGGTCCGGGATTCACCCCGGATCCCTCCCATGCTCCGGCGGACACGCTACTGGGTGGTACCCTTTCGCCCGTCTCCGATCCTTGATCCCTGACCCCTGATCCCTGATCCCTGATCCCTGATCCCTGATATAGATGGCAGCTCACCCCTGACCCGTCCCCCGTCTTGATCCAGGCGGGTGTCTCGCGCCGGCACCGGTCCCACGCGTCGTCGCAGCGGTCGGCGAAGCGACAGCCGACGAATTCCCGGTCGAGGGCGGGCACCGTCCCGCGAATAACCGCCAGGGGCTGGCGGCGGCTGCGCTCGCTCGGGATCGAGGCGAAAAGCTTCCTCGAGTACGGGTGCCTGGGATGGCGGAAGAACTCCCTCGCCCGGGCCGTTTCCACGATCTGCCCCGCGTACATGACGGCCACTGTGTGGGCCATCTGGGCGACCACGCCCAGGTCGTGGGTCACCAGCAGGATGGCCATACCAGTTTGCGCCTGCAGCCGCTGGAGCAGCTCCAGCACCTGGGCCTGGATAGTCACGTCCAGCGCCGTGGTGGGCTCGTCGGCGATGAGAAGATCCGGCTCCCCGGCGAGGGCCATGGCGATCATAACCCGCTGCTTCATGCCGCCGGAGAGTTGGAAGGGATACTCCCCCAGCCTACGCTCCGGGTCCGGCATGCCTACCTGGGCCAGCAGCTCGACGGCGCGGCGCCGGGCCGCCTCCCCCCTCAGGGACGTGTGGCGCCTCACCGCTTCGCCCACCTGGCTCCCCACGGTCAGCACCGGGTTCAAGCTCAGGGCGGGCTCCTGGAAGATCATAGCCAGGCGCCGGCCGCGCACGCCCCGCATCTCCATCTCGGGCAAGGCGAACAGATCCAGCCCGTTGAGGAGCACCGAGCCACTGACGATGCGGGCCGCCTCCGGCAGAAGCCGCATGATGCTGACGGCGGTCATGGACTTGCCGCAGCCGGATTCCCCCAGCAGGGCGAAGGTCTCGCCCCGGGCGATCTGGAAATCCACTCCGTCCACCGCCCGCACCGGGGCCCGGTCGGTGTCGATCCAGGTCCGTAGGTTTTCCACCCGCAGCAGCGGATCGCTCACGCCGCTCCCCCCGCCAGGGCGGCGCCTTCTGCGCCCCGCACCCGCAGCCGGGGATCGAACGCGTCGCGCACCGCGTCGGCAAAGAGGTTCGCCGCCAGCACCAGCAGAAACATGAAGACGAAGGCCGAGGCCAGGGACCACCACACCATGGGTTCCCGCGCCATCTCCAGCCGCGCGGCGTTGATCATGGTGCCGAAGCTGATCATGGTGGGATCGACCCCGACCCCGATATAGGACAGCACGGCCTCCGCCAGCACCAGCACGCTGAAATCCAGCACCATGGCGATCAGCACGATGTGCATCACGTTAGGCAGGATGTGCCGGGTGATGACCCGCAGATGGGGCACGCCGAAGGCGTGGGCCGCCTGGATGAATTCCAGCTCCCGCATCTTTAGCGCCTCCCCCCTGAGCAGCCGGCACAGACCGGTCCAGCTGGTGATGCCGAGGATGAGGCACAGGAAGAGAAGGCGCATGTCTTGGCGCTGGGTGATGGTGGGGAACAGCTCCGGGCGGGTTTCGATGTAGACGTGCACCATCAGCACCGCCGCCGCGATCAGCAGCACCCCGGGAATGGAGGACAGGGTGGTGTAGACGTACTGGATCACGTCGTCCACCCAGCCGCGGAAGTAGCCCGCCATGATCCCGAGCAGCAGGGCGAAGGGCAGCATCACCAAGGTGGTGAGGGTGCCGATCACCAGCCCCGTGCGGATGCTCTTCAAGGAGAGGTAGAACACATCCTGCCCCACCTTGTCGGTGCCCAGCACGTGGTAGTGGGTGCACAAGGCAGCGAGGGGGCCCGCCAGCGCCAGGATCACGGCTAGGGAAACGAGGACCGCGTTCCATTGCACCCCCGTCTCGCCCCGCCACAGGGCGCGCCAGCCCCCGGCGAGCCCGGCGCCGCGGCGGCGCGCCACCCGCACCGTGATCAGCCCCGCCGCCGCCAGCCACAGGGCGGCGGCGGCGAGCAAACCCTTCGCCGCCCGCGTCGCGATGTCCGCCGCCCGGTCCCGGGCGGGATCGGCCAGATGGGCACCGCCATACTTCAAGCGGGGAAAATCCCGCACCTGCCGCCCGTCGGGCAGTTCGATGGTTTCCTTGGCGTACAAGTGGGTGGCGAACGGGGCCGAATAGGTCTTTTCCTTGCGGGTGCGCAGGGGCTCGGCGATCCAGTCCAGAAGCGACAGCACCTCCACCGAATAGACCGGCGGCTTGCCCGGTTCTCCTGGAAGCTGGGGCCGGTAGTGCAGGGTGTCCAGCAGCCCCACGGCGGCGTAGAAGGCGAGCACCGTGGCCGCCGCCATGCCGCTGCGGCTCGCCGCCACCCGGCGCCAGGGCTGGCGCAGGTGCTCGTGGCGGCGGGCGAACCAGGCGAAGGCGAGCACCACCGCCAGGAGGGCGAACACCAGGGCGTCGGTGTAGAGAATCTCGGGCTTGAATCCCGTCAACGCCGCCTCCTCATTCGAACCTCACCCGCGGGTCCACCAGGGTGTAGGAGACGTCGGTGAGGATCAAGCCGGCGATGTAGAGCACCGAGCCCAGGAACACCATCGCCCGCACGACGGCGAAGTCCTGGGAATTGATAGCGTCGATGGTGTAGCTGCCGAGGCCCGGGATGCCGAAAAAGGACTCGAAGATGAGGCTTCCCAGAAAAAGCGCCGGGATCACCACCACCACGCCCGTCAGGATCGGGATCATGGCGTTCTTGAGCACGTGCTTGAACAGCACGGTCGTCTCGGAAAGCCCCTTGGCCCGGGCGGTGCGCACGTACTCCTTGCTCATCTCCTCCAGGAAGATGGTGCGGTACCAGCGGCTGCTCGCCCCGACGCCGGCGATGATGCCGATGGCGATGGGAAGGATCAGGAACTTGATGGCCGACAGCCCGCCCTCGTACCCGGAAATGGGAACCAGCTTCCACACCTTGCCCACCAGGTACTGGCCGCCGATGATGTAGAACAGGGTGGAGATGGACATCATCACCACGCACAGCACCACCCCCCAGAAGTCCAGGTAGGTGGCGCGGAAGAACGCCATCAGCAGGGCGAAGCTCACGTAGGTGACTAGCCCGATGGCGAACACCGGGAGCGCGATCGCCAGGCTGGGCCCCATACGGGTGCGGATGTCGTAGCCGATGTCGCGCCCGGCGTCGGAGCGGCCGAACTCGAAGCGGAACAGCTTTACCGACTTCTGGAAGAAGATCGTGTCGGTGAGCTTTGCCGGACCCTGGGCTTGCGCGTTGTAGAGGAGCGGCTTGTCGTAGCCCCGCTCTTCCTTCCACTTCTGGATCGCCTCGGGCGTCACCCGCTTCACCCCGAGGTGGAGGCGCGCCATGTCGTCCGGCGAGTTGACCACGAAGAACAGGGTGAAGGTGATCACGTTGACCCCGATCAGGATCGGGATCGCGTACAGGAGCCGCCGGATGATGTAGGCGATCACGCGCTCGCCCCCTTTTCCCCGGCCGCTGCCGGTTTCCCGGTACCCCGGGCCGTGCTGCGGTTGCGCCGCCGGTACACCGCCACCGCCGGCAGCACGCTCGCCGCCAGCAATCCCGCCATCAGGGCGAGGGGCCAGATCACCGGCTGGTTCCATTCCCGTCGCTTCACCTCCCGCAACAGGGGATCGATCCGCTGGTACTTGAGCCCGTTGTTGGCCATCTGGTTCGGCTTGCGGTTGTAGACCCAGCCGTGGTGCAGGGTGTAGTCCTTGGGATAGAAGAACCACATCCAGGGGGCGTCCCGGCGCACGATCGCCAGCATGCGGTCGATCAGGACCTGGCGCTCCGGCCCGTTGTCCATGTTCTTCATCCGGTCGAACAGGCGATTGAATTCCGGATTGTCGTAGTTGGAATAGTTGGGGCCGTTGCCGCCGGTCTTGACCGCGCCCTCGGCGCCGTTCAACAGGAAGAAAAAGTTCTCCGGATCCGGGTAGTCGGCGTTCCAGCCGTAGAAGAAGACCTGCACGGCGCCGTTTCGCACCTTGTCCTGGAAGCGGTTGTAGTCGGTGGCGCGGATCACGAGCTGGATGTCCAGCTTCTGGAACTGCTTGGCCAGCCAGTCCAGCCGGGGCTTGTCCCCGGGGCCCCGGGCGGTGGTGTCGAAGTGCAGGGTGAGGGGTTGCCCAGTGCGGGCGTCGCGGCCGTTCGGATAACCCGCCTCGGCGAGCAGCCGCTTCGCCTCCTCCAGGGGCTTGCGCCTCGGCCCGCCGTCCCCCCAGTCGTAGACGTAGGGGTTGATCGCCTCCGGCCCTTCCCGGTAGCCGAAGATCCCCGGCGGAATGGGTCCCTGGGCGGGAATGCCGCGGCCGTTAAGGAAGATGGAAATGAATTCCTCCACGTCGAAAGCGATGGAGATGGCCTGCCGGAGCTTGCGGGCGCGCTCGTCCAGCCCGCCCACCACCGAGTCCAGCATGTTGAAGCCCATGTAGAACACGCTGGTGGCGACCGATGTCTGGAGCTGGATGCCCCGGCGGCGCATCTCTTCGGTCAGGGTGATCTCTCCGCCGCTGGTGAATTGCACCGCCTGGTCGAAGATGTCGGAGGCGATGCCCGAGGCGTCGTAGTAGCCCTGCAGGAACTTGTTCCAGTAAGGAATGCTCTCTTTCTCCAGGCTGAAGACCACCTTGTCGATGAAGGGCAAGGGCTTGCCCGCGTCCGCCAGCAGCCCAGCCTCCCGGTCGCCCGGTTCCCCCTCCGAAGGGTAGACCTCGCCCTTGTAATGGGGGTTGCGCACCAGCACCATCTTCCGGTTGGGATCGTTCACCGTGAGCATGTACGGGCCCGTGCCCACCGGATACCAGTCCAGGGTGATGTTCTTCTCCGCCATCCCGGGCTGGGAGTAGAAGAAGTCCGCCTCCCAGGGCACCGGGGCGAAAAAGGGCATCGCCAGCCAATACACGAACTGGGGGTACTTGCCCCGGATGCGGATACGGTAGGTATAACGGTCCACCAGCTCGACGCCGGGAAGGGAATAGCGGCGCAGATCCAGGAAACCGTCCCGCTCCCGGAGCTGCCCGGCGGCCTGCTTGAGCGTCTGGGCGTACTCCCCCATGCCCACGATGTAGTTGCTCATGAGCCCCAGGATGGGGGAATGGAGCCGGGGATGAGCAAGCCGCTTGATCTGGTACACGTAGTCCTCGGCCGTCAGCTCCCGGGTGCCCGTATGCTCGAAGTCGCCCAGGGCGTCGATGCTCTTCAAGTCCGCCGGGGTGAGCCGGAAGTAAAGGGGCTCCCCCTGCCCGTTGCGGGCGAAGGCGGGATGGGGCTGGTACAGGATGCCGGAACGGATGCGGATCTCGTAGACGGTCTCCGCGACCCGGGCGGCGTCCGCGTCCTGGGGCAGCCGCCGGCCCTCGGCATCCAGGTATTGGGGCACGGGCACCGCCTCGGCGGCGAAGGGGATGAGCTCGTAGGGCCGCTTGAAGTAGTGATACTGGAGGGGGGGCTGGTAGATCTGGTTGACAAACACGTACTCGTTCTCCGAGTACGACTGGACCGGATCCAGGTGCTTGGGCCGCTCGGTAAAGGCCGAGTAGAGGATGTTCTTCCCCGATTCGGAGGCGGGGTATGGGTTGTTCCAGGGGGAATCGCCGCAGGCGGCGAGCGCGAACGCCGCCACTACCGCGAGCAGCCGGCCGGGAAATCTCATGGACGGAAGCAGTCTAGCGAAAATCCCCCTGCCCCGCTATGCGCGGGCAGGCGGGAAACCTTTAGCGGTTCCTTAAGTTATAATTTGAACCTGCCGCGTGGCTCCCGTTCCGCGGAAACGACCACGATTCCCGTAAAGGCCCTCCATGGGATTTCTAGCTGGACGACGTATCCTGATCTGCGGCCTGCTCAGCCAGCGCTCCATCGCCTACGGCATCGCCACCGCCATGAAGCGGGAGGGGGCGGAGCTCGCCTTCACTTATCAGAACGAAAAAGTGCGGGAGCGGGTGGAGCCACTCGCCCGGGAGCTGGGCAGCGACCTCCTCTTCCCCTGCGACGTGGCGAGGGACGAGGAGATCGACCGGCTATTCGAGGCCCTGGGCCGCCGCTGGGACGGACTGGACGGAATCGTCCATTCCATCGCCTACGCGCCCCGGGAGGCCCTTTCCGGCGATTACCTGGAAACCCTCACCCGGGAAGCCTTCCGCATCGCCCACGACGTTTCCAGCTATTCCTTCGCCGCCCTGGCCAAAGCAGGGCTGCCCTTGATGGAGGGCCGCCCCGCCGCCCTCCTCACCCTGTCCTACCTGGGGGCGGTGCGGGCCATGCCCAACTACAACGTGATGGGACCGGCCAAGGCGAGCCTGGAGGCCAACGTCCGCTTCATGGCCCTCTCCCTTGGCCCCAGGGGCATCCGCGTCAACGCCATCTCCTCCGGCCCCATCAAGACCCTGGCCGCCGCCGGCATTTCTGGCTTCGGCAAGCTCCTCAACGCCGCCGAGCAATGGGCGCCCCTCAGGCGCAACGTCACCATCGAAGAAGTGGGCAACGCCGCTGCCTTTCTGTGCAGCGACCTGGCGAGCGGCATCACCGGCGAGACCCTCTACGTAGACGCCGGATTCCACGTTACCGCTTTCGGCGAAGTCTAGCCGCTCGGGATCCCTAGCTTCCCGGCTGCCCCTCGCCCCGGACCAGGGCCCGGTTGACCTTGATCTCGGCCCGACTGCGCACGCTCTCCAGGAACGCCTTGTACTCCTCCTGGGCGAGCAACTGGCTGAGCTGCACCGCCCACGCCTGGCGCCGGGAGGCGTCGATCTCGGTCGCTTCGATCACCTTGCTCACCCGGTAGAGCACGAAACCGCCGTCGGGCGCTTCACCGCCCACGTAGGCGGGAAGCCGTTCCGGGGCCACGCGGAACACGTCCCGCAGGGCCGCCAGCGGCAGCCCGCGCGGTTCCTGTCGGCTCACGGTGACGGGCGGGCTCCAGGACAGCTCCACCGCCTCCCCTTTGGCGAGCCGCTCGAGCAGCGCCTGGCCCTGCCGCTTCGCCGCTTCCGCGGCGCGCTCGCGCCTGAGCCGTTCCATGATCTCGTCCTTCACATCGGCGAACGGGCGGTCCGCCGCGGGCTTGTGCTCCACCACCCGCACCGCCACCAGGGTGTTGGGGCGGACCTCGATCGCCTCGGTGTTCCTGCGCTCCTTGATCGCCTGCGCCGAGAACATGGCCTCCAGCAGCCGATCGTTCGCCGGGAAAGGGGCGCCCGTGCCGTCGCGCCCGATCCATCCGCTCACCTGCACCTCAAGCCCCAGGGCCTGCGCCGCAGGCTTCAAGCTTTCGCCCTGTTCGTAGACCAGGTTGCTGAACTGCTCCGCCACTTCGGCCAGGCGCCGGCCCGCCTTCTGGCGCTTGAGCTCCTGTTCGATGGCGCCTCGCACCTCGGCCAGAGGGCGCACCGTGCCCGCCTTGATTTCGTCCAGCTTGATCACGTGATAACCGAACTGGGTCTCCACCGGACCCCGGATCTCCCCGGGCTTCATGCCGAAGACCGCCTCGTCGAAGGATTTCACCATGGTGCCGCGCTGGAACAAGCCCAGCGCCCCGCCCTGGTCCCGGGAGCCCGGGTCGTCGGAATGTTTTTTCGCCAGCTCGGCAAAGCGTTCCGGCGCTTTCTGCGCCTGGGCCAGGAGGTCCTCCGCCTTGCGCCGCGCGGCCGCCCGCTCCTCGGCGCCCGCATCGGCGTCGAGCTTCACCAGGATGTGGCTGGCAGCCCGTTCCTCGGGGGTGCCGAACTCGGCTTTGTGCGCCTCGTAGTAGGCCCCGATCTCCTCCTCGCTCACCTGCACCCCGGCCCCCAGGGTGTCGGGGGACAGCACCACGTATTCCACCTTCACCTGCTCGGGCAGGCGAAACGCTTCCCCATGGGCCTCGTAGTAGCGCTTCGCCTCCGCCTCCTCCACCGACACCTTGGAGAGATACTGCTCGGGAGAGACGGCATACTGGCTCACTTCCCGCTTCTGCTCCGCCAGGCGGGCCAGTCGTTCCACCAAGGGCCGGGTCACGAAACCGGCGCCGGTGAAGGGCTCGGCCAGTTGCCGGAGCATGAGCTCCTGGCGCACCCGCTCCTCGAAGGCGATCGGCGTGAGCCCCCGCTGGCGCAACAGAAATTCGTAGCGTTCCCGGGAGAACCGCCCGTCCTGGTGGAAGGCTTCGATCTCCTGGATCACGCCCGCAAGCTGGGCGTCGGGAACGGCGATGCCCAGCCCGCGGGCGTGGGCGAGCAGCAGCCGCTGCTCCACGAGCTGGTCCAGCACCGCCTGCCGTACCTGGGGGCTCGCGAGCACCGATGCATCCACCTGCCCTCCCAGGGCCTCCCGCAGCCGCGCCTGCTGCTCCCGGAGCGTTTCCTCGAACTCCCGCCGGGTAATGGGATCGCCATCCACCTCCGCCACCGCCCCGGTCTCCCCCGACGTGCGGTAGGACTCCACGCCCCACAGGGCGAACGGGATGATGATGAGGGCCAGAATGATCTGGACGATGCGCTTGCGGTTGCGGACGAAATCGAACATGGGTCAACTCGGCAAACGGTGAACGCTCCACGGTGAGGCCCCACCGGGTCGGGCAGGGTCGGCGGCCTGGCGGCCCGCGACCGGGCGTTCTTCCCCCGTCGCGGAACAAAAAGGGGCAAACTTGCGTTCGCCCCTGAGCATAGGTTGGCGGAGTGGACGGGACTCGAACCCGCGACCCCCGGCGTGACAGGCCGGTATTCTAACCGACTGAACTACCACTCCTGAAAATCGAAACTCCCATCCTGGCTGGTGGGTGCTGAGAGGTTCGAACTCCCGACTTTCGCCTTGTAAGGGCGACGCTCTACCGACTGAGCTAAGCACCCGGTGCGCCTGTCGCAGGATGCCCGCTGGCGCTCTTCCAAATTTTTTAGTTTACCGCATCCTTCAAAGCCTTGCCAGCCCGGAACTTGGGCGAGCGGGTGGCGCGGATCTTGATCTCCGCGCCGGTGCGCGGATTGCGGCCCGTGCGGGCCGGCCGCTTGCTCACGTAGAACGTGCCGAAGCCGACCAGGGTCACCGTGCCGCCCTTCTTCAGGGCTCCGGTCACGGCATCGATCACCGCGTCCAGCGCCCGCCCGGCGGTCGCCTTGGACACGTCGGCGCGTGCCGCGATGGCATCGATGAGTTCCGCCTTGTTCATGTCTGCCCCTCCTTTCCGTCGCTTCGCGTGAGGGAAAACGAACGCCGGGTCGCCCCGGCTTTATAGCAAGCGCTTCCACCCCGGTCAACCGGGACGCAGGCGCCCGCGGGCGCAATGCCGGGAGAGATCGGCCAAAAAAAAACGGCGCGGCGTCATGCGCCGCGCCGTCGCCTTGTGCAACCCGATCAGTGCTTGGTGATGAGGGCGGCCGGCTTTTCTTCCACCTGCGCCGGAAGCTCCCTGACTTCTTCCTGCTCCGGCAGCGGCTCGGGCTTGCGCTCCAGGGCCATGTCCAGGACCTGCTCGATCCAGCGCACCGGATGAATCTCCAACCGGTTCTTGATGTTGTCCGGAATCTCGGCCAGGTCCTTCACGTTCTCCTGGGGAATGAGCACGATTTTGACGCCGGCGCGGTGGGCCGCCAGCAGCTTCTCCTTGAGCCCGCCGATGGGCAGCACCTCGCCCCGTAGGGTGATCTCGCCGGTCATCGCCACGTCCGCCCGCACCGGGATCGCGGTCAGCGCAGACACCATGGCGGTGCAGATGCCGATACCGGCGCTCGGGCCGTCCTTGGGCGTCGCCCCTTCCGGGAGGTGCACGTGCAGGTCGTATTTCTGGTGGAAGTCGTCGTGGATGCCGAGCCGGCGGGCCCGGTTGCGCACGACGGACAGGGCCGCCTGGATCGATTCCTGCATGACCTCGCCCAGCTTGCCGGTGGTGATGGTCTTGCCCTTGCCGGGCAGCATCACCGCCTCGATGGTGAGCAGCTCTCCGCCCACCTCGGTCCACGCCAGGCCGTTGACCTGGCCCACCTGGTTGGTCTTCTCGGCGATGCCGAAGGTGTAGCGCCGGACACCGAGGAACTTGTCCAGGTTGCGGGAGGTGACGGTCACCGCCTCGCTCTTCTTGTTGAGCAGCAGCGCCTTCACCACCTTGCGGCAGATCTTGGAGATCTCCCGCTCCAGGCTGCGCACCCCCGCTTCCCGGGTGTAGTAGCGGATGATGTCACGGATGGCGCTCTCGGAAACGCGCAACTCGTTCTCCTTCAGGCCGTGGCTCTTCATCTGCTTGGGCAACAGGTAGCGCATGGCGATGTTCACCTTCTCGTCCTCGGTGTAACCAGAGAGACGGATCACCTCCATCCGGTCGAGCAGGGCCGGCGGGATGTTGAAGGTGTTCGCCGTGCACACGAACATCACGTCGGAAAGGTCGTACTCCACCTCGACGTAGTGGTCCACGAAGGTGTGGTTCTGCTCAGGATCCAGCACTTCCAGCAGGGCGGAGGCTGGATCCCCGCGGAAATCCATCCCCATCTTGTCCACTTCGTCCAGCAGGAACAGGGGGTTTTTCACCCCCACCTTAGCCATGTTCTGCAGAATCTTGCCGGGCATGGAGCCGATGTAGGTCCGCCGGTGGCCGCGGATTTCCGCTTCGTCCCGCACGCCGCCCAGGGACATGCGCACGAACTTGCGGCCGGTCGCGCGAGCGATGGATTGGCCCAGGGAGGTCTTGCCCACGCCGGGCGGCCCCACCAGGCACAGGATGGGGGCCTTGAGCTTGTCCACCCGCTGCTGCACCGCCAGGTACTCGACGATGCGCTCCTTCACCTTCTCCAGGCCGTAGTGGTCCTTGTCCAGGATTTCCTGAGCGAGCCGCAGGTCGTTGGACACCTTGCTCTTCTTCTTCCAGGGAAGCGACACCAGGGTGTCGATGTAGTTGCGCACCACCGTCGCTTCCGCCGACATGGGCGACATGAGCTTGAGCTTCTTGAGCTCGGCCTCCGCCTTCTGGCGCGCCTCCTTGGGCATGTGGGCGGCCTTGATGCGCTTGGCTATCTCGTCCAGGTCGCCTTCGTCCTCTCCCAGCTCCTTCTGGATCGCCTTGACCTGCTCGTTCAGGTAGTACTCGCGCTGGCTCTTCTCCATCTGCCGCTTCACGCGGCCGCGGATGCGCTTTTCCACCTGCAGGATGTCCAGCTCGGTTTCCAGCAGCGCGAGCAGGTGCTCCAGGCGCTTGTTGAGATCGAAGATCTCCAGCACCTTCTGCTTCTGCTCCAGCTTCAGGGGCAAATGGGCCACGATGGTGTCGGCTAGGCGCCCAGGCTCGTCGATCCCGGCGAGGGAGGTGAGGATCTCGGGCGGGATCTTCTTGTTGAGCTTCACGTACTGGTCGAACTGGCTCATGATGGTGCGCCGCATGGCCTCGGTCTCGGTGTCCGGCCGGGATTCCGGCGCTACCACCTCGGCCCTGGCGCTAAAGTGGGTCTTGTAATCCAGGACCTCCAGCAGCCGCGCCCGGGCCGCCCCCTCCACCAGCACCTTCACCGTGCCGTCTGGAAGCTTGAGCATCTGCAGGATATTGGCCACCGAGCCGATGTGGTACAGATCGTCCGGACCGGGCTCGTCTTTGGCCGCCGATTTCTGCGCCACCAGCAGGATGCTCTTGCCGGCCTCCATCGCCGTATCGAGGGCCTTGATCGACTTCGGGCGCCCGACGAAGAGCGGAATCACCATATGGGGGAAGACCACCACGTCCCGCAACGGGAGGAGCGGCAGGAGGATTTCTTCGCCAGCGCGTTCTGGAGCGTTCAGCATGTCGGTCACCTAGAAGCTAACCAATCCCCTGATTGTGGGGACGCTTGGGAGCAAACTCAAGCACATCGGGCCGCTCGGACGGCCGCCCGGCGCTTTCCGACCCCCTTCTCTATTACAGACCTCGCCAGGGGTCGAGAGTTGCGGGCCCGGGCTATACCGATTTGGCCACCTTGGGCTGGTCCGAGTAGATCAGGATCGGCTGAGCGTCGCCGGTGGCGGCGTTCTCGTCGATCACCACCTTGGCGACGTTTTCCATGGAAGGCAGGTCGTACATGGTGTCGAGGAGGGCCTGCTCCAGGATGGAGCGCAGCCCCCGGGCCCCCGTCTTGCGCGCCAGCGCCTTACGGGCGATCGAGCGCAGGGCGGGCTCCCGCACCTCCAGCTCCACGCCCTCCATGGCGAACATCTTCTGGTACTGCTTCACCAGCGCGTTCTTGGGCTTGGTGAGGATCTCGATGAGCGCCGTCTCGTCCAGCTCCTCCAGGGTCGCCACCACCGGCAGGCGCCCGACGAACTCGGGAATTAGGCCGTACTTGATCAGGTCCTCCGGCTCCACCGTGCGCAGGATCTCGGTGATGTCCTTGCGGTTGTCCCGGCTGCGCACCTCGGCGCCGAAACCGATGCCGCTCTTCTCCGAGCGGTTGCGAATGATCTTATCCAGCCCGTCGAAGGCGCCGCCGCAGATGAACAGGATGTTGGTGGTGTCCACCTGGACGAACTCCTGGTTCGGATGCTTGCGCCCGCCCTGGGGCGGCACCGAGGCGATGGTGCCCTCGATGAGCTTCAACAGCGCCTGCTGCACCCCCTCGCCGGACACGTCGCGGGTGATGGACGGGTTCTCGCTCTTGCGCGAGATCTTGTCGATCTCGTCGATGTAGACGATGCCGCGCTGGGCCTTCTCCACGTCGTAGTCGCACTTCTGCAGCAGCTTCTGGATGATGTTTTCCACGTCCTCGCCCACGTAGCCCGCTTCCGTGAGGGTGGTGGCGTCGGCCATGACGAAGGGCACGTTGAGCAGTCGCGCCAGCGTCTGGGCGAGCAGGGTCTTGCCGGAGCCGGTGGGCCCGATCAGCAGGATGTTGGACTTGGCGAGCTCGATGTCGTCGGAGGGCTTGCCGATGTTCTTGAGGCGCTTGTAATGGTTGTAGACGGCGACCGACAAAATTTTCTTCGCCACGTCCTGGCCGATCACGTACTGGTCCAGAATGTCGCGGATCTCATGGGGCGTGGGCAGATCGGCGCGCGCGCCCTTGGCCTTCTGCTCGCCCTGGGTCTCCTCGCGGATGATGTCGTTGCACAGCTCGATGCATTCGTCGCAGATGAACACGGACGGTCCGGCGATGAGCTTGCGCACCTCGTGCTGGCTCTTTCCGCAGAAGGAGCAATAGAGGAGTTTTTCGCCGCCGATCTTATCCGACATACATCCTTTCCCTTGCCGTCCCGGGGAGTCGGCCCGTCAGGCCGCCTTTTCCTTCAGGATCGCCTCCCGGCTCTCCAGGACCCTGTCCACCAAACCATACTTTACCGCGTCTTCGGCACCCAGGAAATTGTCCCGGTCGGTGTCCCGGGCGACCTTGTCTACGGGTTGGCCGGTATGTCTGGCCAGGATCTCGTTCAGCCGCTGCTTGAGGTACAGGATCTCCCGCGCATGGATCTCCACGTCGGAGGCCTGTCCCTGGAACCCGCCCATCGGCTGATGGATCATGATCCGGGAATTGGGTAGGCAGTAGCGTTTGCCCTTGGCGCCCGCCGCCAGCAGCAGGGCCCCCATGCTGGCCGCCATGCCCACGCATAGGGTGGAGACGTCGGGCTTGATGAACTGCATGGTGTCGTAGATCGCTAGCCCCGCAGACACCGAGCCGCCCGGGGAGTTGATGTAGAAATGAATGTCCTTGTCCGGGTTCTCCGACTCGAGGAACAACAGTTGCGCCACCACCAGGTTGGCGGTCGCGTCGTTCACAGGGCCCACCAGAAACACCACCCGTTCCTTGAGTAGCCGGGAATAGATGTCATAGGCGCGCTCCCCCCGCCCGCTGGTCTCGATGACCATCGGGATGAGCCCGAGGGCTTGCGGTTCCATTACGCGTACGTCCGACATACAGTCACTTCCCCGTCAGTTCGTCGAAGCCGACCGGTTTGTCCACCACCTTCGCCTGGCCCAGCACCCAGCGGACCACATTTTCTTCGAGCGCCAAAGCCTCGGCATCGTTCAATCGCTCCGGTTTGGAATAGTACCACTTCACCACCTCCTCCGGACGCTCGTAGCTCTGGGCGAAATCCTCCACGATGGCCCGCACCTGTTCCGGCCGGGCGTGGAGGCTGTGGGCCTTGACCAGCTCAGCAAGAATCAAGCCCAGTTTCACCCGGCGCTCAGCCTGCTCGGCGAACATTTCCGGAGGCAGGGGCGCGCCCTGCACCCGCACGCCCCGGCCCTCCAGGTCCCGGCGGGCGGCGTCGGCCAGCCGGCGCTGCTCGGCCTCCACCAGGGCTTCGGGAAGCTCCAGGCTGGCGACGGCGAGAAGCGCCTCCATCACCCGCTCCTTGAGTCGCGTCTGGAGGCGCCGCTTTACTTCCCGCTCCACGTTGGCCCGGATTTCCGAGCGCATCTTTTCCAGATCCCCGTCCGCGATACCCAAGGCCTTGGCGAAGTCGGCATCCACCGGGGGCAGCCGGGGTTCCTCCACGGCGTGCACGGTCACTTCGAAAGTGACTGTTTTTCCGGCGACTTCCTTCCCGTGATAGTCCTCCGGAAAACCCACCTCGAAGCGCTTGGTCTCCCCCGCCTTCACGGAGAGGAGATTGTCCTCGAACGCCGGCAGGAGCCGCCCCTCGCCCAGGATCACCGTGACGCCCTGGCCTTGACCGCCCTCGAAGGGCTGCCCGTCCAGGGTTCCCTGGAAGTCGAGGGTGAGCCGGTCGCCCCGGGCCGCTCCCCGTTCCACCGGGGTAAAAGTCGTCCGCTGCTTGCGCAGGACTTGAAGGGTCTGGTCCACGTCGGCCTCGGTGACTTCGTGGACCGGCCGCTCGAGGGTGACGCCGCTCAGGTCCCCGAGCTGCACTTCCGGATAGACTTCGAATATAGCGCTGTACTGGAAATCGGCGCCGCTTCCAGGGGAGGGCTTGGGTTCGAAGTGGGGGAAGCCCGCCACCCTGAGGTTACGGCTGCGCACCGCCTCGGCAAAGCTCTTCTGCACGGCGTCCCCCAGCACTTCCTGGCGGACCTGGGGCCCATAGGTCTGGGCGATCACCTTGAGCGGGACCTTTCCCGGGCGAAAGCCGTGCATCCTGGCTGTGCGGGCGATGCGCTTGAGCCGGCTTTCCACCTCGGCTTCGATCTGCGACTGGGGAAGCGTCACGTCCAGACGGCGCTTCAGCGCCCCCAGGTTCTCCAGATGAATCTGCATGCTTACATCCACCTCTTATCGGGGTTCACAGTGAGGCGGTGGGACAAAAGCCTGCCCGCCGCGTCCCATCCAAACCGGGTCGGAAGAGCAAAAAAAGTCTGGCCACCAGAACAGCCGGGAGATCGCGTATGATCATTCCTCCTGGTGCGAAAGGAGAGACTCGAACTCTCACGCCTTGCGGCGCCAGATCCTAAATCTGGTGCGTCTACCGGTTCCGCCACTTTCGCAACCAAGCAATTGTAATATAATTACGAGTTTACTGTCAGTCAGCCCGGCCTCCGGGTGCAGTCGCCCGGAGCGCTGAGCAATCGACCCGGGCGAGCCGCGCCCGCCCTATTCCCAGAACTTGCCCTCCATCCAACGAAGAAACGTCCCGCCCGATGACACCGGACGAGTACTGCGCCCAGAAAACCGCTCGGCGGGGTTCGGCACTCTACTACAGCCTGCGTTTCCTGGCCCAGGAAAAGCGCCGGGCGGCGACCGCCATCTACGCCTTCGTACGGGAAACCCAGGACGCGGCGCGGGATTGCTCGGACCCTGGCGTCGCCCGGGCACGCCTCGCCTGGTGGCGCACGGAGACCGCCCAAGCGTTTGAAGGCAAGCCCCAGCACCCCGTGGCCCAGGCCTTAGCGCGGGTGGTGGCCGATTACGCCCTGCCCCAGGAGCAGTTCCAGGAGATCATCGACGGCGTGGAGACGGAGCTGGCCGCCAGAGGCTTCCCCGACTTCAAGGCGCTCCAGCTCCACTGCCACCGCCTAGGCAGCACCCCCGCCGTCCTGGCGGCGGAAGTTTACGGTTACCAGGACCGGCGCACCCTCAAGTTCGCCCACGACCTGGGCCTGGCCCTGCAGCTCACCACCCTTGTGCTGGACGTGGGGGCGGAGGCGCGCCGGGGCCGCCTCACCCTCCCCGAGGACGAGCTGGCGGCCCACGGCATCGGCCCCCGGGAGCTCGTCTCCCGTCCCGCCGGGACCCGCGTGGGCGAATTCCTGGGCCGCCAGATCGAGCGCTGCGATCGGCTCTATGCCCAGGCCCTGGAAGAGCTTCCCCCGGCCGACCGCTGCTCCCAGCGGCCGGCCCTGGCCCTGGCGGCCATCGCCCGCGCTCTGTTGGACGAGATCCGCGGGGATCCCGCCCAAGTGCTCTCGGCCCGGGTCGATCTCACACCGCTGAAGAAACTCTGGATCGCCTGGAGGACCTGGAACTTCGGCTGACTCTCCCTGGACCTTTTTTCCTTGGCCTCTGCCATGAACTATCAGCCCGCCTCCGACCTGCTCGAGAACCGGGTGATCCTGGTCACCGGCGCCGCCCACGGCCTCGGGCGGGCGGCCGCCCTGGCCTTCGCTGCCCACGGCGCCACGGTCATCCTCCACGGCCGCAGGGAAGCGCCCTTGAATGCGGTCTACGACGAGATCGAGGGGGCCGGCTACCCGAAACCCGCCCTTTTCTCCCTGGACCTCATGAGCGCGGGGGAGACCGAGTTCCGGGCCATGGCCCAGGCCATCGGCGACCAGCTCGGCCGCCTGGACGGGATCCTGCACAACGCCGCGGAACGCTACCGGCCCGCGCCCCTGGAGCTGCAGTCCCTGGACCACTGGCTCGGGCACCTGCGGGTCAACCTGGCGGCGGCCGCCGCCATCACCCGGGTCTGCGCCCCCCTGCTCAAAGCCGCCCCGGACGCTTCGGTGGTCATGACCTCCGAGACCCACGGCCACCGCCCGAAGGCCTACTGGGGGGCCTTCGCCGTGTCCAAGGCCGGGGTGGAAGCCCTGGTGAAAATCCAGGCGCAGGAATGGGAGCTCCATCCCCAGCTCAGGATCAACGCGGTGATCCCCGGTCCGGTGCGCTCGCCCCAGCGGCTGGCCACCCATCCGGGGGAAGACCGCCGGCGGCTTCCCGGCCCTGCGGACCTGATGCCCTGGTACCTCTACCTCATGGGCCCCGACAGCCGGGGGATCACGGGAAGGGTCTTCGACTGCAGCCGGCCCGGGACGGACGGCGAGGGTTGAGCGGCAAGAACGAACGATCGCCGATCCCCCCGCGCCTCAAGCCTCCAGCAGGCGGCGAATATGGGGCGGGATGGGCATGGATTTCCTCACCCGCTGGTCCGCCCAGACGATCTTCGCCTCCCCGGTGGCGCACAGTTCCTCTTCCCCCTCCCGGCGCAGCTCGTAATAGGACATCAGGCTGGAGCGGCCCAGCTCGCCCGCGTACATGCGCACCTCCACCGTGCCCGGGAAGTCGAGCTGCTTGAGGAAGGCGCAGCTCGCGGTGACGATAACGGGCCCCTGCTCCGGCGCCACCAGGTCCAGGCCGAGCTCCTGCATCCATCCCACCCTCGCCTGCTCCATGAAGCGGAAATACACGGTATTGTTCACGTGCCCGTACGCATCCATGTCGCCCCAGCGGATCGGGATGCGCTCGATGTAGATCAGCCTGCGTTTCTTTTCCATGACGTGCCGCCGGTCAGAGGAAACCCGGGAGGGGTGAATTATAATGGGGCCGTCGAGGCCGGACTCGAAAATTTCTCCCCATGCCCGAGCGCGAGTCCCTATCCTATGACGTGGTGATCGTCGGTGCTGGTCCAGCGGGGCTCGCCGCGGCCATACGCCTCAGGCAACTGGCCCAGGCCCACGGCCACGAGGTCTCGGTGTGCGTGCTGGAAAAGGGCTCGGAGGTGGGGGCGCACATTCTCTCCGGCGCGGTGATGGACCCCCGGGCCCTGACCGAGCTGATCCCCGACTGGAAGGACAAGGGGGCGCCCCTCACCGTGCCGGTCAGCGAGGATCGGTTCCTTTTTCTCACGGAAAAAGGGTCTCTGCGGGTTCCTGATTCCCTTTTGCCCGCTTGCTTCAAGAACCAGGGCAACTACGTCGTGAGCCTGGGCAACGTGTGCCGCTGGCTCGCCAGGGAGGCGGAATCCCTGGGGGTCGAGATCTTCACCGGTTTCCCCGCGGCCGAAGTGCTCTACAACGACGAGGGCTGGGTCAAGGGCGTGGCCACCGGCGACATGGGCGTGGACAGGGAAGGCCGTCCCACGCCCCGCTACCAGCCGGGCATCGAGCTCCACGCCAAGTACACCTTCTTCGCCGAAGGCTGCCGCGGCCACCTGGGCAGGCAGCTCGAGGAGCGTTTCGGGTTGCGGGCCGGACGGGCCCCCCAGGTTTACGGCCTCGGCGTCAAGGAGCTATGGGAGGTGCAGCCCGAGCGACACCAGCCGGGTCTCGTGCTGCACACCGCCGGCTGGCCCTTGGATCCGGACACCTACGGCGGCTCCTGGATGTACCACGACGCCGATCGGCTCGTGTCCCTGGGGCTGGTAGTGGGCCTGTCCTACGCCAACCCCTACCTCTCCCCCTTCGAGGAAATGCAGCGCTGGAAGACCCATCCGGCAATCCGCGGTTTCCTGGAGGGGGGCAAGCGCGTCGCCTACGGCGCCCGAGCCCTCGCCGCCGGCGGACTCCAGTCCCTGCCCAAGCTCACCTTTCCGGGCGGCGCCCTGATCGGCGACGACGCGGGCTTTCTCGTCGCCTCCCGCATCAAGGGCAGCCACGCGGCCATCAAGTCGGGGATGCTGGCAGCGGAAGCGGCCTTCGAGGCCTTGAAGGCCGACCGGGCCGGGGTGGAGCTCACCGCCTACACCGAGGCCTTCCGCTCGAGCTGGCTGTACGAGGAGCTGTACCGCGCCCGCAACTTCAAGCCCTGGATGTCCAAAGGCCTCTACCTCGGCTCCCTCATGTTCGGGATCGACCAGCTTCTCTTCCGGGGGAAGGCGCCGTGGACCCTCCACCATCGCCGCGCCGACCACGAAACCCTGAAAAAGAAGACCGAGGCCGCGCCCATCGCCTATCCGAAGCCCGACGGGGTGCTCACCTTCGACCGGCTCTCGTCGGTGTACCTCTCCAACACCAACCACGAGGAAAACCAGCCCTGCCACCTGAAGCTGCGGGATCCGGAAGTACCGCTCAAGGTAAATCTCGCCCTCTACGACGGGCCCGAGAGCCGCTACTGCCCGGCCGGGGTCTACGAGTTCGTCCAGGCCGCAGGCAACTGGCGCCTGCAGATCAACGCCCAAAACTGCGTGCACTGCAAGACCTGCGACATCAAGGATCCCACCCAGAACATCGTCTGGGTGACGCCCGAAGGGGGCGGTGGGCCCAACTACCCCAATATGTGAGTCAAGCGGCCTTCCTGCGATTCGCCTCGAGCCGCTCGTCGATCAGGGCGACGAGGCGGTCGAGGGCCTCCCAGCGCATGCCCTTTTGGCGCGCGATCGCCTGAACCAGCCGGTCCACCCGTTCGATGTCTGTCGCCCCGGCGGCCACGGCCCGTGCCGCGGCCGAGGGGCTCTCGAGGGACAACGCCGCGCTGGCGTATTTCTCGAACGGCACCAGGTCTTTCTCGTCCGCGCCGAGGGACAGGCAAAGCTCCACCACCCATTCGTACACCGTCCGCGAGGCCGCCGGGTCGCCGTGCACGGCGTCCCGGATGGAACGCACTCCCTCCTCCGTCACGCAGCGGTAGTTGCCGGCGATCAGCATGGCCCACTTGGCGAGGGGCACGAACAGGGAGTCGTGGACCCTGAGCTTGACCGGCAGCTCGATGCTCTCCCCGTCCCCGTCGAACCGGGCCGCCTCGACGTCCGCCTCGAGCCCCCGCAGCAGGGCGGTGTGGGCCCCGGACTCGAAACGCGCCGCCTTAAAATTCGTCGGCAGCGTCACTTGCAGCACGTTGACCGGCTCCCCCGGGGGTCGAAACGCCTGGGGATCCGGGCTGCACAGGGTCATCAGAGGGGGATCGAAACCGTCCCAGACCGTGGCATCGGTGTAGCAGCTCCTGCACGCGTTCACATCGATACCCGGGAGGCGGGCGAGGTACGGCAGGGGCGGCATGTTCATGAGGGACAGGCACGGCACCCGGGACCGGGCGATCGCTTCCATGAGCTCCCGCACGCCGGGGGCCCGGTACTGGGGCTCCTGCATGGCCAGGACGATCAAGTCGTAGCCGGCCGGTTGGAATGCCCCGGGGCCGCCGGCGTAGACCCGGCCCGGCAGTTTTTTCGAGTTGATCTCCACCCGCCCCTCGCGTCCCCTGACCGGCAGGCGCACGACGGCGCCCGCCCGGTTGATCAGCTCCGCCTCCTCAGGCCGGCACACCAGGTCCACGTCGTGCCCCGCCAGGGCGAGCTTGGCGCCGAGGAGCGATCCATAGGATGCACCCAGGATGAGGATTCTGCGGGTTGCGCCCATGGGTGTCATATCCCCCTGATTGGAAATAGCAATCACTCTCGTTTCCTGCGCCGAGGAACCTCTGCAGGGCTCAAACGGCGGGAGGATCTCCGGCCGCCCGGTGCCGTTCAAAGATCGCCGAAAGGATTTTCGATGGTGCGCGGATCGCCCTGCAGCCGGCTCGGAAAGGTGCGCGGATGGCGCTCTTCCCGCCAGCAGCCGCACGCCCGGTACTCCCCGGAGGCGTCGCCGAAGGACGCCTCCTCTTCGACCGGCCGGGGGAGCCGGTCTTCGATGCTCTTCAACACTGCGCTCATCTCGGGTCTCCTCGTCCGCACTCGTGGCGCGGGCTTCCGCCGCTCTTTTCACGATATGAAAGAGCGACGCAACATATGATAGCGCAAGAAGTATAAGCTTGCCTTACCGTTTTTATCATTTTTTCTTATTCATTGAGCGGGCTCCATCAAAGACGGATTAAAGAGGCTTATTCGGCCATCAGCGGCCGACCCTTGACGCTGGACCAGCCTCGTCCAAATATGAGTAAAGGCGGAGTGGTCGTCCATGAAACCGCGCCGGCCCCGCCCCGACTAACCAACAAGCAGCCACCGACAGGAAAGGAGAAAATAGATGGCCCGGGAATACCTGCCCCTGCCTTCGCGCCACTTGAAGGCGAAAGCCACTTTCGCTCGGCCCACCCAGTATTTGCCTCCCCGCGTGACCCTGGACGACCCGGCGGTGGACGTGATGACCGACCTGAAACAGGTGGTGGCCGTCACCATCGACCCAGAGGCGAGCATCGAGAACGCGAACCGGGTCATGATCCGGCGGGGGGTGCGGCTACTCCTGGTGGTGGACGTGAACAACTACCTGCTGGGTATCATCACCGCCACCGACATCCTGGGCGAGAAGCCGATGCAATTCATCCAGTCCCATGGCGGCACCCGGGACGAAATCCGGGTGCGGGACATCATGACCCCCCATGATCAACTGGAAGTACTCAACATGGAAGACGTGCGGGTCGCCAAAGTGGGGCACATCGTGGCCACCTTGCGGCACGTGGGCCGCCAGCACGCGGCGGTAGCGGAAGTGGACGAGCACGGAAACGACGTGCTGCGAGGCTTGTTCTCCACCACCCAAATCGCCCGGCAACTGGGAGAGCCCATCCATACCACCGAAATCGCCCGCAGCTTCGCCGAGGTGGAGGCGGCCCTGGCCTAGCTGGCGGAGAACGCCAGGATTGGCTTTTTCGGCGAAGGGCGCTACCGGCGCCCTTCGCCGAGTCGCCGGTCGGTACCAAGGGGAACGCTGAACGAGCGGGGATATGCTTTCGGCTTCCCTAAGTCCTCACCAGCCCATGCTGGATCGCGTAGCGCACCAGCTCGGCGTTGCTCTTGAGCTCCATCTTTTCCAGAAGCCGCGCCCGGTAGGTGGCTACGGTCTTGACGCTCAGATGAAGCTCCTGGGCGATCTGGGCCCGGGACTTGCCTCCGGCGATGCGGCAGAGCACTTCCAACTCCCGGTCGGAAAGCTTCTCATGGGGTAACCGGGCTCCGTTCACTCCGCTGGCCAGGGCCAGCTTTTCGGCCACGACCTCGCTGAGGTACTTGCGGCCGCGGGCGACCTTGCGGATCGCGTCCAGCAGGCGGGTAGACTCGCACGCCTTGGTCAGGTAGCCGGCCGCTCCCGCTTTGATGATGCTAAGTGCAAACGAGTCTTCGGGGTAAGCGCTCAAGACCAGCACCGGCAACTTCGGTTTCTCGGCCCTGATCGCCTTTAGTACCTCAAGCCCGCTTTGATCTTCCAGCGGCAAGCCCAGGAGCGCCACGTCCCATTCCCGGTCCCGGGCCAGCCGCAGCGCCAGCCCGGCGTTGCCCGCCTCTCCGGTCACTTCCACGTCGGGCGCATCCGACAGGATGCGCTTGAGCCCTTCCCGCATCAGCGCCTGGCTTTCCACCAGCAGGAGGCGCACCTTCCCCTTTCCATCGGCTAAGCCGGCGCGATCTCCGGCGGGCCGTCCCATGCCTTCCTCGCCCTTCACGCGCTTCTTCGCGCCCCACGGCGAAATGTGCCGAAGAGTTTTACATTTATTTAGACATCCCCATGCCGCCGTCGTTCTGGCCTGTGCCCGGTGCGGCCCTTCCCCGGCGGAGCGTGTCCTCGGGTCCGTAATTCCACTATGGTAAAATTCGCGCCTTTTCAGGACACGCTATGAGCTCCCCGCGCCCCGTTCGCAACATCGCCATCATCGCCCACGTGGACCACGGCAAGACCACCCTGGTAGACAAGCTGCTCCACCAGGCGGGCGTCTTCGCCGCCCACCAGCAGGTGCAGGAGCGGGTGATGGACATGAACGAGCTGGAGCGGGAGCGGGGCATCACCATCCTCGCCAAGAACACCGCAGTGGATTACCAGGGCGTGCACATCAACATCGTGGATACGCCCGGCCACCGGGACTTCGGCGGCGAAGTGGAACGGGTGCTCTCCATGGTGGACGGGGTGCTGCTCCTGGTGGACGCGGTGGAGGGTCCCATGCCCCAGACCCGTTTCGTCACCCGCAAGGCCCTGGCCCTAGGCCTCAAGCCCATCGTGGTGGTGAACAAGGTGGACCGGGACGGGGCCCGGCCCGACTGGGTGGTCAACCGGACCTTCGAGCTGTTCGACAAGCTGGGGGCCAGCGAGGACCAGCTCGACTTTCCCGTGGTGTACGCCTCCGCCCTCCAGGGCTGGGCCAACGCCCGTTGCGTCGAGCCCCGTCCGGATCTGCGCGACCTGTTCGAGGCCATCCTGCGCCACGTGCCACCGCCCGCGGGAGACCCGGATGGAGCCCTCCAGTTGCGCATCTGCGCCCTCGACCACTCCTCCTATGTGGGCCGCATCGGCGTGGGCCGCATCGCCCGCGGGCGGCTTCGGCCGGGACAGGAGGTGGCGGTGCTGCGCCCGGAGGAAGCACCCCTCAAGGCCCGGGTTGGCCAGGTCTTCGGCTTCCGGGGGCTGGAACGCGTTCCCCTGCAAGAGGCGGCGGCTGGCGACATCGTACAGGTGACGGGCATCGAGACGGTGGCCATCGGCGCCACCCTGGCCGATCCCGAACGCCCCGAGGCGCTGCCGGCCCTGGCGGTGGACGAACCCACCCTCACCATGAGCTTCCACGTGAACACCTCGCCCCTCGCCGGCCGGGAGGGCAGGTTCGTCACCTCGCGTCAACTGCGCGAGCGGCTCGTCCGGGAGCTCCGCACCAACGTGGCGCTGCGGGTGGAGGACACCGAGGATGCGAACGTTTTTCTGGTCTCGGGCCGCGGGGAGCTGCACCTGACGATCCTTCTCGAGAACATGCGCCGGGAAGGCTACGAGCTAGCGGTGGGCCGCCCCCGGGTCATCACCAAAGTGATCGACGGCGGGGTGTTTGAGCCTTACGAAGCCCTCACCCTGGACCTGGAGGAAGCCCACCAGGGCCCGGTCATGGAGGCCCTGGGGCTGCGCCGCGGGGAGCTCCTGGACATGATCCCCGATGGGGCCGACCGCGTGCGCCTCGAGTACCGGGTTCCCGCCCGCGGCCTGATCGGCTTCCAGAACGAGTTCCTCAACTTGACCCGGGGCGGCGGCCTCATGAGCCACGTGTTCGACGGCTACGGCCCCATGAAGGCCGACCTCCCGGGTCGCCGCAACGGCGTGCTGGTGTCCCAGGAAAACGGCGCGGCGGTGGCCTACGCCCTCTTCAACCTGCAAGAGCGGGGACGGCTGTTCGTGAAGCCCGGCGACCCGGTGTACGAGGGCATGGTGATCGGCATCCACAGCCGGGACAACGACCTGGTGGTGAACCCCATCAAGGAAAAGAAGCTCACCAATATCCGCGCCGCCGGCAAGGACGAAAACGTCATCCTCACCCCGCCCGTGCAGCTCACTTTGGAGTACGCGGTGGAATTCATCGAGGACGACGAGCTGGTGGAGATCACGCCCAAGTCGATCCGCATCCGCAAGCGCTTCCTCAAGGAACACGAGCGCCGGCGCACGCGGAGGGCGGAGCAGGTTCCAGCGGCGTAGCCGCTGCCCGCTTCGCCCCGGGGCGAGGTCCGGGCATAATCGGGGCAACACCCCGTCGAGAACAACAATGGATGCCCCGAGTCCCCAGGCGACCATCCGCGCCGCCTCCAGCGCCGAGGTGTTCCGGGCTTTTCTCAAGCTGGGCCTCACCTCCTTCGGCGGTCCCATCGCCCATCTGGGCTATTTCCGCGACGAGTTCGTGGTGCGGCGGCGCTGGATCGACGAGCGCGGCTACGCCGACCTGGTGGCCCTGTGCCAGTTCCTCCCCGGGCCTGCCAGCAGCCAGGTGGGGCTCGGCATCGGCCTCACCAAAGCCGGGGTCGCCGGCGCGCTGGCAGCCTGGACGGGTTTCACCCTGCCCTCGGCCCTCGTCATGCTGGCCTTCGCCTACGGCGTGGAGAGCTACCGGGAGGCTTTGGGAAGCGGCTGGCTCCACGGCCTAAAGGTGGTGGCGGTGGCCGTGGTGGCCCAGGCGGTCTGGGGCATGGCCCGGGCCCTCTGTCCCGACCGGGAACGCTTCACCCTGGCCGCTGCCGCCACCTTGGTGGTGCTGGCGGTCCCCACGGCCCTGGGGCAGATCGGCGCCATCCTGGGCGGAGGGCTCGCTGGTTGGCTGCTGCTCAAGCCCCCGGAGACCCGGGGGCACGTGGAAATGCCCGTGCCGGTGAGCCGGGGCTTCGCGGCAGTGAACCTGGTCGCCTTCTTCCTGCTGCTCGGAGGGCTGCCGCTGCTGGCGGCGGCCACCGGGACGCCGGCGCTCGCCATCTTCGACGGCTTCTACCGCACCGGGTCCCTGGTTTTCGGCGGCGGGCACGTGATGCTGCCCCTGCTGCAGTCGGAGGTGGTGCCGCCGGGCTGGGTCACCACGGACGAGTTCCTGGCGGGCTACGGGGCCGCGCAAGCGATCCCCGGTCCCCTCTTCACTTTCGCCGCTTACTTGGGCGCCTTGATGGACCCCCTGGGCGGCGGGTGGCCCGGGGGGATTCTGTGCTTGCTCGCCATCTTTCTGCCTTCGTTTCTGTTGGTCTTCGGCGTCATGCCCTTCTGGGACCGGCTGCGCCGCATGCAAGGGATCCAGTCGGCCTTGATGGGCGTCAACGCGGCGGTGGTGGGGTTGCTCCTCGCCGCCCTTTATCACCCGGTCTGGACCAGCGCGATCCGCTCCCCCGGCGACTTCGGCCTGGGGCTCGTGGCTTTCGGCCTGCTCATGTTCTGGAAGCTGCCGCCCTGGCTGGTGGTGCTGCTCACCGCCATCGGCGGCGGCGCGATCGCGGCTATGGGCGGCTGAGGCCCATCGACACCCGCGCCGCCCGGAGGGGCGGCCCCAGGCCGAGACAACAAGGATGGCGGCTAACCGCCCAGCATCGCCCGCTTCAACTCCGAATCGGCGGGCCTGTCCCCCAGCCATACCTGGAGCAGCGCCGGGTAGAGGTCGTCGCCGGCCACCGTGCCCCGCACCTGGCCGTCGGCGCTCACCCGGGTGCCCTGCCCGGGCAGGTCGTCCAGCAGGATCACCGTCCCGGTCTTGATTTCCTTCTCCGCCGTGAGGAGCTCGACCAGCGCCTGGATCCGGGGCTCGAGCGCCTCGAGCTCCGCCGCGCTGTGGTTGTTCTGCAGGCCTTCCTTGAGGGCGGAGGCGAGCGCCGCCGAATCCAGGTCCCGCAGCATGTGCATCCACACCCGCTTCGGCCCCGGCCCGGAGATCGCCGCCCGGGCGTCCGCCGTCCTGGCCGGGAGATAGAGCGCGGCCACGTACACCTTGAAAAACAGCCGGGTGCGCACGCCGGCGCCGTTGAGCACCAGCTCCACTTCCCCCACCCTCGCCGTCTCCTCCACCTTCACGCCGGCCACTTCGGCGCCCTGGGCCCAGGTGGCCATCACGAGAAGCGCGGCGAGCGTGCCGCCGAGCCATCGGGTCATCGGATTCCACCTCATTGGTTTCCGCCGTGCCTCTGCCGCCCCCGGATTGAAGGAGCGGTTACAGGGCCTCGAACACGCCGGCGGCCCCCATGCCGGTGCCGATGCACATGGTCACCATGCCGTACTTCTTTTTGCGGCGCTTGAGGCCACACATCAGGGTCGCGGTGCGGATCGCCCCCGTCGCTCCCAGGGGGTGCCCCAGGGCGATGGCGCCGCCCAGGGGATTCACCTTGTCCGGATCGAGGCCCAGGTCGCGGATCACGGCCAGCGCCTGGGCGGCGAAGGCCTCGTTCAGCTCGATCCAGTCCAGGTCCTCCTGCCGGAGGCCCAGGCGCGCGAGCACCTTGGGGATCGCCTTCACCGGGCCGATACCCATGATCTCGGGGGGCACGCCGGCCACCGCGTAGCCCAGGAAGCGGCCCATGGGCGTCAAATTGAACCGCTTGCAGGCCGCGCCGCTCGCGAGCAACACCGCCGCCGCCCCGTCCGAGGTCTGGGAGCTGTTGCCTGCGGTGATGGTGCCCCGGGCGGCGAAGACGGGCTTCAACCTGGAGAGGGCTTCCAGGGACGTCTCCCGCCGGGGCCCCTCGTCCAGGGAGACTTCCCGGGTGTCCCGGTGGACCTCCCGGTCTTCGAGCCCCGGGCGCTTTTCCACCACCGTATAGGGGGCGATCTCGTCCCGGAACTCGCCCCCGTCGATGGCGGCGACGGCTTTCTGGTGACTGCCCAGGGCGAAGGTGTCCTGGTCTTCCCGGCTCACCTGCCAGCGGCTCGCCACTTTCTCCGCTGTGATCCCCATGCCGTAGGCGATGGCCACGTGCTCGTTCCCGGCGAAGATGTCCGGGTTATAGGACGGCTTGTTGCCCCCCATGGGCACCATGCTCATGCTCTCGGTGCCGCCGGCGATCATCACCTGGGCTTCGCCCAGGCGGATGCGGTCCGCCGCCAGGGCCACCGCTTGCAGCCCGGAAGCGCAGAAGCGGTTGATGGTCATGCCCGGCACCGAGTCGGGCAGCCCCGCCAGCAGAAGGGCGATGCGGGCCACGTTCAATCCCTGCTCCCCCTCCGGCATGGCGCAGCCCACGATCACGTCCTCCACTGTCGCCGGGTCCAGGCCCGGGGCCCGCTGGAGCACCGCCTTGAGCACGTGGGCCAGCATGGCATCCGGGCGCACGGTCTTCATCATCCCCCGCGGCGCGCGCCCGACCGGCGTGCGGGCCACCGCCACGATGTACGCGTCTTCGACTTGCCTGGTCATGATGAACCTCCGAATCAATTCCTCAGGGGTTTGCCGGTCTTGAGCATGTGCTCGATGCGGGCCTGGGTCTTCTCCGTGGCCAGCAGTTCCATGAACGCTTCCCGCTCCAGGTCCAGGAACCACTGTTCGTCCACCGTGCTGCCTGGGCTTAACTCTCCGCCGCACAGCACGTGGGCCACTTTGCTCCCCACCAGGAAATCGTGCTCGGAAATGAACCCCCCCTCCAAGAGGTTCACCATGTGGGCCTTAAAGGTGGCGATGGCGGACTCCCCGGCCACGGGGATTTCCTTGGGCCGCAGCGGCGGCCGATAGCCCGCCTCGGCCAGGGCCCGCAACTCATGCTTGGCCGCGTGCAGGAGCTCGAAGCGGTTCATCACCACCGGGTCGCAGGGGCTCAGGTAACCCAGATCCCGGGCGTGCTCGGCGCTCTTGCCCACCTGGCCGGTGGCGATGGTCTCGAAGGCCCGCTTGAGGAACGGGAACAGGTCGCCCCCCTTGGCTTCCCGGGCCGCCCGCAGGGCGAACTCCTTGCACCCTCCGCCTGCGGGCAAGAGCCCCACGCCCACTTCCACCAGGCCGATGTAGCTCTCCAGGGAAGCGACCGCCCGGTCGCAGTGCATGACGAACTCGCAGCCCCCGCCCAGGGCCAGGCCGTCCACCGCCGCCACCGTGGGCACCAAGGAGTACTTGAGCGCCTGGGTGGTCTCCTGGAATTGCTTCACCACCTTCTCGATTCGCGCCAGCACAGGGGCCTGGAGCTTGTCGGCCACATTGAGCTTGCGCGCTGCCTTCATGAGAAGACTCGCCGCTTCCCGCTTGAAGCGCTTCACCATCTTGTCCAGCGCGGACGGCGGCTCGCCTTTGTTCTTCATGCTGTCCGACACCTTGGCCAGGTTCGCGCCCACCGAGAAAGGCGGCTCGGTCTGCCAGAGTATGAGGCCCATGAAGCGGCGCTCAGCCTCGTCGATGGCCCGCAGGGTCCCCTCCAGCACGTCGTCGCCGATGGCGTGCATCTTGGTCTTGAACGAGAGGATGGCGATGTCATCCCCCGTGTGCCAGCAGCGCACCGCGTCGGTCTCGAAGATGGTCTCCCCGTAGCGCACCTCCTCGCCGATCACCCGGTCCGGGAACGGCTGGCGCTTGTACACGGGAAGCGTCGAGCGCCCCCGGTAGGCGTTGGCGCCGGGCGAATAGGAGCCCTGGGCCGCGTGCACGCCGGTGCGGTTCGGGTCGGTCGCCCAGCCGGGAAGGGGCACGCCGGCCATGGTCTTGCCGGCAGCGATGTCCTCGCCGATCCACTTCGCCACCTGGGCCCAGCCGGCCGCCTGCCAGATCTCGAAGGGACCCCGGTCCCAGCCGAAGCCCCAGCGGATCGCCAGGTCCACGTCCCGGGCGCTATCGGCGATCTCCGCCAGGTGCACCGCGCAGTAGTGCCAGGCGTCCCGGTAGATGGACCAGATGAACTGGGCCTGGGGGTGGCTGCTCGCGCGCAGCCGGGCAAATTTCTCCGCCATGTCCTTGCCCTTCAGGATCGCCACCACCTCCTGGTCGGCCTCGGCATCGGCCGGCACGTAGTCATTCTTCTTCAGGTCCAGGACCTGGATGTCGCTGCCCACCTTCCGGTAAATTCCCCGCCTGGTCTTCTGCCCGAGCGCGCCCTGGTCGATCAGCCCTTGGAGCCACCCGGGGATCTGGTAGTACCGGTGCCATGGATCGGTGGGGAGTGCCTCCCGCATGGTCTGCACCACGTGGGCGAAGGTATCCAGCCCGACCACGTCCGCCGTGCGGAAGGTGGCGCTCTTGGGCCGCCCGATGAGGGGTCCGGTGAGCTTGTCCACCAGGTCGAAGCGCAGGCCCAGCCGCTCGGCGTGGTGGAGGGTGGCGAGGAGCGAAAACACCCCCACCCGGTTGGCGATAAAGTTGGGCGTGTCCTTGGCCCGGATCACCCCCTTGCCCAGGGTGGTGACCAGGAAGCCCTCGAGGGCGTCCAGGATCGCCGCGGCCGTCGCCTGGGCGGGGATCAGCTCCACCAGGTGCATGTAGCGCGGCGGGTTGAAGAAGTGCACGCCGCAGAAGCGGGGCCGCCGGTCTTCGGGCAGTACCTCCGCCAGCCTGTTGATGGAAAGTCCCGAAGTGTTGGTGGCGAGAATCGCCTGTTCGGAGAGATGGGGCGCCACCTTGCGGTAGAGGTCCGCTTTCCAGTCCATGCGCTCGGAGATCGCCTCGATCACGAGGTCGCACTCTCGCAGAAGCGCTAGGTGCTGGTCGTAGTTGGCGGGCAAGATGTGAGCGGCGTAGCCGGGGAGCGCCAGGGGGCTCGGGTCCAGCTTTTTCAGCCCTTCGATCGCCTTGAGGACGTGGGCGTTGGGATCGCCTTCCTTGGCGGCGAGCTCGAACAGGATGGGCTCGACCCGGGCGTTGGCCAGATGGGCGGCGATCTGGGCGCCCATCACGCCAGCGCCCAGCACCGCCACCCGGCGGATCCGGAGGTTTTCAGCGGTTGTCATGATCAGAAGGTATGGGAGAGCTGCACCCCGATGATGTCCACCTTGTTGTCATATTCGCCGCGCACCGTGGTGGTGAAAGCCGGCGCGCCCGGGATCGGCTCCGTTTTATTGATGGAGGAATCGCGCACGAACAAGTGCGCGTAACCCACGTCGATGGCCGTGCCCGGGGCGAACCGGTACTGGGCGCCGATGGCCACCCAGTAGCGGCTTTCGTCCGGAATGCGCACCGTGCGGAACGCGTCGGGCACCGGCGTCTCGTCGTAGGCCACGCCGGCGCGGAGTTTCCACGCCTGGCTGTGCCGGTAGTTCACCCCCAGGGCGAAGCGCCAGGAGTCGTCCCAGTTCTCGGGGGTGGAGCTTAAAAGGGCGCCCGTGTCGCGGTTCACGATGTCGAGCCGATCGAACTTGCTCCAGTTGGTCCAGGCGACGTCCCCCAGCAGCTCCCACCGGGGATTGAGCTGGTGCACGAAGCTCAAGGTGACGATGTCGGGCAGGGTGACTTCCGCCTTAGCCGGCGTGGTTCCCGCGGGGGACGTAAGGTTGCCCTTCACCTTGTGCTCGATCTGGGACTGATACGCGAGCCCCAGTCGGGTCGACGGCGTCAACTGGTGCAGGATTCCCAGAGAAAAGCCGAAGCCCCAGTCGTCCCCCTCCACCTTGGCCTGCTGGGCGCCGGTGGGATCCAGGGGATTGACCGCCGTCGTCAGTTCCGCGTCGGCCCGCTGGGCCCGCAGGCCCAGGCCCACCGAGGTGGTGGTATTGATCCGGTAGGACACGGTGGGGGTGATGGCGATGGTTGTCAGCTCGGACTTGATGCCCTGAAAGCGCCCGATCCAGTCCGGGTCGTATTCCGTCTTCAAGCCGAAGGGAGCGTTGATGCCGAGGCCGACGGTCCAGTCCGGATTGAGCCCATGGGCGTAGTACAGGGCCGGCAGGAGCGCCCAGTCCCCGGCGTCGCCCCCGTTGTTGGTGCCCAGGATGGTGGGCACGGGAAAGGTGGTGGACGAGCCCTGGTTGTTGAACTTGGCGGAAGGCCGGATCGCGTTGACCGACACGGCCAGGTCGCGGCCCTTGAGGGCGCTCATTCCCGCGGGGTTGAAGTAGACGGTGCTGGCGTCCTCGGCCGCCGCCGCCGTGCCGGCGTAGGCGTTGCCCAGGCCACTGGCGTTCTGCTCCAGGAGCTGGAACCCGGCGGCCGTGGCGCCCCCCGCGAATCCCGTCAGGAGCCCCGCCACTCCCAGCCCTGCCCATAGCGGTGTCGTGTTTTTCTCCATTGCTTCATTCTCCTCTCTGGGTGCAAGTCGATGTTCGATTGCGGCCTGCTGCACCGGGACAGGCCCGCGATCCCTGAAACACCCATACCGAAGGCCCGCTCGGACCCTCCCTCACGCCGCCTCTGGCGGCACCACCCGGGGGCGGCGCTTCTCGTCCACCGCCACGTAGGTGAGGGTGGCTTCCGTGACCTTGACGCACTCTTCCTCCGCCGGGTTGCGCTGGGCGTAGACCTGCACGTCCACGGTGATGGAGGTCCTCCCCACCCGGACCACTTCCGCGTACAGGCTCACCAGGTCTCCGACGAACACGGGCTGCTTGAACACGAAGGAGTTCACCGCCACCGTGGCCACCCGGCCCCGGGCGCGGCGCATGGCCGGGATGCTGCCCGCGATGTCCACCTGGGACATGATCCAGCCGCCGAAGATGTCGCCCAGGTAGTTGGCGTCCGAAGGCATGGGCACCACTCGCAGCACCGGCTCCCGCCCCTGGGGTAGCCGCTGGGTTTCCTTCTGCTCCGCCGTCATGGTCAGTGGCCTTTGTATAGAGCAGCGACGACGTCCCCGTGACGCTCCAGCACTTTGGCGCGCCGCACCTTCATGGTGGGGGTCAGCATGCCGTTCTCCACGGTCCACGGCTCGAGGAGCACGGCGGCTCGCCGGACCTGGGCGTAGCCCGGAAAGTCTTTCACCTGCCGGGCGATGCGCTGGAGGATCACCGCCTCGAGCTTCTCGCTGCGCAGATCCGCCTGGGAATGGGGATTGAGCCCAAGCTCCCTCGCCAGCGCTTGCCAGCGGTCGGGGTTCAGCACCGCCAGCACGGAAAGGTACGGCCGGCCCTCGCCCAGCACCATCACCTGTTCGAACAGGGGATCGCGCAGGATGGCCGTCTCCATGTCCACCGGCGGCACCTTCTCCCCCGTGGAGAGCACGATGATGTCCTTGAGCCGGCCCGTGATGTACACACGGGTCGCCTCGTCCAGGCGGGCGGTGTCGCCCGTGTTGAGCCAGCCGTCCTCGCTCAGCACCGCCCGGGTGGCCTCCTTGTTGTTCCAGTAGCCCAGCATGACATTGGGCCCGCGCACCAGGAGGGCTTCCTTGTCCCCCAACCTGACCTCGACTCCCGGCAGCGGTAGGCCCACGCTCTCAGGCACGTTGTCGTCCAGCCGGTTGGCGGTGACCACGGGGCTCGCTTCGGTGAGCCCGTAGCCCTGGAGCACCGGCAGCCCGAGGCCGATGAAGACCCGGGAGATCTCGGGCGAGAGGGCGGCGCCGCCGCAGATGGCCGCCCGCACCCGTCCTCCCAGCCGCTCCAGCACCTTGTCCGCCACCAGGCGCTTGAGCACCGGCCAAAGGAAGTTCATGGGATGCAGAGCCCCCCGTCCCTGGGCGTGCTCGAACCGGGCGTAGCCCACCTCCACCGCCAGCTCGAACAGCTTGCGCCGGGGGGCGGGCGACTCGGCGAGCTTCTGGCGGAGGGCCGAATAGACCCGCTCGAAGATGCGCGGCACCGTGATGAGCAGGGTGGGCCGCACCTGCTGGAGATCCTCCCCAAGCGACTGCACCGAGCGGGCGTAGGCTACCGGCGTTCCGGACATGATGGCGAGGTAATAGCCCACGGTGCGCTCGAAGGTGTGGGACAGGGGCAGGAAGGAGAGCATCAGGTCCTGGGTGGTCACCTCCATGGTCTTGAGGCAGGCCGCGGCGTTGCTGAGAATGTTGCGGTGGGAAAGCATTACCCCTTTGGGCCGCCCGGTGGTGCCGGAGGTGTAGACGATGGTGGCGAGGGCATCGGGATCCACCGGCAGGCTGCGGGCCGCCCCGGCCCGATCGGGCAGCCAGTCGTCCACGGCCATGAGCCGCGAATCGTCCCCGGCGCCCCCCAGGGGCTTCAAGCTCAGCAACCGCACCAAGCCCTCGAGCTGGTCCTTCACCTCCGCCAGCGCCTGCCATTGCTCCATGCCCTCGAAGAGCAGGAGCTTGGCCCCCGAGTCCCGCACCACGTAGGCCACGTTGTCCGGGCGGTCGGAGGTGTAGAGGGGCACCACCACCAGCCCGAGCCCCAACGCCGCCTGGTCGAACTTCACCCAGGCGGTGCCGTTGGGCAGCATGATGGCGACCCGGTCGCCGGGCTTGAGCCCGTCCCGCCCCATGGCCGCCTGCCAGCGGGCGACCTCCGCCTCCATCTGGTTCCAGGTGTAACCCTGCCAGGCGCCCGCGGCGGGATCGTATTCCCGGTAGGCGACGGCTTGCCCCGAGCGGGCCACGCGGGCGCGGAACAGCGCGGAGAGGGTCGTCGCCTCCTCCAGGGGAATGATGTCCACGTTGGCGAATGCGGGCCTGTCCATGGATCCCTCCTCAGTCGACGAACAGATCCGGAAACAAGGATTGTCCGGGGTTCACGGCGTAGCCCTGGAAGTCCTCGACACCCTCGGCCCGCAGCACGTCCTCGTCGAGGAAGAAGTTGCCTGTCACCCGCCGGCTGTCCTGGGTGACGATGGCGTAGGCGGCGTCGGCCACGATGGCCGGCGTGCGGCTGCGGGCGAGGAGCTGTGGCGGGAAATTGAACTCGATCGCCGCCGTGGCGATGATGGTCTTCGGCCACAGGGAATTCACGGCGATCCCGTCGGGGGCGAGCTCCGCCGCCATGCCCAGGGTACACAGGCTCATCCCGTACTTGGAGATGGTGTAAGCCAGGTGGTCCTTGAACCAGCGGGGGTCCAGGTTGAGGGGCGGCGACAGGGTGAGGATGTGGGGGTTCACCGAGCGTTTGAGATAAGGCACGCAAGTTTGCGACGCGGCGAAGGTAGCGCGCAGGTTGACCGCCATCATGAGATCGAAGCGCTTCATGGGCGTCTCCAGCATCCCGGTGAGGGAGATGGCGCTGGCGTTGTTCACCAGCACGTCGATGCCGCCGAAGCGCTCGGCCGCCCGTTCCACGGCCTGCCGCAGCGCCGCGTCGTCGCGCACGTCGAGCTGCAAGGCGAGGGCCCGGCCGCCCTCGCGCTCCACTTCCTCCGCTACGCTATAAATGGTCCCCTTGAGCTTCGGATGGGGCTCGGCGGTCTTGCCGGTGACCACCACCTGCGCCCCGTCCCGGGCGAAGCGCAGGGCGATCTCCCGGCCGATGCCGCGGCTTGCGCCGGTGATGAAGACCGTCTTGCCTTTCAGTGTACGCATGTTTTCCCTCTACCGCAGAAACACAGCCGCACACAGAGAAAAGAAGAAAGAATTATTTCTTCCTTTGTGCCTCTGCGGTTCATGCTTTGATTCACTCGCCCACAAACCGCGGCGCGCGCTTTTCCACGAACGCGGCCACGCCCTCCGCCATGTCGGCGGTGGCGGCGCAGCGGGCGAACGCCCGGTTTTCCTCCTCCATCCGCCGGGCCAGGGCGCCGTCCTGCAGCCCATACACCAGGGCCTTGGTCTCCCCGTAGGCGAAGGTCGGGCCTTCGGCGAGACGGGCGGCGATCTCCCGGGTCTTCGCCTGCAGCGTGGCCGCGGGCACCACCCAGTTCACCAGGCCCAGCGCCTTGGCCGTCGCGGCGTCGAAGGCCTCCGACAGGAACATGAGCTCCAGGGCCTTTTTCTCCCCCACGAGCCGGGGCAAGCAGTAGGTGGCTCCCCCGTCGGGGCACGCGCCGATGCGGCTGTAGGCCAGGGTGAAGCGGGCGTCGTCCGCAGCGATGGCGAGATCGGCCGCCGCCACGAGGCTTACCCCGGCCCCGGCCACGGCGCCGTGGACGCTGGCCAGCACGGGCTTGCCCATGCGCCGCAGGGCCAGCACGGCGGCGTTGAGGTCCGGGCCCACCGCCAGGATCAGGGCCGGAAGCTCCTGGATGCGCCGGTGGAACAGCTTCACGTCGCCCCCCGCCAGGAACGCCGGCCCCTCTCCCCGGATCACCACAGCCCGCACCGACGCGTCCGCTTCCACCTGCTCTGCCGCGAAACGCAACTGAGCCATCATTTCTCCGTCCAGGGCATTCAGCGCCTGCGGGCGATGGAGCACGATGGCGGCCACCGCCCCGTCCCGCTCGAGACGCACGCTTTCCCTCACGCCGTCTTCCTCGCTCCAACGGTCTGGGCCGCCGCCTCGGACTTCCTGGCGATCCCGAAGTCCGGCGGGAAGTCGTCCACCATGATCACCTCTCGCCGCAGCGCCCGGGCCTCTACCAGCGCGTCGAACTCTTCGGGGGTGATGACGCCCTGCTCCAGAGCGAGCTTCGCCTCGTCCTCCCGGCCCCGGGAGGCAAGCGCCCCTTCCTTCGCGGCGGCGCGCAGCTTCGCCTCCACGGGCTCGGCCCGGATGGCCGCTTCCAGCGCCCGCTCGAGCTGGGCGAGGGGCTCTGCCGCCGCCTTGGGCAGGTACATGCCGGCGGTAAGCCGGTCCCGGACGGCACTAGGTGCGAGCAGCCGCTCCGCCACCTCGTGGCCCAGCCGGTCGCCGGGGGGCGCCTGCCGCCGGCCGAGGGGCAGAGTCACCGCCCGCAGCAGCCAGGCCGCGGGGCGGTTGGGGAAGTTCTGGATCAGCCCGGCGAAGGCGTCCTCGATGCGATGGAGGATGTCCTCCAACCCCCAGCGGGCGAGGGGCAGGTCTTCCGCCGGCCGGCCGTCGTCCTCAAAGCGCTTGAGCACCGCCGAGCCCAGGTAAAGCTGGCTCAACACATCCCCCAGGCGGGCGGAGATGCACTCCCGGCGCTTCAGGGACCCGCCCAGGGTGAGCATGGCCAGGTCGGCGGCGAAGGCCAGGGCGGCCGAGTAGCGGGCGAGCTTCTCGTAATACCGGGCCAGCGCCGGGGCTCCCGGCGCACCGGCGCCGCGGCCGTCGGTGAGCCCGAAGATAAAGCTGCCCACGGCGTTGGAAAGAAAGAAACCGATGTGGCTCCACAGGGCTTGGTCGAAGGCGGCGCAGGCCTTCTCCGGGTCGGTTTCCCGGATGGCGGCGATTTCCTTGAGTACGTAAGGATGGCAGCGAATGGCGCCCTGGCCGAAGATGATCATGCTGCGGGTGAGGATATTGGCCCCCTCCACTGTGATGCCGATGGGGGTGTGCTGGTAGGGCCGGCCCAGGAGGTTGCGGGGGCCAAGGCAGATGCCCTTGCCCCCGTGCACATCCATGGCGTCGTTGATCACCTGACGCCCCCGCTCGGTCAGGTGGTACTTGCAGATGGCCGAGACCACCGACGGCTTCTCCCCCAGGTCCACTGCGCCCGCGGTCATCCGGCGTGCCGCGTCCATCACGTAGGTGTGGCCAGCGATGCGGGCGAGGGCCTCCTCCACCCCCTCGAAGCGCCCGATGGGGGTTTTGAACTGCACCCTGACCCGGGCGTAGGCGCCGCTCACCCGGGCGGCGAGCTTGGCGCCGCCCGTGGCGGAAGCCGGCAGGGAAATGGAGCGGCCGGCCGCCAGGCATTCCATCAGCATGCGCCAGCCCTGACCCACCCGGTCGCGGCCGCCGATCACCCAGTCCAGGGGGATGAACACGTCCTTGCCCCAGGTGGGGCCGTTCTGGAAGGCGGCGTTCAAGGGCAGATGCCGGCGCCCGATGTGGACGCCCGGGTGCCGGGTGGGCACCAGGGCCAGGGTGATGCCGATATCCTCCTTGTCCCCGAGCAGCCGGTCCGGATCGTACAGGCGGAAAGCGAGGCCCAGCAGGGTCGCCACGGGACCCAGGGTGATGTAGCGCTTCTCCCAGGTGAGCCGGATGCCCAGGACTTCGCGCCCCTCGTGCTCCCCGTGGCCCACGATGCCGAAGTCGGGGATGGAGCTGGCGTCGGAGCCGGCCTCGGGGCCCGTGAGGGCGAAGCAGGGAATCTCTTCGCCCCGGGCCAGGCGCGGCAGGTAATAGGCCTTCTGTTCCTCAGTACCGTAGTGGAGGAGCAACTCCGCCGGGCCCAGGGAGTTGGGCACCATCACCGTGACGGCGGCGGTGCCGCTGCGGCTCGAAAGCTTGGCGATGATTTCGGAATGGGCGAGGGCCGAGAACCCGAGACCGCCGTACTCCTTGGGGATGATCATCCCCAGGAAGCCCTTATCCTTGATGAACTGCCACACCGAGGGCGGAAGGTCGTACCACTCGTGGGTGACGCGCCATTCGTCCACCAGGGCGCACAGCTCCTCCACCGGGCCCTCCAGGAAGGCATCTTCCTCCTCGGAGAGCCGAGGCTTGGGGACGGCCAGGAGCTTTTTCCAGTCGGGCCGGCCGCTGAAGAGCTCCCCGTCCCACCACACGGTGCCCGCCTCCAGGGCTTCCTGCTCGGTGGAGGACACCTGGGGCAAGGCCTTCTTGAAGCCGTCGAATAGCCGGTCGCTCGCGAGCGCCCGGCGCAGTGGCGTCACGTTGAGGGCCACGGCCGCCAGGGCCAGCAGCGCCAGGAGCCACACGAGCCATGCAGCCCCTCCCCCTAGGGCCACGAAGACGAACGCGGCGAGGACCGCCCCGGCCCAGGCGAGCCCGGAGGCCCGGCGCATCGCCAGCCCCGCCCCCAGGGCGACGAGAACCACGATCCAAGCAACGGTTGCCATGTCTTCCTCCGATGGTGTTTCAACCCAGCCCGACGACTCCCTTCTGCGGGCTCATCCCGCGCCGGCGCGTCAAGCCCGCTTGCGCTTCCCTTTCGCCTGCTCCACCACCCGGGGCCGGGGCAGCGGGGCCGTGAGCCCCCCCACGGCGAAGGGGATCAGGTGCCGGATGATGGTCTCGGGCCGGTCGCTGCCCTCCAGGGAGTAGCTGCAGATTAAGCGCAGGGCGTCGTGGCCCGCCATGCTGTAGGCGATGGCGCCGAACAGGAAGTGTAGCCGCCACACCAGCTCCTCCTCGGGGATCTGGGGCAGCGCCCGGGCGAAGGCCGCCTTGTAGCGAGTCACCACCTCCCGGTACTGCTCGGGAAGGAAGTTGCGCATGTACTCGGCCGGCTCGGCGAAGGCCTGCCCTAGCAATCGCAGAAACACCGCGCCGCCCCGCAGGGGGTCCCGCGAAAGGCGCAGAGAGGCGCACAGGAACGCCTCCAGGATCTTTTCCGGCGGCAAGGGCTTGCCTTCGGCCTCCCGTTCCAGCTGATCCAGGATCGCCACTCGCTCCTGGTTTAGGGGGCCGAGGCGCCGGCTGAACACGGCCTTGATCAATTCTTCCTTGGAACCGAAGTGATAGTTCACCGCCGCCAGGTTCACCCCCGCCCGGGCGGTGATCATGCGCAAGGAAGTGGCGACGAACCCCCGTTCCATGAATAGCGCCTCGGCGGCGTCCAGGATCCGGTCCTTGGTGTTGGCGTCGGCGGCCCGCTCCGGTGAGGCCGCATCCGGGGCATCGTCGCAAGGCAGGGGAGTTCTGGAGGGCATGGTCGAACGTTCGCTTCAAACGAACGTTTGAATTATGGCGCAACGGTGCGACGGCGTCAAGGAGATTTAGATTTTTCCGCTAAGCCGGGGAAGCGGCCGGCGGGCTAGAACGCCGAGGCGTCCAGCGCCAGCACGCTGTCGGCCCCCCGGGTGATGGCGAGGGCCAGGGCCTGGGCCTGGGGCAGGCAATGCTCGGCGTAGAAGCGGGCCGTCACCCGCTTGGCCCGGCACCAGGCCTCGTCGGCTTGCGGGTCCTGCAGGCGCTCCCCCGCCACCTTGGCCGCCCTCGCCAGCAGCCAGCCCCCGGCCACCCAGCCGAAAAGCTTGAGGTAGGGAACCGAGCCGGCGGCCGCGGCGGCGGGCCGCTCGGGATGCACCCGGAGCAGCCAACGGCTCGCCTCCTCCAGGGCCTCGAGGCCTCGGGCCAGCCCCTGGGCCACAGGCGCGAGCTCCGCGTCGCCCGCCCGCGCCAGGGCCTCCGCGTCGGCGCGCATGCGCCGGATGAAGGCGGTGGCGGTGGCGCCTCCGTCGCGCACGAGCTTGCGCCCCATGAGATCGTTCGCCTGGATGCCGGTCGTGCCCTCGTAAATGGGGGTGATGCGGGCGTCCCGCAGGTGCTGGCAGGCGCCGGTCTCCTCGATGTAGCCCATGCCCCCGTGCACCTGGATGCCGGTGGATGCGACCTCCACCGACTGCTCGGTGCACCAGCCCTTCACCACCGGAGTGAGGAGATCCACCAGGGCCTGGGCCTCCCGCCGGGCCGCGGGATCCGGATGGCGCTCCGCCCGGTCGAGGAGCCCGGAGGCGAAGTAGGCGAGCGAGCGCATCGCCTCCACCTGGGCCCTCATGCTCATCAACATGCGCCGCACGTCCGGGTGATGGATGATGGGCACCCGCTCCTCGCTCTCGCGTCCCGCTGGGCGGCCCTGCACCCGCTCCTTGGCGTAGGCCGCGGCCTGCTGGTACGCCCGCTCGGAAATGGCCACCCCTTCGAGACCCACCGCCAGGCGGGCGTTGTTCATCATGGTGAACATGTATTCGAGCCCCCGGTGGGGCTCGCCCACCAGGTAGCCGACGGCGCCCTCGTTCTCCCCGTAAGCCATCACCGCGGTGGGGCTTGCGTGGATGCCCATCTTGTGCTCCAGGGACACCGCCTGCACGTCGTTGCGCGGCCCCAGGCTGCCGTCCCGGTTCACCAGGAACTTGGGCACGATGAAGAGGGAGATCCCCTTCACCCCTTCGGGGGCGTCGGGGAGTCTTGCAAGCACCATGTGGACGATGTTCTCCGCCAGGTCGTGCTCGCCCCAGGTGATGAAGATCTTGGTCCCCCGGATGCGGTAGTGATCCCCCTGGGGAATCGCCCGGGTGCGCACCGCCGAGAGGTCGGAGCCCGCCTGGGGCTCCGTCAAGTTCATGGTGCCGGTCCATTCCCCCGAGACCAGTTTGGGCAGGAAGGTCTCCTGCTGGGCTTCCGAGCCGTGGGCCTGGATCGCCTTGGCCGCCGCCGCGGTGAGCATGGGGCAGAGGGAAAAGGCCAGGTTGGCCGACTTCCACATCTCGTGCACGGGCTTCGCCACCAGTTGCGGCAGGCCCTGGCCGCCGAAGCGGGGATCGGCGTCCAGCCCGTTCCAGCCGGCCGCCACGAAGCGCCGGTAGGCATCGCGAAAGCCCGGCGGGGTGACCACCCGGCCGCCTTCGAGGCGGCTGCCGTGCCGGTCCCCCACGGCGTTCAGGGGGGCGAGCACTTCGGCCGCGAACCGGGCCGCCTCCTGGAGGATGGCGCCCACCAGGTCCGGGGTGACCTCCTCGTAGCCCGGCAGCGCCGCCACCTCAGGCAGCCCCGCCAGCTCCTCCAGCACGAAGCGCATGTCCTGGAGAGGCGCGATGTACGTGCTCATCATGCAACTCCCACAAAAAGGCTCGCCTGCGCCTGCGCGCCACTACGTTTGGCCTGCAGCGGCCTCCAGCTCCTTCACCAGCTCGGGCACCGCCTGGAAAATATCGGCCACCAGCCCGTAGTCGGCCACCTGGAAAATGGGGGCGTCCGCGTCCTTGTTGATGGCCACGATCACCTTGGAGTCCTTCATCCCCGCCAGGTGCTGGATCGCCCCCGAGATGCCCACCGCGATGTAGAGCTCCGGGGCCACCACCTTGCCGGTCTGCCCCACCTGGTAGTCGTTGGGTACGAAGCCCGCGTCCACGGCGGCGCGGGAGGCGCCGATGGCGGCGTTGAGCTTATCCGCCAGGGGCTCGAGCAGCTTCATGAAGTTCTCCGCGCTCCCGAGAGCCCGGCCACCGGCGACGACCACCCGGGCGGCGGTGAGCTCGGGGCGGGCCGAGCGGGTGAGCTCCTGCCCCAGCAGCCGGGAAAGGCCCGCGTCCGGAGGCGCTTCCACCGCCTCGATGGTGGCGGCCCCACCCTCCCGGGGCGCAGCCTCGAAGGCGGTGGTGCGCACCGTGATTACCTTGACGGGATCGGTCGCCTGCACCGTGGCGAGCGCGTTACCGGCATAAATGGGCCGCACGAAGGTGTCAGGGGACTCGATCGCCACGATATCGGACACCTGGGCCACGTCCAGCAGGGCCGCCGCCCGGGGCATCACGTTCTTGCCGAAGGTGGTGGCGGGCGCCAGGACGTGGCTGTAGCCCGGGGCGAGCCGGGCGATCAGGGGGGCCAGGTTCTCCGCCAGCAGGTCCTTGAGCTGAGGGGCATCGGCGAGGAGCACCTTGGCCACCCCCTCCACTTTCGCCGCGGCCTCGGCGACCGGGCGGCACGCCGACCCGGCCACCAGGACGTGAACTTGCGGATCGAGGCAAGCCGCCGCGGTGAGGGTGTTGAGGGTCGCCGGCTTGAGGGCGGCACCGTCGTGCTCGGCAATGACCAGGACCGCCATTCAGACCACCTTCGCTTCGTGCTTGAGCCGGTGCACCAGCTCCTTCGCGTCGGCCACCCGCACGCCCCCTTTGCGCTTGGGCGGCTCCTGCACCTTGAGGACCTTGAGCCGCGGCGTGACGTCCACACCCAGGGCTTCGGGGGTGAAGGCCTCCAGAGGCTTTTTCTTCGCCTTCATGATGTTGGGCAGCGTGACGTAACGGGGTTCGTTCAACCGCAGGTCGGTGGTCACCACCGCCGGGAGCTGTAACTCCACCGTCTCCAGGCCCCCGTCGATCTCCCGCGTGACCCGGACCCGCCCCTCCCCCAGCTCCACCTTGGAGGCGAAGGTGCCCTGGGGCCAGCCGAGGAGGGCCGCCAGCATCTGCCCGGTCTGGTTGGCGTCGTCGTCGATCGCCTGTTTGCCCAGGATCACCAGGCCGGGCTGCTCCCGTTCCACGATCGCCTTCAAGAGCTTGGCCACCGCCAGGGGCTGCAGCTCGGCGGAAGTCTCCACCAGGAGGGCCCGGTCCGCCCCCATGGCGAGCGCCGTGCGCAGGGTTTCCTGGCACTGGGCGACCCCCAGGGAAACGGCCACGATCTCGGCCGCCTTGCCCGCTTCCTTGATCCGTACCGCCTCCTCCATGGCGATTTCGTCGAAGGGGTTCATGGACATCTTGACGTTGGCCGTTTCCACCCCCGTGCCGTCCGCCTTGACCCGGACCTTCACGTTGTAGTCCACCACCCGCTTGACCGGAACCAGGATCTTCATCGCCTTCACCGTACGGAAATGCCCGAGCGGCGGTAGATGGCCGTGAGCTCACCCACGATCCCGCGCCGGAACGCGAGCACGCAGATCACGAAAATCGTCCCCGTAAGGACCGTCACCCACTCGCCCAGCTCGGCGCCGTAATTCTGCAGGGTCACTAGGACGGTGGCGCCCACCACCGGGCCAAACACCGTGCCCATGCCGCCCACCAGGGTCATCAGCACCACCTCCCCGGACATATGCCAGTGCACGTCGGTCAAGGAGGCGAGCTGGAATACCAGGGTCTTGGTGGAGCCCGCCAGGCCCGAGAGGGCGGCGGAGAGCACGAAGGCCATCAGCTTGAACTTGTCCACGTCGTAACCCAGGGAGACGGCCCGGGGCTCGTTCTCCCGGATCGCCTTCAACACTTGTCCGAACGGCGAATGAATGGTGCGGTAGATCACCCAGAAGCCGAACAGGAACACGGCGAGCACGAAGAAATACATGTTCATCATCCGGCTCAGGTCCACGATCCCCAACAGAGTGCCCCGGGGCACGCCTTGCAGCCCGTCCTCGCCTCCGGTGAACGGAAACTGCAGCGCCAGAAAGTACATCATCTGGGCGAGAGCCAGGGTGATCATGGCGAAGTAAATGCCCGAGCGCCGGATGGCCAGGCTGCCGAAGATGTAGCCCAACAGCCCCGCGAAAGCGGTGCCAGCCAGGATCCCCAGCTCCGGCGGGAACCCCATGACCTTCACCGTGTGCCCGGTGATGTAGCCGGCCCAGCCGAGAAAGGCGGCGTGGCCGAAAGAAAGCAGCCCGGTATAGCCCAGCAACAGGTTGAAGGCGGAGGCGAAGAGGGCGAAGCACAGCACCTTCATGACGAACACCGGGTACACCAGGAAGGGGGCGATAAGGCCGGCCAGCACCAGCAGCCCCCAGCCGGCGGCGTGGGCCCGGTTGATCCCCTTAAGCCGGATCGTCCTAGAACCGGCCGCCGGAGCCGCCACGCCTTCCGCCACCCGGCCGTTGCCGACTCTTCCTTCCATGCTATCGCTCCTTGCCGAACAGGCCCGCCGGGCGCATGAGCAACACGATGGCCATGATCACGAACACCACCACGGCGGAGGCCTCTGGATAGTACACCTTGGTGAGGCCCTCGATCAGCCCCAGTCCCAGCCCGGTCACGATGGAGCCCAGGATGGACCCCATGCCGCCGATCACCACCACGGCGAACACCACGATGATCAGGTTGGAGCCCATCACCGGGTTGACGTTGAAGATCGGCGCCGCCAGCACCCCGGCGAAAGCGGCCAGCGCCACCCCGAAGCCGTAGGTCAGGGTGATCATCAGGGGCACGTTGACGCCGAACGCCTGAAGCAGCTTGGGATTTTCCGTGCCGGCGCGCAGATACGCCCCCAGCTTGGTGCGCTCGATCATGTACCAGGTGAGAAGGCACACCGCCAGGGAGGCCACCACCACCCAGGCCCGGTAGACGGGCAGGAACATAAAGCCCAGGTCGATCCCGCCGGCGAGCAGCTCCGGCACGGGATAGCGCTCGCCCGAGATGCCGAAGCGGTAGCGGAACAGGCCCTCGATGACGAGCGCCAGGCCGAAGGTGAGAAGCAGCCCGTAGAGGTGGTCCAGCTTGTACAGCCATTGCAGAAACGCCCGCTCGACGAGGATGCCGGTCAGTCCCACCACCAGGGGGGAGAGCAGCAGCGCCCACCAGTAGTTGATGCCGAAATAGGTGAGGCCGATCCAGGCGCAGAACGCCCCCATCATGTACTGGGCGCCGTGGGCGAAGTTGATGATGTTGAGCATCCCGAAAATGATGGCGAGCCCCAGGCTCAGGATGGCGTAGAACGAGCCGTTGATCAGCCCGATCAGGAGCTGGGCCATCAAACCCTGTAGGGGAACGCCGAAGATCTCCATAGCTTCGCTCCGCTCAATGGGACGGCGAAAACCGGGGCGGGAAGCCGCTCCCGGTCCCCTGGCTGCGCCCCGGTTTCACCCCGCCGTCTTCGCCTACTTCTTGACCAGCGGGCACTTGCTTTCGGAGAGCGGCATGAACGCCTGGTCGCCCGGGATCACCTGGCGGATGTGGTAGTAGTCCCAGGGATACTTGGACTCCTCGGGCTTCTTTACTTGAGCCAGGTACATGTCGTGCACCATGCGCCCGTCGTACCGGATCTTGCCGTTCTTGGCGAAGAAGTCGTTGACCGGGGTCGCCTTCATCTTGGCCATGACGGTCATGGTGTCGTCGGTGCCCGCGGCCTTGACCGCCTTCAGGTAGTGGTACACAGCCGAGTAGTCCCCCGCCTGCACCATGGTGGGCATGCGCTTGCGGGCCTCGAAGAAGCGCTTCGACCAGGCCCGGGTCTCGTCGTTGTAGTCCCAATAGAAACCGGTCGTCAGATACATGCCCTGGGTCGCCTTGAGCCCGAGGGTATGGACGTCGGAGATGAACATCAAAAGCCCCGCCAACGTCTGCTTGGGGGTGATGCCGAACTCGGCCGCCTGCTTGATGGCGTTGATCGTGTCGTTTCCGGCATTGGCTAGGCCGATGACCTGGGCTCCAGAAGCCTGGGCTCTGAGCAGGAAGGAGGAGAAGTCCTGGGCCGGGAACGGATGGCGCACGCTGCCCAGCACCTTGCCCCCCATCTTCTCCACGATGGCCGCGGTGTCCCGCTCCAGGGAGTGGCCGAAGGCGTAGTCGGCGGTCAAGAAGAACCAGCTCTTGCCCCCTTGCTCCACCACCGCGCGGCCGGTGCCCACGGCCAGGGCGTAGGTGTCATAGGTCCAGTGCACGTTGGTGTCGGTGCACTGCTCGTTGGTGATGGGCGTAGAGGCGGCCCCCGAGACCAGGGTGATCTTGTTCTTCTCCTTGGCGACTTTCATCACCGCGAGAGCGGTGGACGTGGTGACCAGGTCCACGATCACGTCCACCTTGTCCCGGTCGAACCACTCCCGCGCCTTGTTGGCGGAGATGTCCCCCTTGTTCTGGTGGTCGGCGGAGACGATCTCGATCTTGAAGTTAGGTTTTTCCTTCTCGACGAAGTCCTTGACCGCCATCTCCACCGCCAGGAGCGACCCCGGCCCGGCCAAGTCCGAGTAGGTTCCGGACATGTCCGTGAGGACGCCGATCTTCACCACGCCGTCGGAGATCTTCTGCTGGGCCAGCGCCGCGGGGTTGACCGCCAGCAGCCCCGCCGCCACCAGCACGCTCATCAGCTTCCGTTTCATCGCTTTCTCCTCTCCCAGTCAGGGTTGTCAGACACCCAAATAGTCGTGCAACAGATCCATCTTCGCTTCCAGCTCCTCCTTACTCACCATGTCCAGGATACGCCCGTGCTCGATCACGTAATGGCGATCGGCCAGCGGCGCGGCGAAGCGGAAGTTCTGCTCCACCAGCACGATGGTGAATCCTTTGTCCTTGAGCTGGCGCAGCACCCGTCCCAGGGTCTGCACGATGACCGGGGCCAGGCCCTCGGTGATCTCGTCCAGGAGCAGGAGCCGCGCTCCCGTGCGCAGGATCCGGGCCATGGCCAGCATCTGCCGTTCCCCGCCGGAGAGCCGCCCGCCCATGCTGTGGCGGCGCTCCTTCAAGTTGGGGAACATCTCGTAGATCTCCTCGAGGCTCATGCCGCCGCTCGACACCATCGGCGGCAGCAGCAGGTTCTCCTCGCAGGTGAGGCTGGCGTAGATGCCCCGCTCTTCGGGGCAGTAGCCGACGCCCAGGTGGGCGATCCGGTGGGGCGGAAGGCTGATCGCTTCCCGGCCGTTGATCATGACCGAGCCCGTGCGCCGGTCCACAAGACCCAGGATCGCCTTGAGGGTGGTGGTGCGGCCGGCGCCGTTGCGGCCGAGAAGCGTCACCAGCTCGCCCCGGTTCACCACGAAGTCGATCCCGTGCAGGATGTGGGATTCGCCGTAGAAGGCGTGCAGGTCGGAGACCCGCAGCATCTCCACGTCGGGTTTGAACGCGCTGGTCATTGGGCCGTCCCCACGTAGGCTTCCAGGACCTTCGGGTCGTTGGAGACCTCCTCGTAGCTCCCCTCGGCCAGCACTTGTCCCCGGTTCAGCACGGTGATGGTGTCGGAGAGCTGGGCCACCACGTTCAGGTTGTGCTCCACCATGAGGACGGTGCGGTTGGCGGAGACCCGCTTGATCAGCTCCGCCACGCGTCCCACGTCCTCGTGGCCCATGCCCTGGGTCGGCTCGTCCAGCAGCATCAGGTCCGGTTCCAACGCCAGGGTGGTGGCGAGCTCCAGGGCCCGCTTGCGCCCGTAGGGCAGCTCCACGGTGACGGTGTGGGCGTAGTCCTGTAGGTCCACGGCGGCGAGCAGCTCCAGCGCCCGGTCGTCCAAGACCTCCAGGCTTTTCTCCGAGCGCCAGAAATGGAAGGAGGTGCCGAGCCTGCGCTGCAGCGCCACCCGCACGTTCTCCAGCACCGTGAGGTGGGGGAACACCGCCGAGATCTGGAAGGAGCGCACGATCCCCCGGCGGGCGATCTGGGCCGGCTTCTCCCGGGTGATGTCCTCCCCGTTGTACAGGATGGTCCCCCTGGTGGGCTCGAGGAACTTGGTGAGCAGGTTGAAGACCGTGGTCTTGCCCGCCCCGTTGGGCCCGATCAGGGCGTGGATGGTGCCGCGCCGGACCTTGAGGTTCACGCCGTCCACGGCGACGAAGCCCTTGAACTCCTTGGTGAGGCCCCGCGTTTCGAGAATGATCTCCCCGTTCACCGCCATGGCTTGTCTTCCCCGCGGGTCACAGCGCCTTCGCCCGCTCCCGGAGCATGAATTTCTGGATCTTTCCCGTAGAGGTCTTGGGCAGCGGCCCGAACACCACCGTCCTCGGGCACTTGAAATGGGCCAGGTTCTGGCGGCAGAACTCGATCAGCTCGTGCTCCGTGACGCTGGCCCCAGGCTTGAGCTCGACGAAGGCGCACGGGGTTTCGCCCCATTTCTCGTCGGGCTTGGCCACCACCGCCGCGGCCAGCACCGCTGGATGGCGGTAAAGGGTATCCTCGACCTCGATGGAGGAGATGTTCTCGCCCCCGGAAATGATGATGTCCTTGGAGCGGTCCTTGATCCTCACGTAGCCGTCCGGCTCCATCACCGCGAGATCCCCGGTGTGGAACCAGCCGCCGGCGAACGCTTCCGCGGTGGCCTTGGGGTTCTTGAGGTAGCCCTTCATGGTGATGTTGCCGCGGAACATGATCTCCCCCATGGTTTCGCCGTCGCGCGGCACCTCCTCCATGGTGCGGGGGTCCATCACTGTCATGCCCTGCTGGGTGGGATAGCGCACACCCTGGCGACCGTTCATGCGGGTGCGCTCGGCCAGCGAAAGGGATTCCCACTCGGGGTGCTTGGCGCACACCGCCGCCGGGCCGTAGGTCTCGGTGAGCCCGTAGACGTGGGTGATGTTAAAGCCGATGCGCTCCATGCCCTCGATCACCGCCGCCGGGGGCGCGGCGCCCGCGATCATGCCGTAGACCGTGTGGTCGATGCCGCGGCGCAGCTCGTCGGGGGCGTTGATGAACATGGCGTGCACGATGGGAGCGCCGCAATAATGGGTCACCCGGTGCCGGCGGATCAGCTCCAGCATGCGCCCGATCTCCACCCTGCGCAGGCACACGTTCACGCCCACGTTGGCGGCCATAGTCCAGGGGAAGCACCAGCCGTTGCAGTGGAACATGGGCAGCGTCCACAGGTACACGGCGTGATGGGGCATGCCCCACACCAGGATGTTGCTGATGGCGTTGAGATAGGCGCCCCGGTGGTGATAGACCACGCCCTTGGGATTTCCCGTGGTGCCCGAAGTGTAATTGAGGGCGATGGCGTTCCACTCGTCGGAGGGCAGCGACCAGCGGAACTCGGGATCGCCCTCCTCCATGAACGCCTCGTACTCCTTCTCCCCCAGGCGCTCGCCGGGCCCCTGGTACTCCGGGTCGTCGATGTCGATCACCAGGGGGCGCTTCTCCAGCCTGGCCAGGGCCTTGGCGATCGTGGGGGAGAACTCCCGGTCGGTGATCAGCACCTTGGCTTCGCCGTGCTGGAGCATGAAGGCGATGGCCTCGGCGTCGAGGCGCGTGTTGAGGGTATTGAGCACGGCGCCGATCATGGCGGGGCCGAAGTGGGCCTCCACCATGGCGGGGATGTTGGGGGCCATGACGGCCACCGTGTCCCCTTCCCCCACGCCGCGGCGCTGCAGCGCCGAGGCGAGGCGCCGGCAGCGGGCGTAGGTCTCGGCCCAGGTCATCCTGCGCTCGCCGTGGATCACCGACGGCCGCTTCGGATAGACGTAGGCCGCCCACTCCAGGAAGCTTAAAGGGGAAAGGGGCGTGTAGTTCGCCGGATTGCGGTCCAGCGCCACGTTGTAAGGATTCACGCGGGTCATCCCTCCTCCTTCGATGCGCTGAAGGGCATCGTTACCGAGCGTCCCTTTAAGGTGTATGACGGCGCTCGGGACAGCGGTCCATGGTCCGTCACCATGAGACCGAAGGCTCAATCGAAATCGTCCGGTCCCAGCAGGGGATGCTTTCTTTTTTACCTGAGGCTCGTTGGGCGCCGGTTTGACTGGTTTGACAGACATGATAGCCCAGGATCAAGGGAGCGGATTGATCCCTCAGGCGTTTCGATGTCTGAAAAACTTGACATCTACGGCGGCCGGCCGAGACGCGAGGCCCAGGGCCGCCATTTTCTCGTACAGGGTGGCGCGGGAAATACCCAGGAGTCGGGCCGCCGTTACCTTGTTGCCCTTGGCCGCGATGAGGGCTTCCCGAATGGCCTCCCGCTGAGACTCGGCCACCGCCTCCGCCAGGCGCCGGGGAAGGGCCGGGTCCCCGCCCCCACCGCACCGGCCATAGGCGAAGGGGGCGGCGGGCAGGGCGTGGGCGAAGTCCTCGGCCCCCAAGCGCCGGCCTTCCGCCAGCATGGTGACCTGTTCCAGCACGTTGCCCAGCTCCCGCACGTTGCCCGGCCAGGAATAGGCCCGTAGCAGGGCCAAGGCGTCCCGGGCCAGCTCCCGCTGGGGAAGCCCGGTGCGCTCGGCGATGCGCTCGAGCAACACTTCGCACAGGGCTTCCAGGTCCTCCAGCCGCTCCCGCAAGGGGGGCACGTCGATGCGCAACACGTTCAACCGGTAGTAGAGGTCGGCGCGCAGCCGCCCTTCCTGGACCAGGCGCCTGAGATCCCGGCTCGTGGCGGCGATCACCCGCACGTCCACCTGGACGATCTTGTGGGAGCCGGGAAGCTCGAACTCCTGCTCCTGCAGCATCCGCAGGAGCTTGGGTTGCAGCGCCGGCGGAATGTCCCCCACCTCGTCCAGAAACAGGGTGCCCCCATGGGCCAGCTTGAGCTTGCCTTCCCGGACGCGCCGCGCCGCGCCGTCGCCGCCGGGCGCCACGCCGAACAGCTCCTGTTCCAAGACCTGTTCGGGAACCCCCGCCGGGTTGAGGCTCACGAAGGGGCCGTCCGAACGCGCCGAGGCGGCATGGATGGCGTGGGCCAGGAGTTCCTTGCCGGTGCCGGTCTCCCCCTGGATCAGCACCGTGGTGTCGAGCTGCGCCGCGCGTCGCGCCTGGCGCTTCACTTCCAGGGACGCGGCGCTCGTGCCGACGAAACTGGAAAAGCTGTACTTGGGGCGCCGGCGCTGGGCCAGTTCCCGCTGGGCCCGCGCCAGGTCGCGCTGTAGGCGGGTGAACTTGGACACCAGGGGTTTCAAATACTGGGGCCGGTCGTAGAGCACGAAACCCACCGCCCCCGTGACCTGCCCGTCTTCTCCGCGCAGGGGCAGGCGGGTCACCACGAAGGACTGCTGGCCGAACTCCATGATGTCCAGCAGAATCGGCTCCCCCGTCTCCACCACCCGGCGCATGAGGCTCGCGGGGATTACTTGCTCCACCGGCTTGCCCAAGGCTTGATGGGCGCCTGCCAGCCCGAGCAGGGCCAGGTACTTGTCGCTGATCCAGACGATGCGGGCCTCCCGGTCCACGATCACCGCCCCCTCGCAGATGCTCTCGAACATCTGGAACAGGGAGCGCACCGCCTGCTCGTGGATCGCGGCGGCGGCGTCGGGCAAGGAAACGTCGGCGGCCACGGATCGTCCAGCGTGCTAGGGGCGCCCGTTGCCGCTTTCGCGCAGCAGGACGATCGCCTGCTCGATGCGCTCCACGGCCATCACCTCGATTCCCGCGGGGGAATGCTTGGGCGCGTTCGCCTTGGGCACCACCGCCCGATGGAAGCCGAGCTTGGCCGCCTCCTTGAGCCGCTCCTGGCCCCGCTGCACCGGCCGCACTTCCCCGGCGAGCCCCACCTCTCCGAAAGCCACCAGCTTGGACGGCAGCGGACGGCCGCTTAAGGAGGAGGCGATCGCCAGGCACACCGGCAGATCCGCCCCCGGCTCGTCGATCTTGACGCCCCCCACGGCGTTCACGAACACGTCCTGGTCGTAGCAGGCGACGCCCACGTGCCGGTGCAGCACCGCCAGCAGCATGGCCAGGCGGTTCTGTTCCAGCCCCACGGTGAGTCGCCGGGGGTTGGGGGCGTGGGCGGTGTCGACAAGCGCCTGGATTTCCACCAGCAGGGGGCGGGTGCCTTCCTGGGTCACCATGATGCAGGAGCCGGCCACTTCCCGCTCATGGTGGGAGAGAAACAGCGCCGAAGGGTTGGATACCGGGCGCAGACCCCGCTCGGTCATGGCGAACACCCCCAGCTCGTTCACCGCCCCGAAGCGGTTCTTGAAGGCCCGGATCAGGCGGAAGCTGGAATGGGTGTCCCCTTCGAAATAAAGCACCGTGTCCACCATGTGCTCCAGCACCCGCGGGCCGGCCAGGGCCCCCTCCTTGGTCACGTGGCCCACCAGCACCAAGGCGGCGGCGTTCGCCTTGGCGAGCCGCGTAAGCTGGGCGGCGCACTCGCGAACCTGGGCTACGGAGCCAGGGGCGGACTGGAGGGCGCCGGAATAGAGGGTCTGAATGGAGTCGATCACCGCCACCTTGGGGCGGCTGCGGGCGAGGGCTTCCTGGATGCGCTCGAGCCGGATCTCGGCCAGCAGGGGAAGGCGCTCCCCATGCAGGCCGAGCCGCCGCGCCCGCAGGGCCACCTGCTGGGGCGACTCCTCCCCGCTCACGTACAACACCGGGTGCTCTCGCGCGAGATGCGCGAGCGCCTGCAGGAGCAGGGTGGACTTGCCGATGCCGGGATCGCCTCCGAGGAGGGCCACGCCCCCCGGCACCAGTCCCCCGCCGAGCACCCGGTCGAACTCCGAAATGCCGGTGGAGATCCGCGGCTGCTCCGCCGCTTCCACCTCGGCGAGCAGCTGCAGCTCCCCCGCCTCGGAGAGGGGGGCGAAGCGGGGCGCCGCCTTTTCCGCCACCGTCTCCACCAGGGTGTTCCAGGCCTGGCAGTGGGGGCACTGTCCCTGCCACTGGAGCACCTGGCCGCCGCATTCGGTACACGCAAAGACGGTCTTGGGTTTCGCCATGGGGGCGGGTCGCGGGGGTTCAGGGTCCCGTCGGGGCTTAGGTGTAGAGGAGACCAGAGGAGCTAGACACGCTAACCGACATCGTCCAGGGAATCAAGGGACGGCCCTTCCCGCCGACAGGCCACGTCTTGGCGGGGCAGGGAAGCACCCCGGGCGGATGGGCAAGCCAGGCCGCGGCTGCTTAAATCCGCAAAGCTCGACAAACTCCTTCATGTAAGGCAATGTGTTATGAGATATTCTTAAACGGCTTTCTTGATCTCTGAGGAGGTGTTCCCTATACTGGGGGCTCAAGCCTTGCAACCTAAGGAGCCGAGTCCATGAAAACCCCGCTCGTCAAGCGGTTGACCGCCGCAGGCCTTGCCCTGGCCCTCACGGGCGCCTCCGCCTCCCTGTCGGCAGCCGGCTACGATCCGGAAACGGGCGACCCGGGCGCTGCCATGGCCGCCGACGTCTTGTTCGCCCGGCCCATCGGGGTGGTGGGGACGGTGCTCGGCGCCGCCCTGTGGGTGGTGAGTCTGCCCTTCACCCTGCCCAGCCGAAGCACCGACGAGGCGGGGGAAGCCCTGGTGGGCAAACAGCTCCGCTACACTTTCGAGCGGCCCCTGGGGGTCGAACCGCGGGAGTGGTCGCCGCCCAAAAATACCGACTGACAGGCTTCAGCGATCCTCCCGCGGCACCCGGGAAGTGAGGCGGCACAGCAGCTCGTAGCCGATGGTGCCCGCCGCGCGGGCCACCTCGTCCACCGACAACCCTTCTCCCCACAGGGTCACCTGGGCTCCTAGACCCGCTTCGGGCACCGGGGTCAGGTCCACGCTCAACATGTCCATGGAGACGCGCCCCACCGTCCGGGTGCGCACCCCGTTCACCAGGACGGGGGTGCCGGTGCCCGCGTGGCGCGGATAGCCGTCGGCGTAGCCGCAGGCCACGATGCCGATGCGCATGGGATGGGGGGCGGTGAAGGTCCCTCCGTAACCCACCCGGTCGCCGGCCTGGAGGGACTGGACCGCGATCACCCGGCTCTCCAACGTCATCACCGGCCTCAATCCCAACGCCTCCGCATCCTGGTCGGCGAAAGGCGAAGACCCGTAGAGCATGATGCCCGGGCGGACCCAGTCCCCATGGGTTTGCGGGTAGCGCAGCAGGGCCGCCGAGTTGGCCAGGGACCGGGCGAGCGACAAACCCGCCGTCATGGCGTTGAACCGCTCGAGCTGGGCCTCCACCCCTTCCGCCGGCTCGTCCGCGGTGGCGAAGTGGGTCATGAGGACCACGCCCTCGACCCCCCGGGCGGCCTTGAGCAGCGCCCTAGCGGCAGCGAGCTCGCTAGCCTGCAGGCCCAGCCGATTCATGCCGGTGTTGAGCTTCAGGAACACTTCCAGCGGGCGGGAGCGGCGCGCCGCGGCGAGCATCCGGAGCTGCTCGAGGCTGTGCACCACCACCGAGAGCCGGTACGCCTCGGCCATCGCCAGCTCGTCCGGGGAAAAGAACCCCTCCAGCAGGAGGATCGGCTGGCGAAACCCCCGGTCCCGCAGCTCCGCCGCCCGGTCGATCTCCAGGAGGGCGAAACCATCCGCGTCCCGAAGGGCTTGCGCCGCCTTGAGATACCCGTGGCCGTAGGCATCCGCCTTGATGACGGCCAGGGCCCGGGCGCCCCGGGCGACGCGCCGGGCCAGGGCATAATTGGCAGCAAGGGCGCTCCAATCGAAGACGGCGCGCAGCGGGCGCATGGGTGAGCTGCGATCAGGAAGGCGAAGAGCGGTCCGGCGGTAGGAGGAGTCCAGCGCCCAGCACGGCTCAGCCTCCCGCCTTCATGCGCTGATAGTGGCGGAAGAACACCTCTTCCAGCTCGTCGATGACCGCCTCGGCCGGTTGGCCGTGGAGCACGTGCCGGGAGAGACAGACGGAGGTCTCCTGGAACAGGACCCGCGGATCCAGCATCGGGTAGGTGGCCCGCAGCCGCTGGATGGCCCGCACCACGGTTTCCTTCTCCGGCCTGGGAATGGGGAGGGGCTCGGTTTCCGCTTCCCGGCGCGGGGTCTCCGGGGAGCGGGCGGCGAGAAACTCGGCGAACGCCTCCAGCATGCGCCGGTCCTCCAGGGAAAGGGCCCGGTAGCGCTCGAGCAAGGCCTTTTCCCGGGGACTCATTTCGCCACCACGTTGAGGCTGAACACCGGCGCCTTGCGCCGCTCCTGCATGAGGTCCAGGGCGGACACCAAGGCCACCAGGACCCGGTCGGCGGTTTCCTGCGTCTCGGGCCACTCCCTCCTCGCCTCAGCCAGGAGGTCGCCTATATTCTCCGGGGTTGGGCGCCCTTCCTCCATGATCATGTCCTCCAGCATCCCGGGCTTGAGCTCTGGGCGGAAGAGGAGCGCGTAGGCGGTCTCGCCCATGCGGGCGGCGATCCAGCGGCCCTGCTCGTCCACCACCAGGGGAAGGACGCCCTCGGGCAGATCCACCGCGCCGTTGTACATGACCAGCACCCGGCGCCCGTCCACCGCCTGGGCCAGGGGATCGCCGCGTCCCCCTTCGGTAGCTCGAGCCCGAGTCCAGCAGGCGGTATGGGTGGGCTCGCTGCGGGCCGCGCCGCCCGCCGCCCGGGCGAGCAGGAGGCCGCCGAAGCCCAGCCCCACCACCGGGCGGTGGGCCCGCTGAAACAGGGCGATGAGCCTCAGCTCGTCGTCGATCCAGGGCTGCCGCTCGATGTCCGTCACGGGGTACGCCCCGCCCAGCAGCCACAGGGCGTCGTGCTGGAGCGCCGTGCCCGGCAGGCTTTGGCCAGTGAACGGGCGCACGTAGGTAAAACCGATGTCCCGCTGCTCCAGCCGGGTTTCGATGAGACCCAGGAACTCCGAGTAGGTATGCTGAACCACCAGGAAATGTTTCATGCTTTCACCTTCGCCTGGGCATTGAACCGCGCCGTCGCGAAATCGACGAAGGTGGTGAGGAGCCGGGAGCGGAATTTCTCCTTCGGCAGGACCATGGACATGATACGGGTGAGCCTGGGCCGGAAGGGCACCGCCACCAGGGTCTTCAACTTGAGCTCCTTTTCCACCGTCGCCCGGGAGAGGACGCCGAAGCCGAGCCCCGTTTCCACCACCCCTTTGACCGCCTCGGGGCTCCCCAGCTCCATGACGATGTTCATCTCCTCGGGCGCGAGCCCGTGCTTGGCGAAAAACTGGTCGGCGAACTCCCGGGTCCCGGAGCCGGGCTCGCGGCTCACATAAGGCAGCTCCGCCAGTTGCTTCGGCGTGACGCTCGCCGACTGGGCTAGGGGGTGCTGGGGGGCGCAGATCATCACCAGCTCGTCCTCGCACAGGAGTTCGTTCTTGAGCTGGGGCAGATGGGGGGGCGACTCGATGAGGCCCAGGTCCAGCATGTGGTCCGCCACCAGGTTCTCGATCATCTCCGAGTTGCCCACCACCAGGCGAGGCTGCACCTGGGGGTGGGCGGATTTGAACTCCCCCAGGATCCGGGGGATCATGAACTCTGCGATGGTGGTGCTGGCGCCGATGGAGAGGGGGCCGGCGATGCCGCCGGTCATCTCGTGCATCCGCGTCTCCATCTCGGAAGAGAGGGTGAGGATGCGCTCGGCGTAGTTGAACACGAGCTGCCCGGCGGGGGTTAGGCTGATCTTGCCGTGGCTGCGCTCGAACAGCCGGGTGTTGAAGTGCTCCTCCAGTTGCTTCACTTGGAAAGTGACCGCCGGCTGGGTCATGAAGAGGAGCTCCGCCGCCTTGGTGAAGGAGAGCTGCTTGGCGACGGTGTAGAAGACCTGGAGTCTGCGGTCGGCCATGGGTGCGGGCGTGGAGCGTCGGTTTCAGGGTCTCATCGTTTGCGAGAAGCACATGCGGCCGCCGGCCGTGGGCCGGACAGCCAGATATGATTGAATCACAATTCGTTTTTTGCGGGTAGTGCATGAGCGAAGGGTGGAAGCGGCTCGATCTGGAAGGCGGCGGGCTGCAGGCGGCCAACCTTAAGCTTTCGCGTCTTCTCAAGCGAAGGCAACGGGCCTACGCCCTCCTGCTGCTCGCCCCTCTGGGCCTGCACCGGACTTACCTGGAGGAGCCGTGGGGGGCATGGGTGTTCCGCGGGCTCGGCCTGGCCGCTGCCGTCGGCTTCGCGGCCGGGATTCCCTACTTCGACTGGGCCGCCCTATCCCTCCTCGCGGGCTTCGCCGCCCACGACATCGTGTGGATCGAAGGCCGAGTGGCGAGGCTCAACAAGGCCTTGCGGATGAAGGTCTACCTGGGGCAGACGCCCGGGGCGCCGGCGGGCTTCCGCGGCCGTTTCCCGGACGAGGACGCAGCCGGATCGCCCCTCGGGGAAACGGAGCTCACCCTCGCCCCCGACGGCCGCGCGCGTTCCTTCGCCGAACAGGAGGCGCTCCTTCGGGCCCTCGCCCGGCGCTCCCGCCACCAGGAAGCTTCCTCGCCCCCATCCCGGGAACCTCCTCCCTCCCCGTCCGCCGGCGAGCGGGAAAAGTGAAAAACGACGAACCCCGCCCGCGGCCTCCGCTGGGGAACGGGGTTCTATGGTATAAAGGGCGGCCAGCCCTCGGGCGGCTCCCCGCGGCCGGATTGCGGCCCGCTCGAAGACGCCGGCGACAAGAACGACAAAGCCGAGACCCAAGAACAAACACCGAGCCGTACAACGGGCCATCCCCTTCTTTCTCCGGGCCGGTCGCATGCGATGAATTTCGGGTTTTTCACGATCCTGGCGGCGCAGTTCTTTTCTTCCCTCGCCGACAACGCCCTGCTCTTCGCCGCCATCGCCCTCCTGGAGGATCGTGCCGCCCCGGCCTGGCAGACGCCGGTCTTGCAGCAGTTCTTCGTCTTCTCTTACATCGCGCTGGCACCGTTCGTGGGACCCTTCGCCGACGCCTTCCCCAAGGGGCGGGTCATGTTCTTGAGCAACGCGGTCAAGTTCGGCGGGTGCCTCACCATGCTGGCGGGATTGAATCCCCTCTACGCCTACGGCCTGGTGGGCATCGGCGCCGCCATGTACTCCCCTGCCAAGTACGGCATCCTCACCGAGTACCTGCCTCCGGCCAAGCTCGTCTGGGCCAACGGCTGGATGGAGGGCTTGACCGTGGCCTCCATCATCCTGGGGGCCATCCTGGGGGGAATCCTGATCGGGCCCGGCGTGGAGGCGCTGGTGACGAACCGCCTGGCGCTGCCCGGGATCGAGACGCCGGCCCAGTTCGCGCTGGCGGTGATCGTGGTGATCTACCTGGTCGCCGCCGTCTTCAACCTCTACATCCCCCGGGTGGACATCGACCACAAGCTGCCCAAGCGCACCCTGGGCTACATCCTGCACGATTTCTGGCACTGCTTCCGGCTCCTTTGGCGGGATCCCCTGGGGCAGGTGTCGCTGGCCGTGACCACCCTGTTCTGGGGCGCGGGGGCCACTTTGCGCCTCATCGTGCTCACCTGGGCCGCCGTGGCCCTGGGGTTCAACCGGGAGCAGGCCACCCAGTTGACCGCCCTGGTGGCGGTGGGCATCGCGGTGGGCTCCATGCTGGCGGCCCGGTACGTGCACTTGGAGCGATCGGTCAAGGTGCTGCCGGTGGGCATCGCCATGGGGGCGGTGGTAATGGCCATGACCCTGACCGACGACTGGCGCATCGCCTTCGGCCTGCTCCTGGCGATCGGCGCCATGGCCGGGTATTTCGTCGTGCCCATGAACGCCCTGCTGCAGCACCGGGGGCACCTGCTCATGGGGGCCGGCCACTCCATCGCGGTGCAGAACTTCAACGAGAACCTGTCCATCCTGGTGATGCTGGGGGCCTACGCCGTGATGATCCGAGCCGAGCTCTCGATCTATACCGTGATCCTCATCTTCGGCACCTTCGTGGCCCTGGCCATGAGCTACCTGTGGCGCAAGCACGGCCACGACCAGGACCAGGGCCGGATATAGCCAGTCCGAGCGCCTCCGCAGACCGTCCGCCCCTTGCCGGCCACCTGGTCCGGGCCCGTTTCGTTCAATACCCTATTGCCCTATTCGACTTAGGCTACAATGGCTGCCCGTTCCGGTCCCGAGGCGCAAGGCGAATGTGCCGCCAGAAGGCCTGGAACGGGCGCCGCCCGGAGTAGAGCCCAAACCACCAACGACCGCGAGGAGGAAAACGATGCCCAGTGCCATTGCCCGCCTTTTGACGCTTCTGCTGACCCTGGGAGCCGCGGCCCTAGTCCACGCCCAGGACTACCCGTCCAAGGTGATCACCATGGTGGTCCCCTTTGCCGCGGGCGGGCCCACCGACACGGTGGCCCGATTGCTCGCCCAAGCCATGGGCGGCGCGCTCAAGCAGCAGATCATCATCGAGAACGTCGGTGGCGCGGGCGGCACCTTGGGTGCCGGCCGCGTGGCGCGAGCCGCTCCCGACGGCTACACCATCCTGCTGCACCACATCGGGCAGTCCACCGCCCCCGCCCTGTACCGCAAGCTGCCCTATGACCCCATCAAGGACTTCGAGCCCATCGGAATGGTCACCGAGGTGCCCATGACCTTAGTGGCGCGCAAGGATTTCCCGCCCAAGGACTTCAAGGAGCTGCTCGCTTACGTCAAGGCCAACAAGGACAAGGTGACGTACGCCAACGCGGGCCTGGGCTCGGCGTCCCACCTCTGCGGCACCCTGTTCATGAGCGCCATCGAAACCCCCCTTACCACGGTCCCCTACAAGGGCACGGGACCGGCCATGAACGACCTGCTGGGCGGCCAAGTGGACTTCATGTGCGACCAAACCACCAACACCACGAGCCAGATAAGGGCCGGGAAGATCAAGGTTTACGGCGTCACCACCAAGACCCGGGTGCCTTCCCTGCCCGATGTGCCTACGCTGCACGAAGCAGGCCTGCCCAACTTTGAGGTCACCGTCTGGCATGGTCTGTATGCGCCCAAGGGTACGCCCAAGCCCGTCGTGGACAAGCTTTCCGCCGCGCTCAAAGCGGCGCTCCAGGACGCCACCGTCAAGCAGCGCTTTGCTGACCTGGGCACCGAGCCGGTGGCTTTGGAGCGAGCCACCCCCGAAGCCCTGCGGGAACATTTGAAGCGGGAGATCGACAAGTGGGGACCCATCCTTAAGAAGGCAGGAGTGTACGCTGATTGACAATCTTGTAGGCGGACAGCACGTGAGGCGCAGCCCGCCTTTTGTGTTCTTCGCCTGAGGCGGAGAAGGAGGCCAAACCGTGCCTTCGCTCATCAAGCATCCAAAAGATTTCTGGACCGGGGTCCTTTACGTGACCATCGGCCTCGCGGCCATCGTCATCGCGCGGGACTATCCCATGGGCACAGCGCTCAAGATGGGCCCCGCCTACTTCCCCACCGTTCTGGGAGGGCTGCTCACCCTCATCGGCCTCGCCGCCCTCATCCGTTCCCTGGTTCGGCACGGGGAAAAAATCGCCCCGTTGGCCTGGCGTAAAGTGGTCCTCGTGCTGGTCCCCACGTTGCTCTTCGGTGTGCTGGTGCGGGGCGCGGGCCTGGTTCCCGCCACCGCGGTACTGGTGCTGGCAAGCGCCTACGCCAGCGCCCACTTCCGCTGGTTCCCTTCCATCGCCCTGGCGGCGGGGTTGACCCTCTTCTGCGCCCTGGTGTTCGTGCAGGCACTGGGCCTCCCCCTGCCGCTCTTCGGTCCCTGGCTCGGCGGCTGACGGAGCGCCGCCATGGAACTCTTCTCCAGCCTTGGCATCGGCTTTGCCGCCGCCCTCTCGCCGGAAAACCTGCTCTACTGCTTCATCGGGGTGCTGCTCGGAACCGTGATCGGGGTGCTGCCGGGGTTGGGGCCGGTGGCCACAATCGCCATGCTGCTGCCCCTCACTTTTACACTGCCACCGGTGTCGGCCCTGATCATGCTGGCGGGCATCTATTACGGCGCCCAGTACGGCGGTTCCACCACCGCCATCCTGGTGAACCTTCCGGGAGAATCAGCCTCCGTGGTCACCGCCCTGGACGGCTACCAAATGGCGCGCCAGGGAAGAGCGGGCAAGGCCCTCGCCACCGCCGCCATCGGCTCCTTCGTCGCCGGGACGCTGGCCACCTTCGTCCTCGCCCTGTTCGGGCCGCCGCTGGCGGAGCTGGCGTTGAAATTCGGACCCGCGGAGTACTTCTCCCTCATGGTGCTGGGGCTGGTGGCCTCAGTGGTGCTGGCCCACGGCTCCCTGCTACATGCCATCGGCATGATCGTATTGGGGCTTCTGCTGGGTCTCATCGGCACCGACGTGAACTCTGGCTTGCAGCGCTACACCTTCGACCAGCCCTGGCTCGCCGACGGCATCGGTTTCGTAGTGGTGGCCATGGGCATGTTCGGTCTGGGCGAAATCATCCGAAACCTTGAGCACGAGGCGACCCGGGAAGTGACCATCAAGCACGTGACCGGTCTTATGCCGACCTTGGAGGACTTGAAGCGCATCGCCGCCCCGGTGCTGCGGGGCACGGCCCTGGGTTCCGCCTTGGGAATCCTGCCCGGTGGCGGGGCGATGCTCGCTTCTTTCGCCTCCTACTCCCTGGAAAAGAAGATCTCGAAAAATCCGGAGCAGTTCGGCAAGGGTGCCATCGAAGGGGTCGCCGGGCCCGAGTCGGCCAACAACGCCGGCGCCCAGACTTCGTTTATCCCCATGCTAACCCTGGGCATCCCGTCCAACCCGGTGATGGCGCTCATGATCGGGGCGATGATCATTCAGGGCATCCAGCCGGGCCCCTCGGTGGTAAACGAGCAACCGGTGCTGTTCTGGGGAATCATCGTCTCCATGTGGATCGGCAACCTCATGCTGGTCATCCTCAACCTTCCCTTGATCGGCTTGTGGGTGCGGTTGATCAGCGTGCCGTATCACCTGCTCTATCCCGCGATTCTGGTCTTTTGCGCCATCGGCGTGTTCAGCGTCAACAACAGCCAGTACGACGTGTACCTGATGGCGCTGTTCGCCCTGCTGGGCTACGTGTTCGCCAAGCTGGACTGTGAGCCCGCGCCGATGCTGCTCGGCTTTATTCTCGGCCCCATGATGGAGGAATACCTGCGGCGGGCCCTGCTCCTGTCCCGGGGCGATCCCACCGTCTTCGTCACTCGCCCCTTGAGCGCCGTGATGCTGGCCCTGGCAGTGGCAGCCATGTTCGTGGTGCTTTCGCCCACCCTGCGCAAGCGGCGAGAGGAGGCCTTCCATGAGGAAGAGTGACGCCCCACGGCCGGGTCTCACTCCGCCCGCCGGTACAGCCGCAGATAGGCCTCCCTGGACATGGGCGGCATGCGGGCCACCGCCAGCAGGTCCTCCAGGTGCGCCAAGGTGCTCACGCCCACCAGGCTGGTGCCGATGCCGGGGGTGGATCGGTTGAACTGCATGGCCCGCTGGGGGTGGTTGGGAAGCTCGCGCAAGGCGGCAAGCACGCCCTCGGCGCAACACTGCGCGAGTCGCCCCTTGCCTAGGGTGTGGCTCGCCAGCACGTACACGCGCAACTGGTGGGCCGCCTGCAGGGTGGAGGCGATGTTGCCCTGGCCGGTGGCATGGGAGAACCGGGTGAATGCCTCCGTCATCATCTGATTGAAAGGCACCTCGATCACGCGGAAGTGGTGCCGCGCCTGGGGATCCCCCGTGGCTGCGCGGGCGGCTTTCTCCGCCAATCCCAGCAGAGACGGTAGCGACTGGAACAGGGGATGATCGGTCTCCACTCGGAAGGCGTTGAAGGTGGAAACTCCGTAGCAGCGGATCAAGCCCTTTGCCACCGCCCGCTCCAGCGCGACGAAGGCCCGCTCCAGCTTGCGGTTCAGCTCGGCCTTGCCGATCGCGGGGAGGTGAACCTCGGGCTGGTCCACGAGGAAGGCGTCCAGGGTCGCCACGCCGAGCAGCTCCAGGGAGCGATCGAGCTGCCAGGCGATGTGCTCGGGGGCTAGGAGGTGTACGCCGCACAGATCGCGCCGATCTCCTAGGCCGCGGCCCGCGATGGCCGACTCGAACCAGGCGTCAAAATCCTCTGGCGGCCCGCCTTCGAAAGCGAGAAACCCACCTTTGGAGATCAGAAACACCTGTTCCCGAGTGACGCCCGCGGCGAACGCTCGGCGCAGGCCCTCACCCACCGCCCGCAGGGACCGACCGTAGCGGTAATGGGCTGCGGTGTCGATGACGTTGATACCCTCAAGCAGCGCCCGCTCCACGATGGCAGCGTAGCCCTCGTCCACCTCGTCCCTCGCCGCCCCGGGAAAAGTGCCCAGGCCCAGGGAGGAGAGCTTGAGGTGTAGATTGAGGAACTCGCTGTAGTGCCCAGCGCCGCAGCAGGCGCCGAACCGGAGGGCGTATTCTTCGGTGCCCCGGCGGGTGGCGTAACCGGGAACGGGCGTCTCCACCCCCATCGTCACCCGCGGAAAAAGGGATGGGCAGCGAGCCGCCGGGCGAGCTCGACCACTTCCGGGCGTATGGGTCCCTCGGTCGGCTCGTCCAGCCGGGACCAGTACAGGCGCGGGTCGCCGGGCGCATCTTCGTCCTGGTTGCATGCCGCGGCGCGCAGCCTTTCCGCTCCCTCGAGCGGGATCTCGTCGGGCAGCGTCCGCCCGGAGAGGAGGCCCCACAGCCCCGCCCAGGCCCGGGCTAGGAGCGCCGGGTGGTAGCCGCCTCCACCGGTGGCGAGGAGCCGGGGCGTGCCGTCTGGGTGTCGGGGGGCGGTGCGCAGCACCTCGCCGCAGATGTCCAGGAAGCATTGGGTGGAGACAGCCAGCTTCCCCAGGGGGTCGGCAGCCAGCAGGTCCGTGCCCGCCTGGAGCACGATGACCTCGGGAGCGAAGCGCTCCAGGACGGGCCCCCACACGGCGTCGAAGAGGAGCCGATACTCCCCGTCATGGGTGCGAGGGGGGAGCGGCACGTTGATAGTGGTATGACCCCCTAGGGCGGTGCCCACGTCCTCCAGCCGCCCGCCCCGGTGGGGATAGGCGTAGGCCGTGTCCATGTGCAGGGACAGGGTGAGCACGTCAGGATCGTCGGCGAAGGCCTCCTCCACCCCGTCGCCATGGTGGGCGTCCAGGTCCAAATACAGCACCCGCCATCCTTCCGCCTTAAGCCGCAAGATCGCCAACACCGGATCGTTGAAGTAGCAGAAGCCCCGGGCATGGTCGGGCCGAGCGTGGTGCATGCCTCCTGCGGGATTGAAGGCGACCCGTCCGGCGAGCACCGCCTCCGCCGCCTGGAGGCTCCCGCCGGCTGCGGCGGCCGCGATGGAGAAGAAACGCTCGAAGTAGGGGTTCTCCAGGGTGCCCAGACGATGGCGCGCCCGGTGGGCGCTCGTCACTCGCCCCAGGGCTTCGCTGCGCTTCAAGGCCGCCACGTAATCGGGGGTATGGAACCCGGTGAGCTCGACGTCGGCCGCCTTACGGGGCGCGAGAAGCTCCCCCTCGGCGAGAGCTCCGTAGGCCCGGATCAGGGCCACCGTGAGGGAGACCCGGGGGATGGCGAGGGGATGATTCTTTCCGTAGGCGCCCAGGCCCTGCCGGTCGGCGGCGATGAGGGTGGCGTGGCGGGGAATTGGATAGGGATCGAAGGCGCTCATTTCATCATCGCCTCAACCGCAGGTAGATCTCCGGAAGCCGCAACGGCAGCGAGTTGATGTGGTCCAGCACCAGGAAGTGCCCGTGGCCGAAGATCCTGGGCAGGTAGTCGCTGCCCGCCGGATCCACCGTGATGCAGAACGGGTGCACCCCCTGGTTCACCGCCTCCTTGACCGCCACCCGGGTGTCCTCGTGCAGGTAACGGATGTCGCCGCCGTCGTCGTAGTCCTCGGGGCGGCCATCGGAGAGGATCAGGAGCAGCCGTCGGGGCGTAGGGCTCGCGGCGAAACGGGCGATGGCGTGGCGGATGGCCGCCCCCATGCGGGTGGCGAGGCGTCCCGAAAGCCCGCCCACCACCGCCCGCACCTCGGTGGTGAAAGGCTCGTCGAAGTCCTTGATAGTGTAGTAGCTCACGTTGTCCCGATACTTGGAGGAAAAGCCGGCGATGGCGTAGGGATCGCCCACCTCCTCCATCGCCTGGGCGAAGAGCAGGATGCCGGCCCGGATGCGGTCCACGAGGCGCCCCTGCTCCCCCGGGAGCTGCTGCATGACGGAGGTGGACAGATCGGCCAGCAACGTCACCGAGATGTCCCGCTCCTGCCGCTGCCGCTGCCGGTAGACCCGGGGCAAGGGAAGGCGGCCGGCGTGCTTTTCCGTGATGAAAGTCACGGCGGCGTCCACGTCCACCTCCTCCCCTTCCCACTGGCGCCGGCGGGGGGCGAGCCGGGTGGGCTTCTGGGCTTGGATCGCTCGCTTCAAGCGGGCGGCCGCTTCCCCATAGGCGGCGATCAGCCGCTCGGCCTCTGCCAGGTTGGTCTCGGAAAGGCGCCGCTCCTGGACCCAGGCCCATCGGGTCTTATAGCGCCCCTCCCGGTAATCCCACTCCGGGTAAGGCACGCCCCGCTCCTGGGCCCGGTGAGGCCCGGCGCCGGCGGAAGCGTCCTGGGCCCGCCGGCCTAGGTCGCGACCCAGCCCCGCCGCGGCCTGTCCCGTCGCCGCCTCTACGGGGGCCACCTGGGCGCCGGCCGCGACCTCCTCGGACTGCTCCCGTCCCTTCCCCACGGCCCCTTCCCGGGCGGGCGCGTCCCTTTCCCCTTCCCCTTGGGCCGCCCGGGATCGGTCCTCCGTTTCCTGGGGGTAAACCCCCCGCCCTCCGTGGGGGGAACGCCCGGGAAGATACGCCTGCTGGAAATCCTCCATCGTCGGGAGCGGGGGAAAGGTGCTGCCCGCGAGCAGCTTCTTCGCCGCCTGGAACGCGTCCACCAGGGTGGCCCCTTCCCCGGTCAAGGGGCGAAGGTACTCATCCCACTGGAGCTCGGCCTGCCGCTCGGGGCCGACCGTGGTCTCATCCAGGACGAGGCGCAAGGTGTCCAGGGCCGCCCGGTAATAGGGCGCGGCCGGGCCTGCAGGCATGGGTCGCCGCTCCGCCAGTCGCATGAGTCGCCGCAGGTGGTTGGGAATGCGACGGCGCAGGCGAGCGTCCACCCGTAGGTCCTCGCACAGGTCGAAGAGGAGCCGGAAGCGGGGCGCATCCTCGCCGAAGGCGGCAAAGACCGGATCGAGGCTCGCCCGCTGCTGGAGCGAAAGGGGGCCGGGATCCACGCCGGCGGCGGCGAACAGGGCCTGCAATTGGGCCCGCTCGAAAGAGCCGCAGGCCACGTGGCCGGCGTTGTGCAGCAAGCCCACGACGGCCTCTTCCCGCTCGGGCAGGGCCACCGGCACGTACACGGCCCGCCCGTCGGTTTCCACGAAAGCGCGCCCCTGATCCGGCGACCAGGCGCTCTCCCGCACCGGCGGGGGCGTCTCGAACCAGGCGGCGAGCAGGCATTCCAGCAGCCGCTGATGCTCGGCGACCCGGTAGCCCGGCACCTGCTCCAGCAGGATCTGCAGGCTTTCCTCGGATTCCAGCCGGAAATAGGCCTCGCCCCGCAGCCGGCCCGCCTGCAGGATGTCCGCGCCCCGTTGGGCCCAGGGCAGCAGGGCTTGGGGCCCCAGGAGGTTTCGCACCTTGATGGCTCCGGGGAGATAAGCGGCCAGCATCAGGCGCCGGGTCTCGTAGAGCTCCTCCGCCGGCTGGGTGATGTGCTCCACCCCCGTGATCCCCTGGCGGCCCGCCAGGTCCGCCACCGGCGTGCGGAAATAGAGGGTGCCGCTTTCCAGGTGCCGGCGACACCAGAGGAAGCCGATCTCGGCCCAGCGCGCCTCCCCCGCGTGCCCCAGGGTGGCGAAGGCCTGGGGCAGGTTTTCCATGAAGCCCTCCACCGCCCGGGCCGGGGCCCGGAAGTCGAGAAACGCCAGGGCCTGGGAGGTCCAGGGGAGCACCAACTCCGACATGCGCTCGGCCTCTCCGCTCAGACGGATGAACGCCTTGCCCGCCTCCCGGTCGTGGAGGAAGAGCACCCGGCAAGCCGCGAGCCAGGCCGAGGCCGTCGCCTCGCCGTGGCGGCGGATCGCGGGCAAGGCGTCCACCGCGTCCCGATGGGCGACGAAGCTCACCTGGGCCAGCTCGTGCAGCAGACCGTCGATGTCGTCCGACATGGAAAACGACGCCTCATTGCGGCCGGTGCTTCCCCCGGCGGTGGAGTACGAGCCACGCCGCCACGCCCACGGCCGCCATGAGCCCGAATACCGCTGCTTCGAAACGCGCCAGATCCCGCACCAGGAGCTCCAGCGCCCGGCCGAAAAAGTAGCCGGCGCCCGCTATCAGGGCAGCCCAGAGGGCTGCGCCCGCCAGGTTGAGCGCCAAGAAGCGACGCGGCGGCACCGCGCTCATCCCCAGCGCCATCGGGCCGATCACCCGCATCCCGTACACGAAGCGCAACGCCGGGATGATGAGCGCGTGGAAGCGGAAGAGCAGCCGGCGCACCGCCTCGGTGCGCTCCCGCAGGGAGGGAAACCGCTCGAGCAGGGCGCTTCCGTGCCGCCGGCCCAGGTGAAAGTAAAGCTGGTCGCCGGCGAAGCCCCCGAGGAAGGCGACCGCTATGACCTCGGGAAGGGAGAGATAACCCCGCTGGGCGGCGAAGCCGGCCATCAGCAGGATGGTCTCGCCTTCGAGAAAGGTTCCGACGAAGACGGCCAGGTAGCCGTAGTCGCGGATGAACGATTCGAGCGTCAACGCTTGCGACCCGCGGCGGCCCTATTCGAAATGGGCCCGCACGATTTCCATCAGGGCCTCGGCCAGCTCCATGTCGTCGGTGACCGGATTGACCATAGCCACGCGGCACGCTTCCACCGGCGCCAGCCCCGCCGCCATCATGCTGGCGGCATAGACGAGGGCGCGGGTGGAGGTCGCTTCCTCCAGCCCGTGGTCCTTGAGCGCGCGCGCCCGCTGGCCCGCCGCCACCAGCTTGCGGGCGAGCTGGGGGTCTAGCTCCGGGACTTCGTTGCCGAGGATGCGCAGCTCCAAGGCCTCGTCCGGAAAATCGAACTGGATGCCGATGAAGCGCTGCTTGGTGGAAGGCTTCAGGTCCTTGAGTACCGTCTGGTAGCCCGGGTTATAGGAGATCACCAGCATGAAGTCCTCGTGGGCCTCGATCTCCTGCCCCTTCTTCTCCAGGGGCAGGCGCCGCCGGTGGTCGGTGAGGGGATGGATCACCACCGTGGTGTCGGTGCGCGCCTCCACGATCTCGTCCAAGTAGCAGATGGCCCCGGCCTTGACCGCCCGGGTGAGGGGCCCGTCCTGCCACACGGTCTCATCCCCCTCCAGCAGGAAGCGGCCCACCAGGTCAGCGCTGGTCAGGTCTTCGTGGCAGGCCACCGTCACCAGGGGCCGGTTCAGGCGCCACGCCATGTACTCCAGGAAGCGGGTCTTGCCGCAGCCGGTGGGTCCCTTCAGCATCACTGGCAAGCGCTTGCGCCAGGCCGCTTCGAACACCTGGATCTCGTTGCCCTGGGGCTCGTAGTAGGGAGGGGCGCCCCGTTCGGGCGCCTGGAGGATGTCGCGCTCCACGCCGCGCAGGCGGTTGACGAATTGTTTCATGGCTTCCGTCGGGCTTGACCGCCCTTGTCCTGGGAGCGAACCGCTCCTTCTCGCTATGCTGCTATGCGGCCCTCGCGAATGCAACGGGTCTTGATGAAGAGGTAGAGGTGGCGGGCGGTGCGCACCGCCATCTTCTCCGGCACAGCCGGCAGCGCGTCCTCCCGTCCGAGGGCCAGGCAGTTGCGGTAGTAGACCAGCTCCCGCAGGTTGTCCCGGATGGTGTTCCAGAAGGGTTCCCCCTTCACCAGGACTTTCCACACCTCCAGCAAGTCGGCCCCGTCGGGAGGCACGGGCTTGCACCCCTCGTCCCGGAGATAGGCCACGATGAGCCCCCTGACGAGGGCAATGCAGCGCTCCACGGTCTCCCCCACGGGAGGCAGGCGCCCTTCCCGGGCCTGGGCCTCCAGGACGGCCAGGGCCTCACCCGTTTCCTCGAACACCTGAATCAGGGAGCTAGGATCGGACATGGAACGCACGCTCGGCGGAAAATGGGATAGGATTAGCATTCTCTAATATGTTCATTTTACGCATCTTGCCTTGCCTTGGGAAATCCGTATGAAGCCCCTCGTGAAACTGGTGAAGCTCAACCGCCTTCCCTACAACCCCAACCGGGATCCCCAGGTCTACCGCCGCTGCCCCGGGCAGTCCTTCCATGTCCAGGCCCTGCTGGACGGCCGCGGCCGCGCCCGCTGCCGGCTGACGGACGAGGGCGGCGCCACCCTGGCCGAGGCCGAGGTGGCGCTCCCCGGCACCTTCACTCACGAGATCGTCTATTCCGAGCCCGGCGTGCACATCGTCACCTTGACCTGCGAGGGGGACGGCCAGCGCTTCAGCCAGGACCTGCGGCTGGACGTGCTGGAGCACGCCTGGGTGGGCTAGCCCGGATATTTCTCATCCGGCCCGCGCTATCCTCCCGAGTCCCTCGTGAAGTCCGGGCTGGCCACGCTCATCCCCTGACCCGGGACGATCATCGGCCCGCTTCTCATCCGCCGGCTCGCCCGTGATAGCCTCCCTTCTCCGGGCACCGGGCCCTCCTCTCGCCCTCGCTCTATGCGCGCGAAAAAGCTCTTGATCGGCGCTGGCGCGGCGCTCGCCCTCCTGCTGCTGGCGGCGGCAGTGGCGGTGCGCTCCATCGACCTGGACCGCTACGCGGCCCTCGCCACCGCGAAGGTGAAGGAAGCCACCGGGCGCGAGCTTTCCATCGAAGGCCGGCCCCAATTCAAGCTGTCCTTGTTCCCTACCCTGGTGGTGGAAGGCGTGCGCTTCCAGAACGCCCGCTGGGGGTCGCGCCCGGACCTGGCGCGGGTCAAACGCCTGGAGGTGCGCCTCGCGTTGCTGCCCCTCCTCACCGGGGACGTGGTGCTCCACCGCCTGGTGCTGATCGAACCCGACATCCTCCTGGAAACCAACGGCAAAGGGACGGGCAACTGGGTCCTGGACGTCAAGACGCCCGGGCCGCCGGCGGGAGAGGAGGCCAAAGTCCCGCCTGTGGAGATCCGGGAAGTGCGCATCGACCGGGGCACCCTCGCCTACCGGGACGGACGCACCCGGCGCACTCTCCGGCTGGCCCTGGAGGCGCTGGATTTCGAGTCCACGAGCGGCTACCAGCGGGTCCAGCTCTCGGCCCGGGGAACCTACAACGGGGTGCCGGTCGCCCTGCGGGGCGAGATCGGCAATCCCCTCGCCTTCGGCGAGCAAGGCGCCCTGGCGCCCCTGGAGTTGGCTCTCACCGTGGAGAGCGCCAGGCTCACCGCCTGGGGGACGGCGCCCCTCTCGTCCCAATTGGACGGCATGGACCTCAAGGTGCAGGCCGAGGTACCGGATCTCACCCCCATCGCCCGGATCGCCGGCACCGGGCTGCCACGGCTTCCACCCCTGCGCCTCGAAGGCCGCATCACGGGAAACGGAGGCCGGGTGGCGGTGGATCCTTTCCAGGCCGCCATCGGCAAGAGCACCCTGTCGGGGACGGCGCGGCTCGCCCTCACCGGCGAGCGGCGGGAGATTTCCGTGAAGCTCAGCTCTCCCCTCCTGGATCTCGCCGAGATCCATGGGGCGCGGCGCGCCATCGCCGCCAAGACCGACAGGGAACCCCGGGCGAGGGACGGGCGCGTATTTCCGGCCACGCCCTTTCCCGTGGCGGCCCTCCAGGCGCTCCATGGGGACGCGACCCTGGAGGTGGCCAGGCTCGCCCTGGGGGAAGGCAAGACGGTGGAAGGGCTCCAGGCAAGGGTGCGCTTCCAGAACGGGCGCATGGTCGCCGATCCGGTGAGCGTCCGCTTGGGGGCGTCAGATCTCCGGCTCCATCTCAACGCGGACGCCGCCTCTGGGAAAACCCTCGCGGTCAACGGCCGGCTAGAAGGCTCGGGCCTGGACATGGGTACCCTGCTGGCCCTGGCGGGAAATCCCGGCGCGGTCTCCGGCTCCAAGGCGGACGTGGCGATCAGCCTGCGGGGAAGCGGCGAGTCACTGCGCAGCCTGATGGCCGGCGCGCACGGGCAGGTGCGTGTGGTCCTGGGGCCGGGATGGGTCAAGACCCGGGCCCTGGACCTGGGGGCCGACATCACCGAGCTGTTCGACGCCCTGAACCCCGCGCGCCAGGGGGAACCCTACACCGAACTCAAGTGCGCCGTGGTGCGCTTTCCCATCCAGCAGGGCATCGCCCGCATCGACAACGGCATCGCCCTGGAGACCGACAAGGTCCACGTGATCGGCGGCGGCGCCATTAACCTGCGGGACGAGACCCTGGACCTGGGCTTCCGGCCCAAGGCCGTCACGGGACTTCGCATCGGCGCGGGGCAACTGGCAAGCCTGGTGCGCCTGGGGGGAACGCTGGCCGATCCGCGGGTGGAAGCCGACGCCCGGGGCGTTGCCACCGCAGCGGCCACGGTGGGCGCGGCCATCTTGACCGGCGGACTCTCCCTCATCGGGCAGGCTCTCCTCCTCGAATCGGTGCCTCCCAATCCGTGCCAGGTGGCCCTCACCGGCGGCGCATCCAAAGCGGACACCCAGGAAAAGCCCAAGGAGGGCTCGTCCACGGGCGGACCCACCGACTTTTTCAAGCGGCTCTTCGGCAACTGACCGGGGGTTCACCTCGGGCCCAGCACCACCGGCCGGTCCGGCAGCTCGTTGCGGGGACCGCCCTCGGCGGGAAAGTGCCGGCGCAGCAACTCGGAGACGCGGCGGATGCCGGCGATCACGCCTTCCTCGAAGCGGCCTTCACGGAACGCCGCTTCCATTTCGTGGCAGATGGCTTCCCAGGCCTCGGCGCCGGCCACCCGGTAGACCCCCCGGTCGGCGACGATCTCCACATCCTGGTCGGCGAGCAGAAGGTAGATCAGCACGCCGTTGTTTTCCTCCGTGTCCCACACCCGCAGCTCGGAAAAGACCTGGATCGCCCGCGCCCGGGCGCTTACCCCGGCGAGCAGCGCCCCCAGGGGCAAGGCCGCCTCCAGCGCGAAGCAGATCTCGCCCCGATGGGTCGCCTCCTCTTCCCGGATCGCCGCCTCGATGCGCTGGAACGCCGTCGGCGGAAAGCGCCTGCGCAGATGGAAGCCCCCGGTCGAGAGGTGCCGCAGGAGGCGTTTGAAGTCCATCACCATCGCCCCGAAGCGCCTCCGCCGCCGAAACCGCCCCCGCCGCCGCTGAAGCCGCCTCCCCACCCGCCGAATCCCCCGGTCGTCGGCCAGCCCCTCGTGCCCCGGGCCGCCCGCCGGGGAGCGCCGCCCGCCAGGGTCAAGGCGAAAGCCGCCAGCCCCACCAGGAGGGCGAGCACGGCGGAGGCGAGGAGGAACCACGCGAGCAGGCCGAGGCCGGCGCCCACCGCCAGCGCCGCCGGCAGCCGGCCGAGCAAGGCCCGCAGCACCGCGCCGCCGAAGGTGACGAGAAAGAAGCCGGCGACAAACAGAAACTCCAGCGCCGCGGCCGAGGGAGCGCGACGGGGTTTCCCTTCCCGGGGCGGCGGCAGGGGCTCGCCTTCGATCACCCCGATCACGCGCTCCACTCCGGCGCTCAAGCCGCCGTAGAAATCCCCCTGGCGAAACCGCGGCACGATGACTTCGTCGATGATCCGCTTGGCGATGGCGTCGGGCAGTACGCCCTCCAGCCCATAGCCTACTTCGATGCGCAGCTCCCGGTCTTCCTTCGCCACCAACACCAGGACGCCGTCATCGATCCCTTCGCGCCCCAGCTTCCATCGCTCCGCCACCCGGATGGCGTACTGCTCGATGGTTTCCGGGCGCACGGTGGGAACCACAAGGACGGCGATCTGGCTGCCCTTCTTCTTCTCGAAGGCTTCCAGCCGCTGCTCCAGCGCCTGGCGCTCGCCGGCGGAGAGGGTGCCGGTGAGATCGGTCACCCGAGCCCGGAGCTCGGGAACCGGCGCTTGCGCCTGGACCGGGAGCGCCGCCAGCGCGGCGAGGAGGAACAGCGCGGCAGCGAGACCCGGCGCCCGCTTCATCGGGCGGCCGGCGCGGGCGTGCCGAAGTCCACCCGGGGCGGGGCCGCCAGGGCCCGCTCTTCTTCCACCGTGAAGGTGGGCTTGACCTGGTGGCCGAATAGCATGGCGGTGAGGTTGGTCGGGAACTGGCGCACCGTGGTGTTGTATTCCTGCACGGCGCGGATGTAGCGCTGGCGCGCTACCGCAATGCGGTTCTCGGTGCCCTCGAGCTGGGCCTGGAGATCGCGGAAGTTGGCGTCGGACTTGAGCTGGGGATAGTTTTCCACCACCACCAGCAGCCGGGCCAGGGCGGAGGAAAGCTCCCCCTGGGCCTCGAGGAAGCGGTTGAACGCCTCGGGGTCGTCGACCAGCGCCGGGCTCGCCTGGATCGCCGTGGCCCGCGCCCGGGCCTCCGTTACGCTTTGCAGGACTTCCCGCTCCTGGGCGGCGAAAGCCTTGACCGTTTCCACCAGGTTAGGGATCAGGTCGGCGCGGCGCTGATACTGGTTCAGGACCTCCGCCCAGGCAGCCTTGATCTGCTCGTCCTGGGCCTGGAGGGTGTTGTAGCCGCAGCCGCCGAGGGCCAGGGAACCGAACACGGCCACGATCGCGGCCAGGCGCTTGAGCATCGAGTCCTCCTCGCGTCGAAACAAGGCAAACGGTAAATGGGGCGGCCGGGGCGGCGCTTCAAGGGTCAAGGGAGCCCGCCTTTAACTTCTTCATCGTTTCCACCGCGAACAGCAGGTCTTCCCAAGCCTTGGCCTTGTCGGGGAGGTTGCGCAGCAGGTAGGCCGGATGATAGGTCACGATGAGGGGCGTTCCCCGATAGCGGTGCACCTTGCGGCGCAGGCTGGCGATGGAGGCGTCGGTCTTGAGCAGGCTCTGGGCCGCCACGCGCCCCAGGGCCACGATCAGCCGCGGGCGGATCAGCTCGATCTGCCGCTCCAGGTAGGGCTCGCAGCGCTCCATCTCCTCCGGCGCCGGCGTGCGGTTGCCCGGCGGTCGGCATTTCACCACGTTGGCGATGTAGACGTTCTCGCCCCGCTTGAGCCCGATGGCAGCCAGCATGCTGTCGAGAAGTTTTCCCGCCTGGCCCACGAAGGGCTCGCCCCGGGCGTCTTCCTCGGCGCCAGGGCCTTCACCCACGAACAGCCAGTCGGCGTTCTCGTCCCCCACGCCGAACACGGTCCGGGTGCGTCCCTGGGCCAACTTGCAGTCGGTGCACTGGGCCACGCAGGCCTTGAGGGCCGCCCAGTCCAGGCCCAGGATGCGGCTGCGCCGGTCGGCGCCTTGCGGGGAAACCGCCGGGGACACCACCTCCAGCGCCGCGGACGCCCCAGGCTGGCGCGGCGGGAGCGGGCTTGAATCCCGCTCGCGCCGCGCCGTCGCCTCCGCGACAGGAACCTGAACTGACAAAGAAGCAGCTTCCTCTCCGGACGGCCGTCCTTTGACTTCTGACTTCTGATGCCTGAGCCGCCAGCGCGGCCACAGGCCCAGCACCTTGAGCGCCGCCTCCCGCCGCCGCGTGCTCACAGGGGCCGCTCCATCAGGATGGCGTCCTCCCGCCCGCCCTCGGCCGGGTAGTAGTTGGGGCGCACCCCCACGATGCGGAATCCGGCGCGGCGGTATAGGTGGGACGCCGCGTCGTTGGACGGCCGCACTTCCAGCACCATGGTGCGGGCTCCCTGCTCCCGGGCGATGCGCATGAAATGGCCGAGGAGCTCCCGCCCGTGGCCGCGCCGCTGCCAGCTCGAGGCGATGCTCAAGTTGAGCAGGTGCGCCTCCTGCACCGCCACTATCATCACCCCGTAGCCCACCAGGGCGCCCGGCGCCTCGTACAGGTAGCAGTGGTAGCGGGCCCGGATCGAGTCGAGGAAGTTGCCCCGGGTCCAGGGAAAGGCGTAGATCTCCTGCTCGATGCGGACCACCCGCTCCACGTCCTCCGCGCGCATGGGGCGCAGCACGGGCTCATCCCTAACCACGGCGCTCATCGCTCCCCCTCCGGGAGGGCCACCTTGTCGCGCAGGTAAAGGGGCGCGGCCTCGGCCGGATCCCGCCCTTCTCCGGCGGCGAAGCGCAGCGCCGCCAGCATCGCCATCTCCCGGGCCCGGGGGTGGCGTCCTCGCAACACTTGGGCTAGGCGGGCGCCGTAACGCTTTCCCAGGGCCTGCGGATACACGTCGAAGCCGCTGCCGCAGCCCCACCAGCCCACGCCCGGCACCTCGGGCGCGTCCTCGGGCCGGCACAGCCGGGGGGCGCTCACCACCCGCCAGGCGCCCTTCTCCCGCCCGCGGGCGGCGTCCCGCTCGTAGGCGGCGTGATAAATCTCGCCGATGCGGGCGTCCAAGCAGGCGATCACCCGCGGCGCGGCGCACGCTTCCGCCAGAGCCTCCAGGGTGCTCACCCCGATCACCGGCAGCCCCGCCCCTAGGGCGAGTCCCTGGGCGAGACCGCAGGCGATGCGCAGCCCGGTGAAGGAGCCCGGCCCGGCGCCGTAGGCGATACCCGAAAGTCGAGAAAGCTCGAGCCCTGCTTGGGCGAGAAGCTCGTCCACCATGGGCAGCACCATTTCCGTGTGACGCTGGCCGGCGAAGCGCTCCAGATCCCGCACCTCGCCATCGAGCCAGAGGGCGACCGAGCAATGCTCGCTGGAAGTGTCGAGGGCGAGGATGTTCAAAGCGCGTGGGCGAGTCCGCAATGCACCGGGATTATAGCGGGGGAAGCCCCTCCGGCAGGGCGTTCAGCGCCCCTGTTGCAACGCCGCCCAGGTCGCCCGGTACGCCTGCAGGACCCGCTCGTCGAAACAGACGCAGATCACCCGTTCGGGCAAGGCATGGGACGCGAGAAAGCGGCTGATCTCGGTGAGGGCGATGCGAGCGGCCCGGTCCAGGGGAAAGCGGTAGGCGCCGGTGCTGATGGAGGGAAAGGCGATGGAGCGCACCCCATGCTGGGCGGCCAGCAGCAGGGCGTTGCGGTAGCAGCCGGCGAGCAGCTCGTCCTCTCCCCGGTCGCCCCCGTGCCATACCGGCCCCACGGCGTGGATCACGTACTTCGCCGGCAGCCGGTATCCCTGGGTGATCTTGGCCTGCCCGGTGGGACATCCCCCCAGGGCGCGGCATTCCTCCAGAAGCTCCGGTCCGGCGGCGCGATGGATGGCGCCGTCCACGCCCCCTCCGCCGAGCAGCGTGGTGTTGGCCGCGTTCACGATGGCGTCCACCGGCTGTTGGGTGATGTCGCCTTGGACGATTTCGATCCGTTGCTGCACCATGGTTCAAGCCTCGCTGCCCAGTGCCGAACCCCCCGTGGCATGCGCCGGACCAGGGACTCTGGCACGGGTCTCGCTAGATCTCCCGGGAGCCCCACGGACCTGGGACCCCCAAAAGCGCAGGTGTCGCGGATGCGTCATTGAATCGAACGATAAATCAATGACTTGAAAACTTGGCTGAAGCCCGGTTCGCGTAGGTCTAGAGGGCTCCCCACGGCACAAGGATAGCGGATATGTCAACTTTCTTGGCGAACGGGTTAGTGCTGGCAGGAGCGCTGATTCTCGCCACCTGCCTGCCGACGCTACAGCGCCTGATGGCCACCTCCCCCACCGCGGCGCTGCGGCACCGTTGGCACCTATTGGCTGGCATGGTGATCTCCTTCATAGCGGGCTATCTCGGCTACGCCTTGGTCTTCGGCATCGAAAACGCCCGGACCGCCGACCTCATTGCGCCCGGGGTGTTCTTTGGTGGCGCCTGCTTCGTCTGGCTGGTCACCCGGCTCATCTGGCAAATGAGCCAAGCCCTCGGGCGGGTCAACCTCCTAGAGAAGGAAAACATCACCGACCCCTTAACCCAAGTCCACAACCGCCGTTACCTGGACCACCGCCTGGGCGTGGAAATCGCAAAGGCGCGCCGCTACCATACTCCCCTCTCGATCCTGTTGCTGGACATCGACCACTTCAAGGCTCTCAACGACCGCTACGGCCATCCGGCCGGCGATCAGGTACTGGACCAGTTAGCGCGCGAGATTTCCTGCGCCGCGCGAGCGGCGGACGTGGTCGGACGCTATGGCGGGGAAGAATTCCTGATCATCGCGCCCGATACGCCCCTCTCGGACGTCGTGACCCTCGCCGAACGGCTGCGCAGCGTCATCGCCGCCCGCTGCTTCACCGTCGTGGACATGGAGGGTGCGCTTCAGGAGATCCGCGTCACGGCAAGCATCGGCGCAGCCGCCCTGGACAAGGGGATGAACGAAGCACAAGAGCTCATCCGCGCCGCAGATCAGCAGCTCTATCAGGCTAAAGGGCAGGGGCGCAATCGCGTCTTCCCGCCTCTCGCCCAGGCCGGCGCGATCACGGCATCCGAGAAGAACTTACGCGAACGCTACGTGCTGCCCTGAGGATACCTCTTGGCCCATCGCCTCCAGCAGCAAGTCCGGGTCGTTGGCGGCGAGCCGCCGGGGGTCGGACAGCCGCCGGCGCCAGGCGCGGGCGTAGGGCTCGCCGTGGTACAACCCCAGCATGTGCCGCACGATGGCGCGCAAGGGCGTGCCCCGTTCGACTTCCTCCACGCAATAGGCGTGCATGGCCCGCACCACCTCCTCCCGGGTCTTGGGAGGGCGCGGGTCGCCATAGAGCCGGCAATCGGCCTCGGCCAGGAGGTAGGGGTCGTGGTAGGCGGCGCGCCCCAGCATGACGCCGTCCACGTGCCGGAGATGGGCCTCGATCTCCTCCCATGAGCCCACGCCCCCGTTAAGCACGATGGTGAGCTCGGGAAATTCCCCCTTCAGCCGGTAGACGTAGTCGTACTTGAGGGGCGGAACCTCCCGGTTCTCCTTGGGGCTCAGGCCCTTGAGGATCGCGTTGCGGGCGTGGACGACGAAGACGCGGCAGCCCGCTTGAGCGAGGGTTTCCACGAAGCGGCGCACGAAGTCGTAGGCCTCGATGGCGTCGATGCCCAAGCGGTGCTTGACCGTCACCGGCACGCCCACCGCGTCCTGCATGGCTTTCACGCAGTCGGCCACCCGCGCCGGCTCCGCCATGAGGCAGGCGCCGAAGGCGCCCCGCTGCACCCGCCCCGAGGGACAGCCGCAGTTGAGGTTGATTTCGTCGTAGCCCCACCGCTCCCCCAGCCGGGCGCAGCGGGCGAGCTCCTGCGGATCGGAGCCGCCCAACTGCAGCGCCACCGGATGCTCCAGCCCATGCAACGCCAGGTGCCGCGCCGCGTCCCCGTGGAGGAGGGCGCCGGTCGCCACCATCTCGGTGTACACGGGGGCGCGCCGGGTGAGCTGGCGGAAGAAATACCGGCAATGCCGGTCCGACCAGTCCATCATCGGAGCGGTGCTCAAGGCGCGCATCACGGCGGTCTCGCGGGAGACGGAGAGCGGTTATTATCCCACGGACCCATGGCCGGCCCCGTGTCGGTCATGAAATCCATCCAGGCTCGCCCGCGAACCAATCCATGGAGGACTCCTCGATGCGCAGTTCCGATAGCCATTTCCTGGCCCACGCGGGCCGTCATATCGTCGCCGGAATTCTGGTGCTGGCGCCCCTGTGGGTCACGTGGCTGGTGTTCGACTTCCTGCTCGGCGTCCTCTCCCGGGCCGGGCGCCCCTGGGTGCAGGGGCTCGCCGCCTTCGTCGCCCGCTATTCGCCGGCGGTGGCCGAGCAATTGTTCGCCCCGTGGTTCGAGTCGGCCGTGGCCATCCTCTTCACCCTGGTGGCCCTCTACGCCCTGGGGTGGGCGGCGAGCCGGGTGGTCGGGCGGCGCATCCTCGCCTGGCTCGAGGCCCTCATGGGCCGCATCCCCCTGGTGAAAGCCGTCTACAGCGCCACCAAGAACTTCCTCCAGGTCATCCAGCAGAAACCGGCGGGTGCGGAGCGGGTCGTGATGATCGATTTTCCCCACCCGCCCCTGAAAGCGTTGGGGCTCGTCACCCGCACCCTCAAGGACACCGCCACCGGACAGGACCTGGCGGTAGTGTACGTGCCCACCGCCCCGAACCCCACCTCGGGTTATGTGGAGATCGTCCCCGTGGACCGGCTCACCCCCACGGACTGGACCCTCGAGGACGCCATGCGCTTTACCTTGACCGGCGGCACGAGCGCCCCCGATCGCATCCCCTTTTCCAGGCCCTGAGGCGGGGATGGGCGGGATTGTGGTAAATTCAAAAAAATGTGAAGCGGCGAAAGCAGCCCGCCCGCGGGTTGTTTCGTCAGACGAACGGGTTTGCACCTCCGGGGCGGCGCGTTCCGGGCTGCTGGGAAGGTTTCCCCAGGCCCAGGCGGCCGTCCCGGCTCGATAACATGGGAGGAAAATGTGCTGAGACTCGATCGTTTACGCCTGCAGCCCGACGAGCGGTTCGCCTTCTTCCAGGGTTTCCTCAAGAACCCCGCCCGGGTCGGTTCCGTCATCCCCAGCTCCCGGTTCCTGGAGCGGCGGGTGGTGGAGCTGGCCGATGTGGGCCGAGCCAGGGCGGTGGTGGAGCTGGGCCCGGGCACGGGGGGCACGACCCGGGCGTTGTTGCGCGCCATGGCCCCCGACGCCCGCTTGCTGGGCATCGAGCTGGATCAGGATTTCGTGCGCATTCTTTCTGCGATGCGCGACCCGCGGCTGGTCGTCCACCACGGGGACGCCCGGGGCTTGGAACGTCACTTGCGGGCCCACGGGTTTCCGGCACCGGAAGTGGTGGTCTCCGGCATCCCCTTCTCCACCATCCCTCGGCGCATCGGCCGGGAAATCCTCCAGGCGGTGTTCCACGCCTTGGCCCCGGGCGGCCGCTTTGTCGCCTACCAGGTGCGGGATCGGGTCGGGGAGCTGGGGCGGGAGTTGTTCGGTCGGCCCCAGGTGCAGGTGGAGCTGCTGAACGTGCCCCCCATGCGGGTGTACCGGTGGGTCAAGCCAGCCCTGCCCCTCATGCAGCAGGCCGGCTGAAGGGGGCGCTGGTCCGAGGTTCGCGCCGAATCCCGCTCCCGGAGTGCCCTGGCTACGGGGACCCGTGGGGAGCGGGCAGCAAACTTTCATTTTAGCCTTGCCCGCCAGCCCGGCGAGAGCTATCCCCGGGAAGGCCATCTCGCTAGACTGGCATGGCAGCCCCCATGCCGAAAAGAGGTCGTTATGCCCAATACCTGGATCCTGGTGGCGAATTCCAGCAAAGCCCAGCTCTACTTAAACGCCGGACCGAAAAAAGGCTTGAAGAAACTCAAAGAGTTCGATCACGCGGCAAGCCGAGAAAAAGCCTCCCGGCTGGTGACCGACCGCCCCGGACACAACAAAAGCCACGGCAACGGACACGGCGCCTACGTGCCCCAGACCGACCCCAAGCAACACGAAGCCCAGCATTTCGCCCTCGAGCTCTCCCGCTTCCTGGACCTGGGCCGCAGCCGCAACGAGTACCAGCGGCTGATCCTGGTGGCGCCCCCCGCCTTCTTGGGGCTCCTGAAAGGGCAACTCGATCCCCACGTGCTCGACCGGGTGACCGATAGCTTCGAGAAGGATTACACCAAGGTGCCCGAACGGGAGCTTTCGAGCCACCTGGAGCAGTGCATTTATCTCTAGTCCGGCAGAAGGGTTCATCCGCCGAGGGGCCAGCGGCCGATGGTTTCGTAGTGGGTGCTCCCGTTACCCCGCATCGTGCGTACGAGGACGAATTCATCGGCACGCCACAGGAGCGGCTCCTCGAGGGTTAAGCTTTCCCGGCAACGGGCTTTGCGCGCCAGGGTCACGTGGGGCACGTACGGCCGGCGGTCGAAGGCGTAGCCCGCGGCGCTGAGCCGCTCTTCCAGCCCTGCCACCAGCCCGGCCAGGGCCTCGGGCACCGTACTCGCCCCCGCCCAGGCGATGAGGTGGTGGCGCCAGTAGCCCAACCGGTCTAGGGTGAGCTCGACCCGGGGGGCGCTGACCGAAGCGGCCAGGGCGCGTAGGGGCTCCAGCCGCTCCCGCTCCACGTCGCCGAGAAAGACCAGGGTCAGGTGCAATTTCCCGGCCTGAACGCCCCTGCCGCCGCAGGCGAGGACCACCTGGTCCACCAGCCGCGCCAGCCGGCGCTGGAGTCCCTCGTCCGGCCACAGGGCGAAGAACACCCGATCCCGGAGGATCGGTTCAGGGGGACCGCTCACGGCTCCGGCGCGATCAAGACCACCGCCTCGGCGGCGATGCCCTCTCCCCGCCCGGTGAAACCCAGCCCCTCGGTGGTCTTGGCCTTCACATTGACCCAATCCGCCGGGATCCCCAGGTCGTGGGCGATGTTGGCCACCATCTGCGCCGTATAGGGCGCCATCCTAGGGGCCTGGGCGATGACGGTGGCATCCACGTTGACCACCCGGAAGCCCGCGGCAGCGAGCCGCCGGGCCACGTCCCGCAACAACACCCGGCTGTCGGCGCCCCGGTAGGCCGGATCGCTGTCCGGATAGAGCCGCCCGATGTCCCCCAGGCCCGCGGCCCCGAGGAGGGCGTCAGCCACCGCGTGGAGCAGCACGTCGGCGTCGGAATGGCCGTCCAGGCCCCGTTCGAAGGGGATGGTCACGCCGCCGACGATGAGGGGACGGCCGGCCACCAGGGGATGCACGTCGAAACCGTGTCCGATCCTCATGGGGTTTTCCCTTCGTTCATGATCCGCTCCGCCAGCAGCAGGTCTTGGGGAAAGGTGACTTTCAGGTTGGCCGCATCCCCCGGCACCAGGCGCGGTCTCAGGCCCAGCATTTCCACCGCCCGGGACTCGTCGGTCACTTCCGATGCCGCGCTCACCGCGAGGGCCCGGGAAAGAATGCCGTAGCGGAACATCTGGGGTGTTTGGGCCTGCCATAACCCTTCCCGGGGCTCGGTGGCGAGCACCCGCCCCTGGGGATCGGCCCGCTTGAGGGTATCGGACACCGGGATGGCCAGCAGTCCCCCCACCTCATCCTCCTCGAGTTCCCGCGCAAGCCGTTCCACCCACATCGGCTTCAGGCAGGGGCGCGCCGCGTCGTGGACCAGCACCCAGTCCGTCTCCTCCAGCTCGTTTCGGAGCGCCTGGAGCCCTCGGGCCACCGTCTCGGCGCGGGTCGCGCCGCCGCAGCGCAGGACCCGGAGCCGCTCTCCGAACCCACTCCAGTCGAAGCCGTCCCAGAAGGCGTCGTCGGGCGCCAGCAGCACGTGGATCGCGGCGAGGAAGCTCACTTCGCTGAGGGCCCGCAGGGCATGGCGGACCAGGGGCTCGCCCGCGACGGGGAGATACTGCTTGGGTATTGACCGCCCCATGCGCAGGCCTGAGCCGGCGGCGGGCACCAAGGCCAAGAACTTCGGCATCGCCCCATTCTACCGGAACCGCCTCCAACGGCAGCGGGCCGCCTCCATCCGCCGCCCCCCACCGTTCAACCCATCGACTAAGATGGAAGGGAGGGAACCAGAGAAGCCCCTTGCGTCCAAACATCCCCGTCCAGATCCGTCTTCCTCAGCTGGGCAGAGAAGCCGCCGCCCGACACGCTTACGCGTTTCAGAACAAGGAGGTTTTCATGGAAAGACCCTTGAAGATCACGTTCCTGGATGTGCCCCCGTCGACCGCCCTGGAAGAGCATATTCGGAGCAAGGCCGAGAAGCTGGAGCAGTTCCATCCTCACCTGGTGGGCTGCCAGGTGTACGTGGAGCTGGACGCCAAGCACCGCCACCAGGGGCGCTTGTTCAGCGTGCGCCTGGAGCTCAAGGTGCCGGGGGACCTGCTGGTGGTCACCCGCCATGCGGCCGAGGACGTTTATGTGGCGCTGCGGGACGCTTTCGATGCCGCCCGGCGGCAACTGGAATCCCACGCCCGCCGCATCCGGGGCGAGGTCAAAGCCCACGAGCCCGAAGGCTCGGGCCACGTGGCGCGGCTGTTTCCCGACGGCTACGGGTTCATCGAAGCGGACGACGGGCGGGAGCTTTACTTCCATCGGGAGAACGTGGTGAACGTGGACTTCGACCGGCTGAAGGTGGGCGCGCCGGTGCGCTTCCTGGCCGAGCCGGCGAAGGAGGGCTGGCAAGCCAAGCGGGTGAGCGCCCGTTGACCCCGCATTCCCGCCGCTTGATCGGCGATGCTCTTGACCCTATTAACTCGCTCGTTAAGGAGAAATTCATGATGCCAGTACGCCCGGCGGCCGTGGCGGGCACCTTCTATCCCAGCGATGCGCCGACGCTTTCCCGCGCGGTGGACACCTTGCTGGCGGATGCGGACCGGCGTGTCCCGCGGGAGGAATCGGGCCCGTTCCCCAAGGCGCTGATCGTTCCCCATGCGGGTTACATCTATTCCGGGCCGGTGGCCGCTTCCGCTTACGCCCGGCTGCGGGAAGGCCGCGACCGGGTGAAACGGGTCGTCCTGCTGGGTCCCTGCCACCGGGTGCCGGTGCGGGGACTTGCCCTCCCCGGGGCGGAACGTTTCGCCACCCCGTTGGGGACGGTGGAAGTGGACGCGGCGGCCCGAACGCTTTTGCAGCGCTTTCCTCAGGTGGTGGAGAGCCCCGAAGCCCACGCCTCGGAACATTCCCTGGAGGTGCAGCTCCCGTTCCTCCAGACCGTGTTCGGCGCCTTCACCCTGGTGCCCCTGGCGGTGGGTGCGGCTTCCGCCGAGGAGGTGGCGGAAGTGTTGGAGGCGATCTGGGGCGGACCGGAGACCCTGATCGTGGTAAGTTCGGACCTTTCCCACTACTTGCCCTACGAGGTAGCCCGCCAGGTGGATTCGGCCACCGCCCGGGCCATCCTGGCCTTGCGGCACGACATCGACCACGAACAGGCCTGCGGAGCGACCCCGGTGGACGGCCTGCTCCTGGCCGCCAGGCGGCGGGGCCTCAAAGCCCGGCTCCTGGACTTGCGCAACTCGGGGGACACGGCGGGAGACCGGGCACGGGTGGTGGGGTATGGCGCTTTCGCTTTCACCGAACCCCAACATGCCCAGTGAGCTGGGAGCGCTGCTCCTCAAGCTCGCCCGGGGCGCCATCGCCGAGCGCCTGGGGTTTCCCGTCGAGCTTCCGGGAAGGGTGGATGCCTTGGCCGAGCCGGGTGCCACCTTCGTGACCCTCCTACGGGAGGGCAGCCTGCGGGGCTGCGTGGGCAGCCTGGAGCCGCTGCGGCCCCTGTTCGAGGACGTGCGAGAAAACGCCCTGGGGGCGGCGTTCCGCGATCCCCGCTTCCCTCCTCTGGCGCGGGAGGAATTCCACAACACCCGGATGGAGGTCTCCCTGCTCTCGCCCCTGGAACCCCTCGCCGCCGCCTCCCAGGACGAGCTGCTTGCCTTGTTGCGCCCCGGCGTGGACGGGCTAGTGTTCCAGTACGGGCGCCACCGCAGCACCTTCCTGCCCCAGGTGTGGGAGAGTCTGCCCGAGCCCCTGGATTTCTTCGAGCACCTGAAGCGCAAGGCCGGACTTCCCTTCGGCTTCTGGGCACAAGGGGTGAACGTCTGGCGCTACACGGTATCCAAATGGAAAGAAAGGGAAGAGCAAGCGTTATGAGCGACACCTCGTACCCGGGACGTTACTGGCATGCCTTGCCCGACGGCCGCATCCAGTGCGACCTGTGCCCGCGGGACTGCAAGCTCCACGAAGGGCAACGGGGGGCGTGCTTCGTGCGGCAGAACGTGGGCGGCCGCATGGTCCTCACCACCTACGGCCGCTCCTCCGGCTTCTGCATCGACCCCATTGAGAAGAAGCCCCTCAACCATTTCTACCCCGGCTCCTCGGTGCTCTCCTTCGGCACCGCGGGCTGCAATCTGGCGTGCAAGTTTTGCCAGAACTGGGACATCAGCAAGTCCCGGGACATGGACCGGCTGATGGACCAGGCTTCCCCGGAGGACATCGCCCGGGCCGCCGAGCGGGTGGGGGCGAAGAGCGTGGCCTTCACCTACAACGACCCGGTGATCTTCGCCGAGTACGCTATGGACGTAGCGGACGCCTGCCACGCCCGGGGTATCAAGACGGTGGCGGTGACCGCGGGCTACATGCACGACGCGCCACGGCGAGAGTTCTACGCCAAGATGGACGCCGCCAACGTGGACCTGAAGGGATTCACGGAGAACTTCTACTTCACCCTGTGCGGGGGGCACCTGCAGCCGGTGCTGGACACGCTGGTTTATCTCAGGCACGAAACCAGCGTCTGGTTCGAGATCACCACCCTCCTTATCCCGGGCAAGAACGACTCCGACGAAGAGGTGCGGGCGCTCTCGGCTTGGGTAATGAAAGAGCTGGGACCGGACGTGCCGCTGCACTTCACCGCCTTCCATCCCGACTTCAAGATGATGGACGTGCCGCCCACGCCGCCCGAGACGCTCGCCCGCGCCCGCCGGATCGCCATGGACGAGGGGCTGCATTACGTCTACACCGGCAACGTATTCGATGTGGAAGGCGGCACCACCTACTGTCCGGGCTGCGGCTCGGCCCTCATCGTGCGGGACTGGCACCGCATCCTCGCCTACAGGCTCAAGCCCAACGGGTCCTGTCCCAAGTGCGGCACCGCCATCCCCGGGCGGTTCGAAGCGTTCGCGGGTCAGTTCGGCCGGCGGCGCATCCCGGTGACGATTCGCCCGACCCACTACGCCTGACGGGGCCGCCACCCGTTCCGGGTAGCCGCTGCGCAACAAACATCCGCTGGCACCGATCCTGCTATCCGTTCCGTGGGAAGGCCCCATAGGAACGAATAGCCATGGAACTGTGTTGCAAACTCGCCCATCTCCGCCTAGGGTGCCCCGCGCCCTGCTTCCGTGGGGCGGGACCGGTGCCGTTTCGCCGACAGGGCCGACAACGCCCCCCCATCCCGTCCGCCCCTTCCGCGAGGCGTAGGAGATGAGCTACGCCGTCCCCATGCTGCTCGCGGCCGCGGGCGGGCTGGTGCTGGCCTTGTGGTGGGCGTCGCGGCACACCGAGGCCCGGTTCGAACAGGAGCGCCGCAGCCGCTGGCTGGGGGCGCGCAGCCGCGGATGGTTCTACCAGGAAGACGTCCCCCATCCGGGGGACTTCAAGATCCGGGGCGAGCGGGACGGCATCGAGTGGGAATTCGTCTGTCTCGGAGAGACGGCCGGCGGCGCCGGCCTGTGCCCCGGCGCTCGGGCCTGGTGGTCCACCACCGCCGTGCGCGCCGAGGCGCCCGCCTTATGCATCGCGGGACGCCGGCTCTACCGCCTGCGGGCTTCCACCTCCTGCGCCGCCTTCGGGCGCATGCTGGGGTGGTTGGGGAGCGGAGACGACAATCCAGCCCTAAGGGTCCGACGGGACTTTCTCGCCCGCCATGCCGAGCTCGCCGCGGGAAGCCCCCGCTTTAGCCGCCGCTTTGCCGTGGTTTCCCCGGCCGCCGGTCCCTCGCCGTTGGACGACGCCCTAGAGCGGCTTTTCCTGGAATGGCCCCCTGACCCGGACGGGCATTTCCTCCCGGAACGCCACCTGGAAGTGTGGATGGACGGAACGGGCTTGCGCCTGGAGGCTTCCGTGCCCGTCGCCAGCCTGCCCGCCATCGAGCACATGGTACGGCTGGGCACCGCCCTCGCCCAGGCGCTGCGGCCTCGCGACACGGGCGCTGGGGCACGCCGGAGGGCGTAACGGCTAAGAAAAACCCTGCCCCGTCCCGGCCAGCGCCTCGATCACCTCCTGGTCGTCCACCTGGGGGAAGTGCTCGTAGAACTGGCCCACCGCGTAGAAGTTCCACGGCTGCTCGAGGCACACCAGCTCGTCGCAATAGGGGCGCACTCGCTCCACCGTCTCCGGCGGCGCCACCGGCACCGCGCACACCAGCCGCTCCGGACCCCGCCGGCGCAAGGCGGTGAGGGCGGCGATCATAGTAGCGCCGGTGGCCAGGCCGTCGTCCACCACGATCACCACCCGTCCTTGGGGATCGATGGGGGGGCGCACCGGCGTGTACCGGGCCCGGCGCTCCCGGATGAGGGCGAGCTGGCGGGCCTTCTCCCGCTCGATGTACTCGGGGGTAGCGCCCACGCGGGCGGCCTGGTCGGCGACGAAGGCCGAGCCCGTCTCGTCCACGGCGCCGATGGCGAACTCCGGATTGCCCGGCGCAGGGAGCTTGCGCACCAGCACCACGTCCAGCTCGCCCCCCAAGGCGTCGGCGATCATGCGCCCCATGGGGACCGCGCCCCGGGGCACCGCCAGCACCAGGGGGTTCCTGCCCTGGTAGGCGGCGAGCTTGCGCGCCAGCAGGCACGCGGCTTCCGCCCGATCCTTGAACACGTGAACCTTCTCTTCAGCGGGACGAATGGGCCTTCGCCTCGACGTATAATAACGCGCTTCCCATGCCTCTTAGGTGCTCTTGACACCCCCTTGGCCGTCTCTTTCGCTTCCGAACCCGTGCTTTCTTTCGGGCCCCTGGTGAAGGCGCCGGCGCCGGGCCAGCGGCCGGCCTACACCGGGCTTGCCGGCTCCGCCGATGCCCTCGCCTTGGCCCAGCTCGCCGCCCCGGGAAGGCTGCTGCTGGTGGTGACCGCCGACGCCCGGGACGCCCAGCGCCTCACGGAGGAAATCCCCTTCTTCCGTCCCGAGCTGCGCACTCACCTGCTGCCCGACTGGGAAACCCTGCCCTACGACAGCTTCTCCCCCCACCAGGACCTGGTGTCGGAGCGGCTCGCCACCCTCTACCACATGAGCCAGCGGGAGTGCGAGGTGGTGGTGGCACCGGTCACCACCGCCCTCTACCGGCTGGCGCCGGTGGAGTACGTGGCGGCCCACACCTTCTTCCTCCAGCAGGGCCAGCGTCTGGATCTGGAGCGGCTGCGGGCCCAGCTCACCCTGGCCGGCTATACCCACGTGACCAAGGTGCTCTCCCCCGGCGAGTACTGCGTCCGCGGGGGGCTGATCGATCTTTTCCCCATGGGCAGCCCCGTACCTTACCGTCTGGACCTGCTGGACGACGAGCTGGAGTCGATCCGTACCTTCGACGTGGACACCCAGCGCAGCATCTACCCGGTCAGGCAGGTGCGGCTGTTGCCGGCGCGGGAGTTTCCCCTCACCGAAGAGGCGCAACTGCGCTTCCGCGCCAGGTTCCGGGAGACCTTCGAGGGCGATCCCTCCCGCAGCCGGCTCTACAAGGACGTGGGCCAGGGCATCGCGCCGCCCGGGATAGAGTATTACCTGCCCTTATTCTTCGACCGGGTCGCCACCCTGTTCGACTACCTCCCCCCGGACACCACGGTGGTGCTGCGGGGAGACGTGGGCGGGGCGATCGAGGCCTTCTGGCGCGATACCGAAGCCCGCTACCGATTATTGCGCGGCGACCGGGATCGGCCCCTGCTCCCGCCGCAGACCCTGTTCCTCACCGGGGAGGCGTTCTTCACCGGCTTGGCCCCTTTCCCGCGCCTGGAGCTTTTCTCCGAAGCCGAAGCCACGGGCGTCTCGGAGAAGCGGCTCGCCGCCTGCGCCACCGCCTCGCTGCCGGACGTGGCGGTGGACCGACGGGCCCAGGATCCGCTGCACCGCCTGAAGCGCTTCCTCGCTGAATTCCCGGGCCGCATGCTGGTACTGGCGGAGACCTCCGGCCGCCGCGAGGTGCTCGCCGGCTACTTCGCGGAGCACGGGCTGCGGCTTCCTCACTGCGACGGCTACGGCGATTTCCTGCGGCGGGACGAGCGCTGCCTCCTTGCGGTCGGCCCCCTGGTCCAGGGGTTCGTGCTGACCGAAGCGGGGCTCGCCCTCCTCACCGAAGCGGATCTCTACGCCGACCATGTGCGGGCGCGGGAGCGGGAGACCCGGCACCAGGTGGCGGTGGACGCGGTCCTGCGGGACCTGTCGGAGGTCAAGGCGGGCGACCCGGTGGTGCACGAGAACCACGGCGTCGGCCGCTTCCAGGGACTGGTAACCCTGGACCTGGGAGAAGGCGCCGCGGAGTTCCTGCTCCTCGAATACGAAGGCGGCGACAAGCTCTACGTGCCGGTGGCCCACCTCCATCTCATCGCCCGCTATACCGGCGGCCCGCCCGAGGCGGCGCCCCTGCACAAGCTGGGCAGCGGCCAGTGGGACAAGGCCAAGCGCAAGGCGATGCAGAAAGTGCGCGACACCGCGGCGGAGCTGCTCGACTTGTACGCCCGGCGGGCCGCGCGGGTCGGCCACGCCTTTGGGCTGCGGCCCCACGACTACGAGGCCTTCGCCGACGCCTTCGGCTTCGAGGAAACCCCCGACCAGGCTCGGGCCATCCGCGAGGTTATCGACGACCTCACCCGCGGACGGCCCATGGACCGCCTGGTATGCGGCGACGTGGGCTTCGGCAAGACGGAAGTGGCCCTGCGGGCGGCGTTCGTGGCGGTCATGGACGGAAGACAGGTGGCCGTTCTGGTCCCCACCACCCTGCTGGCCGAGCAGCACTACCACAACTTCTCCGACCGCTTCGGGGAATGGCCGGTGAAGGTGGCGGAGCTCACCCGCTTCCGCTCGGAAAAGGAGCAAGCCGAGGTACTGCAGGGAATCGCCGAGGGCCGCGTGGATATCGTGATCGGCACCCACCGGCTGCTGCAGAAGGACGTGAAGTTCAAGAACCTGGGCCTCGTCATCATCGACGAGGAACACCGTTTCGGCGTGCGCCAGAAGGAGCGGCTCAAGCAGTTGCGGGCCGAGGTGGACGTGCTGACCCTCACCGCCACCCCGATCCCCCGCACCCTGGCCATGGCCCTAGAGGGCCTGCGGGACTTCTCGGTGATCGCCACCGCCCCGGAGCGGCGGCTCGCCATCAAGACCTTCGTCGCCCGGATCGAAGACGGGATCGTGCGGGAGGCGGTGCTGCGAGAAATGAAGCGCGGCGGCCAGGTGTATTTCCTGCACAACCAGATCGAGACCATCGAGGCCATGCACGAGCGCCTGGCCCGACTCCTGCCGGAGGCGCGCATCCGCGTGGCCCACGGCCAGATGCGGGAGCGGGAGCTGGAGCGGGTGATGCGGGACTTCTACCAGCAGCGCTTCAACCTGCTCCTGTGCACCACCATCATCGAGAGCGGCATCGACGTGCCCTCGGCCAATACCATCCTCATCAACCACGCGGAGCGCTTCGGCCTCGCCCAGTTGCACCAGTTGCGGGGCCGGGTGGGCCGCTCCCATCACCAGGCCTACGCCTACCTGCTGGTGCCGGACGAGGCCGCCCTCAAGGGCAATGCCCGCAAGCGTCTGGAAGCGATCCAGATGATGGAGCACCTGGGCGCCGGCTTCTATCTGGCCATGCACGACCTGGAGATCCGCGGCGCCGGGGAGGTGCTGGGCGAAGCCCAGAGCGGCGAGATGCAGGAGGTGGGCTTTTCCCTCTACACTCGGATGCTGGAGCAGGCGGTGCGCTCCCTCAAGGCGGGGCGCGAGCCCGACCTGGAGGAACCCCTCTCCGTCGCCACCGAGATCAATTTGCACGCGCCGGCCCTGCTGCCCGAGATCTATTGCAATGACGTGCACGAGCGGCTGGTGCTCTACAAGCGGCTCGCCCACTGCGAGACGCTGGAGGAGATCGCGGACATGCAGGCCGAGCTGGTGGACCGCTTCGGCCCCTTGCCGGAGGCGGCGCGGGCGCTGCTCCTCACCCACCGGCTGCGCGTCCTCGCCCGCCCCTTGGGCGTGGCGCGTATCGACGCCGCGGCCGACGGCGTGAAGCTCCACTTCGTGCCCAATCCCCCCGTGGACGGGGCGCGCATCATCCGGCTCGTTCAGGCGCGGCGCGAGTACCGCCTGAGCGGCCCCCAGACCCTCAAGGTGGAGGCGAAGCTCCCCGACCTGGCCGCCCGGGCGGGCCGGGTGGAGGCCCTGCTCAAGGAGCTGGCGTGACGGAACACCTGATCGTCCAGGGCGAGGACGTGGAAACCCGCGCCCTCAAGGCGCTGGCGAAGATGACCGGCGCCGCCGCCATCGAGCAGGTGGCGCCCCAGGTATTCCGGTTGCGCCGTGCCCGGCGGGTGGAGGAGGTGGGCGCCTATTGCGACGCGGCCCGGCTCGACTGGGGCTACGTGCCCGAGGGGCAGCGGCTCGCCGGCTTCGGCCTTCTCGCGGTGGACATGGACTCCACCCTGATCGCCATCGAGTGCATCGACGAGCTGGCGGACATCGCCGGGGTGAAGGGCGAGGTGGCCCGGATCACCGCCGCCGCCATGGGCGGGGAGCTGGACTACGCGGAGAGCCTGCGCCGCCGGGTGGCGCTCCTCGCGGGGCTTCCCGCCAGCGCCCTGGAACGGGTCTACGCCGAGCGGCTCAAGCTCAACCCGGGCGCTGAGCGGCTGCTGCGGGAAGTCAAGCGGGCGGGGCTCAAGACCATGCTGGTTTCGGGTGGCTTCACTTTTTTCACCGAGCGGCTGAAGGCCCGGCTCGGCTTCGACTACGCGGCGGCCAACGCGCTGGAGATCGCCGGCGGGCGCTTGACCGGCCGGGTCCTGGGGGAGATTGTGGACGCGGAGGGCAAGGCAAGCCAGCTCCGCCGCACCCGGGACGCCCTGGGGCTCTCCCGTACCCAGGCGATCGCGGTGGGGGACGGGGCGAACGACCTCAAGATGTTGCGAGAGGCGGGAGTAAGCGTCGCCTACCGGGCCAAGCCTGTGGTGCGCAAGGAAGCCACCTACGTGATCAACCACGTGGGGCTGGACGGCATCCTGCACCTGTTCGCATGACCCCCGCACCCTGCGGGCGGCACAAAATTTGCACTGCGTTGGTTAGAATGGGGCTGCAGTAAAAACGCACTTGCCGATAACTAAGCAGAGCGCGCCCTCGTGGGGAGCGGGAAGGGGAGGCGTCCATGCTGTTCATCTTGTACTACATCCTAGCGATCGCCGTGATCGTCGCCCATTACACCGGGTTTCTCGCCCGCCATAACCTGGAATGGCTGGTGTGGGTGATCGCCGCCACCGTCATTCCCGCCATCCTCTACCTCTAGGGGCCCGTCTTGGTCGGTATTTCACCGCTGCCAGGGCAGCCGGTCCAGGTCCACGTTGCCGCCGGAGACGACGATGCCCACTCGGCGGCCGGCCGCCTGCAGCCGCCCTTCCAGGATCGCCGCCAGGGGCACAGCGCTGGAAGGCTCGATCACGATCTTCATGAGCTCCCAGGTCTTGCGCATGGCCTCCACGATGGCCGCTTCCGACGTGGTGACGATCTCGTCCACGTGGGCCCGGATGAGGGGAAAGGTAAGGGTGCCGAGGCTCGTGCGCAGCCCGTCGGCCACCGTGACCGGGTCGGGCATGGGCTGCAGCTCCCCGGTCACGAACGAGCGGTAAGCGTCGTCCGCCCCCGCTGGCTCCGCCCCGATCACCCGGATACGGGGCTCCCGAGCCTTGGCGGCGATGGCGCTGCCCGACAGCAGCCCGCCGCCCCCCACCGGGGTGATCAGGAGTTCTAGATCCTTCACTTCCTCGAGAAATTCCAGCGCTGCCGTACCCTGCCCGGCCACCACCCGGTAATCGTTGTAAGGGTGCACGAGCCGGGCTCCCGTTTCTGCCACGACCTGGGCACAGGTCTTCTCCCGGGCGGCCAGGGTGGGTTCGCAAAACACGATCCGGCCCCCGTAGGCCGCCACTGCCTCCTTTTTGACCCGAGGGGCGTTGCTGGGCATGACGATGTAGGCCGGGATGCCCCGCCGTGCCGCCGCCATGGCGAGGGCCGCCGCGTGGTTGCCCGAGGAATGGGTCACCACCCCCCTGGCCGCCTCCTCCCCCGAGAGGGAAAACACGGCGTTGCAGGCGCCGCGGGCTTTGAAGGCGCCCACCTTCTGGAAGTTCTCGCACTTGAAGAAAAGCCGGGCCCCGGCCAGGCGGTCCAGGGTAGCGCAGGTAAGCACGGGCGTGGAATGGATATAGGGCCGGATGCGGGCGTGGGCCTCGCGGATGGCGGAAAGGTCGGGCGGGCGGTCCATGGGGCAGTTCTCCTAGGCGACGCCGGCCAGGAAGTCCCTCAGGATGCGGTTGAAGACCACTGTCTGCTCCAGGTTGCACAGGTGGGAGGCCTGGGGAATGACGGCCAGCCGGGACCCCGGAATCGCCTCGTGGATCGCCCGGGCCATGGCAACCGGCGTGCCGGGATCTTCCTCTCCCACGATCACCAGGGTGGGGCAGCGGATCTCCTGGAGGCGCGTGCGGGTGTCGATCCTGGGAATGGCATGGCAGCAGCCAATGTAGCCCTCCACGGGGGTGGCGCGGATCATGGCCGCGACGCGCTTCATCATGTCCGGACGCTGGGCCCGGAACGCGGGGGTGAACCAGCGAGCAAGGGTCGGCTCCACCATGGCCTCCATGCCCTTCTCCCGCACCGTACGGATGCGCTCTTCCCACGCAGGACGGGCGTCGGGCGGATAGTAGCTCGTGGTGTCGCACAGCACTAAGCTCGCGAGCCGCTCGGGATAGCCCAGAGCGAACACCTGGCCGACCATGCCCCCGAGGGAGATGCCGACGAAGTGCACGCGCTCGATCCCTAGGGCGTCCATGAGCGCGACCAAATCGTCGGCCAGAAGCTCCAGGGTATAGGGCGCCGGTGGGGCCGACGTCTTGCCATGGCCGCGGGTATCGTAGCGCAGCACCCGGTAGCGGTCGCGAAACGCGACCGCCTGCTCGTACCACATGCCCAGGTGGCAGGCCAGGCTATGGCTGAACACGAGCCACGGTCCCTCCCCTTCCACCTCGTAGTTGATGTCGATGCCGTTCGCTTGGACCATCATAGTGTTTTCTCCCGATCTACACTGTCGCCACTACCAGGGGCACCCACATTTCGTCCGCGCTCACGCCGCCGTGCATGCCGATGTTGCTGTAGCGTTTCTCCCCCGGCAGCCAGTCCTTGATGGCGTAATTCTCCCGCATCACCAGGGTGTAGTCGCCGATGCGCTCCATGAGCCGGGGATGCCTCGGGCCATCGCCGAACCAGCCCCGGGCCACCAGCTCGGCGCTGGGGTAGGCGTCGGCGCGGCCCGCGAGGCGGGTGGCCACGTAAGCCTCGAAGTCCTCCTCCCGGCCGGGCTTTACGTAGCAGTAGGCCGCCCGGGGCTCGCCACATAGGGGCCGGCGCAGCATCGCGGCCAGCGCCGGGTGATCCGCCAGATCGATGCGCCCCTCGGGGGGCACGTCGACGAAGCCGTGGTCCGCCGTCAGCACCACGGTGGTGTCGGTGCCGGCGAGCCGCTCCAGGAAACCGGCGAAAGCCTGGTCGATCCGGTGGGCGAGCTCCCGGCACGGGGCGCTCCCCACCCCGGCTCGGTGGGCCACCGTGTCCAGATCCGGGAGATAGGCGTAGACTAGCTTGGGATGGGCGCTCGCCGCCACCGCAGCGGCGGTTTCGGCGAAGAACTGTTCCAGGGTCCCGTAGGCCCGCCGCTGGGCGCCCCGGCAATGCCACCGGTTGTACTCCGAGTCCAGGATGGAAAGGGGCGTCACCACCCAGGCCTCCCGGTCGAGACGTCCGAAGACCGGCGGCTCGGTGAACACCGCCTCAGGCCCGATCCCCAGAGCGCTCAGCGCCGCGCCGCCCTCCCGCCGGCGGAAGGGCAAGACCGCCGTCACCCCGCCCGCCTCCTCCAGGTCCACGAACCATCCAGTCAACCCGTGCTGCAGGGGCGCCACCCCGGTGTGGAAGGTGGTGACGGCGGTGGCCGTGGTGGAGGGAAACACCGAGGTCATCCCCCCGCGCAGGTGGCGCCGCAGGGTAACCATTTCCCCCTGCCGCAGCAGGAGGTTCAAGCCTAATCCGTCGATCACCATCAGCACCAGGTGACGGGTGCCCGCCAGGGCTTCCACCGCAAGCCCCTGGAGGGGCGGGTAGCCGGTGTCGGGGCCGCCGCAAGCCGCCACCACAGAGGCCATCAGGTTCACCAGCCCCCCGCCCCGGTAGTCCGGCTCGGCCACCACCCCTGCCCCCGGCAGCGCTGCGATTTCCCGCCAGCCTTCTTTATTCATGTGGTTTATCAAAAACTTACTATGTGCACCGGGCGCCGGGAGCGAGCCTCATGTCTCCCTCTTGAAACCGGCGCGTTCGTCCCCATGTAGCCGCACGACAGCGCCGATACGGATGATCGCTGTCTGCGCAAAAACCCATGAATCAGAGGAGATTTATCTATGAAGATTCGTCCGCTGCACGACCGGGTGATTGTGAAGCGCGTCGAAGAAGAACGTAAGACCGCTTCCGGCATCGTAATCCCCGATACCGCCGCGGAGAAGCCCGATCAGGGCGAGGTGATCGCGGTGGGCACGGGCAAGGTGCTGGAAGACGGGAAGGTCGTTCCGCTGCAAGTCAAGGTCGGCGATCGGGTGCTCTTCGGCAAGTATTCGGGGACCACAGTGAAGGTGAAAGGGGAAGAGCTCCTCGTGATGCGGGAAGACGACATCATGGGGATCCTCGAAGCCGCTTGATCCTTTGAAGCGTTCAATGAGTGTGGAGAAGGACCATGGCAGCCAAAGAAGTCAAGTTCCATGAAGCCGCTCGCCATCGCATCGTCGCTGGCGTGAACATTCTCGCCGATGCCGTCAAGGTCACGCTGGGGCCCAAGGGCCGCAACGTGGTGATCGAGCGC
>NZ_JBRBEM010000009.1:0-161973 GCF_052805615.1 Pelomicrobium sp. P1
TACCGGGACCCGACGACGGGCGAGGGGCGCCTGACGCCCCAGACGATGTCCGAGGCAGAGGTCCGGCGGGTCCACCCGGAAGCGAAGGGGCTGCCCTGGACCGAGGAGACCCGGATGATCGGCGACGGGCCTTTCTGCGCCGAGATGCCGTTGCGGGCCGCAGCCTGAGGCCGGCCAATCCGGACGGGCGGGAAACCGCCCGTTTTTTATGCCCTGGCGGGCGCCAAGACCGCCTCGTTGCCCGGAGCAAGGGGAGCGGTTTCGGGAAGCAAACGGCGCCACGCCCAGGCGTAAGGCGCTGCGTCCCGGACCTTGATCCAGGGACGGTGGAGATCGTTAAGAAGTGCAAGGGGCGGCGCGCCAGCCGTCGATTCGTTTTATCGTATGGGCGCGTGCCGAGCGCTGATCGGAGTCCGTCGCCGGCGTTTACATGAAGGCGCCGAAACCCGGCCAGGGCTTCGCGGAAAGCGCGCTATGTGCCTGTCGTTCGGGCGATCCAGCCAAGCCGGTCCGGGAATTGCTTGGCGAGAAGCGGGCGCGGCGACCTTTGTCCGCGAGAGCCTCGCGGCGCCGAAAGGCCCTGGAACAAGTCAAATAAAGCATCCCGTGGGGGACACGGGCCAAAGGATAGGAGATGGCAATGCCAGACCTCGCCGCCTTGTTGCAGCTCGACGGGCTCGCCCGGCGCCTCGTGTCCCAAGCGAGCCGGGATGAGCTGGCCGAAGCCGCCAGGCTGCTCGCCCTCAACCTGGCGTGCTACCAGCACCGCTATGGGCCCCTGCCCCTCAAGGAACCCGCCATCCCGCCCGCGGAACTCGACGAGGCGCAAGTTGCGCTGGTAACCAACGGAACCGAAATCCTCGTGACGGTGCTGGAGGGATTGCGCTTGTCCCACCGCGGGGACGCGAGAAGCCAGTGAAAGTGCGGTGAGGGCGGCAAGCCTCTCGCCTTTCGAGGGCTTTCCTCCCGCTTCCAGGCAAACCATCCTGTCCCTGCGCCGAGCCACAAAGCCGGCGCTCGCGGCCCGGCCCGAAAACGACGCCGGTCAGTCCCGGGCGCTCACCCGGGAAGTCAGGAGCATCAGGAGACTCAGGCACCCCATCAGCATCGCCGCCATCCCCGCCAGCAGCAAGGTGCCCGCCTGGAAGCCGGCGAGCCAGTAGGCGCCGCTCAGCCTGACCGCCACGGCCACGGCGCACACCAGCACGCCCGCCAGCCCGGCCAGGCGTCCGACCCACAGCAGCAACGTTTCCATCTCTGCCCTCCTCGCTTCGGGGCGCCTCGATCCCCCGGCATCCATCAGCATGCCACAGACGCCCGGAGGCCGGATATCACGGTTCTCCCCGCCGGCGGCACAGCAGCCCCTCCCAGCGGCACGCCGGGTTTAAGCAGCGGTAACGGCGGACGGGATAGAGGAGGCTGAGCAGGCGATCGACGGGACGGCGCCGAATGCGCTCCAGGGGACCGCCGCAGTAGGGACACTTGCGAGCATCCATCACGCGGGACACGACCGCCTCTTGCCGCAACCAAGGAGGACTCACACGAGCTTTGCTGGCTTGCCTTCGCGCGTTGACCGTCGACGACGGGGCGGCACTTGGGATACTGGCCCACCACGAGGGGATTGCGGTGGTGGGCCGTGAGGGATTCGAACCCCCGACCGTTGGATTAAGAGTCCACTGCTCTACCAGCTGAGCTAACGGCCCGGGAGAAAAAACTCAGGACATTATTTGCCCGTCCCGCCCCTCTGTCAACGAGTGCGGCAGCGGGCACTTCCGCCTCCTATTCAGCCGGCGGCGTGGGCGGCGATGAACCGCTTGACCGCCTCGGCGTCCGTATCCATGAGCTCGTAGCGCTGGGGGCGTTTCTCCAGGTCCTCGTAGCCCGGGGGGATTTCCGGGTCGCGGCCCAGCGCCTCGCGGATCGTCTCGGCGAACTTGGCAGGCAGGGCGGTCTCGAGGCAGACCAGCGGCACGTCCGGCTCCCGGTGCTCCAGTCCCACCTTGAGCCCGTCGGCGGTGTGGGTGTCGATCATGACTGCGTAATCGCGGTAGATCCGGCGGATGGTGGCGAGCCGGTCCGCGTGGGTGCTGGAGCCCGACGCGAAGCCGTAGCGCTCCACCTCCCGCCAATAGGGAGTCCCGGCGAGCTCGAAGCCGCCCTCCCGCTCCACGGCCCGCCACAACCGCGCCGTCACCGCGGCATCGCGTCCCACCACGTCGTGGATGAAGCGCTCGAAGTTGGACGCCTTGGAGATGTCCATGGAGGGGCTGGAGGTGTGCACCACCTCGGCGCTCTTGCGAACCCGGTAACGGCCGGTCCGGAAGAACTCGTCCAGCACGTCGTTCTCGTTGGTGGCGAGAATCAACCGCCGGACGGGAAGCCCCATCATGCGGGCGATGTGCCCGGCGAAGATGTTGCCGAAGTTGCCGGTGGGAACGGCGAAGGAAACCTGCTCGTCGTCGCCGCGAGTGACGGCGAAGTAGCCCTTGAAGTAATACACCACCTGGGCGACCACCCGGGCCCAGTTGATGGAGTTGACCGCGCCGATCCGGTAGCGGGCCTTGAATTCGGCGTCCGCATTCACCCGCTTCACGATGTCCTGGCAGTCGTCGAACACGCCGCGGATCGCCAGGTTGAAGATGTTGGGGTCCAGCAGGGAATACATCTGGGCGGTCTGGAACGGGCTCATCTTCCCGTAGGGGGAGAGCATGAACACCCGTATCCCCCGCTTGCCCCGCATGGCGTATTCCGCCGCCGAGCCGGTGTCGCCGGAGGTGGCCCCCAGGATGTTGATCTCCGTCCCCTCCCGCTCCAGCACGTACTCGAACAGATGGCCGAGGAGCTGCATCGCCACGTCCTTGAAGGCCAGGGTGGGCCCGTTGGACAGCCCCAGCAGGTGGAGCCCCGGCTCCAGGGTCTTCACCGGCGTGATGTCGTCGCTGCGGAACACCTCCTTGGTGTAAGTGCGCTGGATCAGCTTCTTCAGGTCCGCCGGCGGGATGTCGTCGACGAAGAGACGGATGATCTCGAAGGCCAGCTCCGGATAAGGGCGGCCGCGCAGGGCGGCGAGCTCGGCGCCGCTCAGGCGCGGATAGGCTTCCGGCACCACCAGGCCGCCGTCGGGGGCGAGTCCCCCCAGCAGGATCCGGCGGAAGGACTGGGGCGCCATGCCGCCTCGGGTGCTCACGTAGCGCATGCTCAGGACTCCGCCTTCAGCGGGCAAGCGCGCCGCCTAGCGCCCCGGGCCGATCGAAATGGCTTCGAGCTCGAACCCATCGGTGTTTTGCTCGTCAGTGCCGGTTCAGCATTTCCAGCCGGATGCGGGTCGCCGGGCCGATGAGGGTGGGCAGCGCCTCGATCTTGCCGATGGCGGCGTTCATGCGCGCCTCGAGGGTCTTGTGGGTGAGGATGATGATGTCCGCCTGATCCTCCCCTTCCGCCGGCTCCCGCTGCAGGATGGCGTCGATGGAAATCTCCAGGTCCGCCAGGACCCGGGTCACGTCGGCCAGCACCCCGGGGCGGTCCAGGGCCCGCAGCCGCAGGTAGTAGCAGGTCTCCACCTGGTCCATGGGCAGGATGGGGATGTCCTGCACCGCGTCGGGCTGGAAGGCCAGGTGGGGCACCCGGTTGTTGGGATCCACCGTGTGCAGCCGGGTCACGTCCACGAGATCCGCCACCACCGCCGAGGCGGTGGGCTCGGCGCCCGCACCGGCGCCGTAGTACAGGGTCGGTCCCACCACGTCCCCCTTCACCAGGATGGCGTTCATCACCCCCTCCACGTTGGCGATCAACTGGCGTGCTGGCACCAGGGTGGGGTGCACCCGCAACTCCACTCCCTCGGGGCGCCGGCGGGTGATGCCGAGCAGCTTGATGCGATAGCCGAAGGCTTCCGCGTAGCGAATGTCCTCCCGGGTGAGCCGGGAGATGCCCTCGGTGTAGCACTTGTCGAACTGCATCGGAATGCCGAAGGCGATGGCGGACATGATGGTGAGCTTGTGGGCGGCGTCGATCCCCTCGATGTCGAAGGTGGGGTCCGCCTCGGCGTAGCCCCGCGCCTGGGCCTCCTTCAGCACCTCCTCGAAGCTCGCGCCCCGGTCCCGCATCTCGGACAGGATGAAGTTGCTCGTGCCGTTGATGATGCCGGCGATCCACTCGATATGGTTGGCGGTCAGTCCCTCCCGCAGGGACTTGATGATGGGCACGCCCCCCGCCACCGCGGCCTCGAAGGCCACCATGACGCCCATTTCCTGGGCGGCGGCGAAGATCTCGTTGCCGTGGAGCGCGAGCAACGCCTTGTTGGCCGTGACCACATGCTTCTTGTTCTCGATGGCGGCCATCACCAGCTCCCGCGCCACCGTGGTGCCGCCGATCAGCTCCACCACGATGTCGATATGGGGATCTCTCACCACCTCGAAGGGGTCGGCGGTCACCCGCATACCCTCCCCCGCGATGGCCTGGGTTTTCTGTGCGTTGCGGTCCGCCACCGTGGTGATGACGATCTCCCGGCCGGCCCGGCGGGTAATCTCCGCTTTGTTGCGCTTGAGCACGCGGAACGTGCCGCCGCCCACGGTCCCCATGCCCAGGAGTCCCACCCTGATCGGTTTCATTTCTCGCTTCGCTCTCTACGCTCCGATGCGCCGCGGGCGGCCGGTCCCGCTCACAGCAGCCCGTCCTTGCGGAACATCTCCTTGATCCCCCGGATCGCCTGGCGGATGCGGGGCTCGTTTTCGATCAGCGCGAAGCGCACGTGATCGTCGCCGTACTCGCCGAAGCCCACTCCCGGGGACACGGCCACCTTGGCGTCTCGGAGCAGCTTTTTCGCGAACTCCAGGGAACCCAGCCCCCGGTAGGCGTCGGGGATCTTGGCCCAGACGTACATGGTGGCCTTGGGGACGCTCACCCTCCAGCCGGCGGAGTGCAGGCCCTGGCACAGCACATCCCGGCGCTTCTGGTACCCCTGGCGGATCTGCTCCACGCACTCCTGGGGCCCCTCCAGGGCGACGATGGCCGCCACCTGGATCGGGGTGAAGGTGCCGTAATCGTGGTAGCTCTTGATCCGGGCAAGGGCCGCCACCAGGTCTTTGTTCCCCACCATGAAGCCCACCCGCCAGCCGGCCATGTTGTAGCTCTTGGACAGGGTGAAGAACTCCACGGCCACGTCCCGGGCGCCCGGCACCTGCATGATGGAAGGCGCCCGGTAGCCGTCGAACACGATGTCGGCGTAGGCGAGATCGTGTACCACGTAGATGTCGTGCTCCCGGGCGAGGGCCACCAGCCGCTCGAAGAAGGAAAGCTCCACGCAGTGGGTGGTGGGATTGCTGGGAAAGCAGCAGATCAGGAACTTGGGCTTAGGGTAGGAGTCCTTGATCGCCTTTTCCAGCTCCTCGAAGAAATCCACCCCCGGCACCATGGGAACGTGGCGGATGTCTGCGCCCGAGATGACCGGGCCGTAGATGTGGATCGGGTAGCTGGGATTGGGCACCAGGACCGCGTCGCCTCGGTCCAGGGTGGCGAGTGCCAGGTGGGCGATGCCCTCCTTGGAGCCGATGGTGACGATCGCCTCCGCATCCGGGTCCAGCTCGACCCCGTAGCGACGCTGGTACCAGGTGCAGATGGCCCGCCGCAGCCGGGGAATGCCCTTGGACACCGAATAGCGGTGGGTATCCGGCCGCTGGGCCGCCTCCACCAGCTTGTCTACGATGTGCTTGGGGGTCGGCCCGTCGGGGTTGCCCATGCCGAAGTCGACGATGTCCTCCCCGCGCCGGCGCGCGGCGAGCTTGAGCTCCCCGGTAATGTTGAACACGTACGGGGGCAGGCGCTTGATGCGCGGAAACTCTTCCATGGTCGCGGGTCAAAAGCGGTAAGCGGCTCGTCAACCCTTTACCGTATCAATAAGCCAAGCCAGGGCCCGGCCGGACAAAAAGTTTATAATGCTACCGAGGAGTAAAGTCCCCTGCAACGACCGCCATGAAACTGCATCTCGCCCAGGTGGCGGACAAGAACGTGGTCACCGGCTACGGGCGCGACCACGTGATGGTTAACCGCCGGCGCTACGACAGAAGCCTGGTGATCCTTCCCGAGCGCCTCATCGAGAACTGGGACGTCCCCGCCTTCCCGGCTCTCGCCCGGGAACACTTCCAGTTTCTCGCCGGCCTCGACGTGGAGATCGTGCTGCTCGGCACAGGGGAGCGGCTGCGCTTTCCCGATCCCAGCCTGTTGGAGCCGCTGGTTCAGGCCGGCATCGGCTACGAGATCATGGACACCTACGCCGCCTGCCGCACCTACAACATCCTCATGGCCGAGGATCGCAAAGTGGTGGCAGCCCTGATCCTGGGCTGAGCGTCCCTTACCCCGGCAGCAATTCGGCGAAGCTCGCCACGGAATCGAATTCCGTGACGGCCGCCTCCCGGGCCGCGGAGTCGGGCCGGCGCACCGCGACGAGGTAGCGGATGCCGAAGGCCCGCGCCGAGCGCAGCACGGGTAGGCTGTCGTCCACCAGGACGGTGCGTCCCGGATCGAAGGGCTCGAGCGCCTGCATCCGCCCCCAGAAACCCGGGGCTTCCTTGGGCAGCCCGAGCCCATGGGAGCAGACGAGCCCGTCCAGATAGCGCTCGAGCCCGGTGCGCTTGAGCTTCAATTCCAGGCTCTTTTGATGGGCGTTGGTGACCAGCACCGCCCGCTTGCCCCGCAGTCGCACCTCCATCAAGAACGGCACCACGTGGGGATGGACCGCGATCAGGTGCTCCACCTCCTCCTTGAGCCGGGCGATGTCCAGGCCCAGCTCCCGGGTCCAGTAGTCCATGCAATACCAGTCCAGGGTGCCGGCCTTGCGGCGGTAGCGCTCGACGAGCTCCTCCCGCGCCCGCTCGAAGCTCAAGCCGTGCTTCTCGGCGTAGCGGCGGGGCACGTGGGCGAGCCAGAAGTGGTTGTCGAAATTGAGGTCCAGCAGGGTCCCGTCCATGTCCAGCAGAACCGTGTCCACCGCGTTCCAGGCGATCATGGCGGCGTCAAAGCTCCGCCAGCACCTTGAGGTGGGCCGCGGCGCTGCGCCCCAGGGCGTGCAGGTCGTAGCCCCCCTCCAGTACCGAGACGATGCGCCCTTCCGCGTAGCGGTCGGCGATTTCCTTGATGCGCTCCGTGACCCAGGCGTAGTCGGACTCCACTAGCATGAGGGAGGCCATGTCGTCGTCCCGGTGGGCGTCGAAGCCGGCGGAAACGAATACCATCTGGGGCTTGAAGCGCTCCAGCGCCGGCAGCCAGTGCTCGGTGACGACGGCGCGGAACTTGGCGCCGTTGCTGTAGGCCGGCAGCGGGATGTTCACCATCCGCTCCGAGCGTCCCTCCACCCCGCTGTAGGGATAAAAGGGATGCTGGAAAGTGGACACCATCATGACCCGCGGGTCGTCGCGGAAGATGTCCTCGGTGCCGTTGCCGTGGTGCACGTCGAAGTCCACGATGGCGACCCGCTCGAGCCCGTGGTGCTCCAGGGCGTGGGCGGCGCCCACCGCCACGTTGTTGAAGAAGCAGAACCCCATCGCTCGGGCGCACTCGGCATGATGGCCGGGCGGCCGCACGTTGCAGAAGGCCGTGTCCGCCTTTTTGCCGATCACCAGGTCGGTTGCTAGAATGGCGGCACCTGCAGCGCGTAACGCCGCCTTCAGGCTGTGGGGATTCATGGCGGTGTCCGGGTCGAGGTGCACCAGCCCCTGCTTGGGGGCCGCCGCTTGCAGCGTATCGAGGTATTCGGGGGCGTGGACCCGCTCCAGTTGCTCCCGGGTCGCCAGCGGAGCCTCCTCGTGCCTCAGGCAGTTCATCAACCCGGAAGCGATGAGCTGATCCTCGATGGCCCGGATCCGGGCGGGGCATTCCGGGTGATAGGAGCCCATGTCGTGCAGCGCGCAGTCGGGATGGGTGATGAGCACCGTGCTCAATCGAGCCTCCTCCATTTGCTGGCCTGGCGTGCGCCGGCGCTTCTGTTGCAAACATCTTACGGCGGCCCCCAGGTCCTGTCCATGACGGTGCATCCGTGACGGTCTCCACCGAAAGGCACTATCTCACGCCCCTCTTCGCTCCCCGGTCGGTGGCCATCGTGGGGGCAAGCGAGCGCCCCGGAACGGCGGGCCGGGTGCTGATGGAGAACCTGCTCGCGGAACAGTTCGAAGGCGCCGTCTATCCGGTCAATCCGAAGCACGCCCAGGTGCTCGGGCGCCCGTGTTTCGGCTCCCTGGACGAAGTGAGCGCCAGCGTGGACCTGGCAGTCGTCGCCGCCCCGGCGGCGGCGATCCCGGAGATCGTCGCCGCCTGCGCCCGCAAAGGGATCCGCGCCGCGTTGATCGTCAGCGACGGGCTGTCTCCCGCCTATCCCCAGGGGCCGCGCCTGCTGCGGCAGACCCTGGCGGCGGCGCGCTCGGGCGGAGTACGCATCCTGGGACCCGCGTGCCCAGGCATCCAGCGGCCCGCGGCCCGCATCAACCTCACCTACAGCCGTTTCCGGGCGCTTCCCGGCACCATCGCCCTCGTCTCCCAGTCCGGGGCTCTCACCAACGCCATCCTGGACTGGGCCCAGGCGGACGGAGTGGGCTTCTCCAGCGTCGTCACCGTAGGCGACGGCGCCGACGTGGGCTTCGGCGAGATACTGGACTACCTGGCCTGGGACGTGGCCACCGAAAGCATCCTGCTGTACCTGGAGGGGGTGTTCGCCCCGCGACGGTTCGTGAGCGCGCTGCGCATGGCGGCCCGGGCCAAGCCGGTGATCGTGGTGAAGACCGGCCGGTGTCCCGCCGCCTACCAGGCCGCCCTCACCCATTCGGGGGCCCTGGTGGGGTCCGACGACGTGTTCGACGCCGTCCTGCGCCGGGCCGGAGCGGTGCGGGTGAAGACCTTCAGCCAGCTCTTTTCCGCCGCCAAGTGCCTGAGCGCCCGCTACCGGCCCACCGGCAACCGGCTCGCTATCGTCACCAACGGAGGGGGCGCCGGGGTCATCGCCGCCGACTGGGCGGCAGGCATCGGCATCGATGTCCCCGCCCTCGCGCCCGCCACCCTGGAGCGCCTCGCCGCAGCCCTCCCCGCCGGCTGGTCCCGGGGCAACCCCCTGGACCTCACGGGGGAGGCGACCGAGGAGCATTACCGCGGCGCCGTGCGCGCCTGCCTCGAGGACGCGGGCATCGACGGCGTGCTGGTGATCCTCACGCCCCATGTCAACACCCGCGCAGCCCGGGTGGCCGAAGCCGTGGCGGAGACCGCCCGGGATTTCAGGAAACCGGTGGTGGGCTGCTGGATGGGAGGCGAGGACGTGGAGGAAGGGCGGCGGATCCTGTCCCATGCCCGGCTCCCCGTGTTCCGCACCCCGGAGCCCGCCGTGGAGGCCTTCTCCCACATCGCCACCCATTACCGCAACCAGCAATTGCTGGTGCAGGTCCCCTATTCCACGTCCCGGGTCGACCGGCCGGATGCCGAGGGGGCGCGCATGGTGATCGAGCACGCGCTGGCGGAGAAGCGCAAGGTGCTCTCGGAGATGGAGTCCAAGTCCCTGCTGGCGGCGTTCCGCATCCCGGTCGCCCGCACCGTGGTGGCGCGCTCCCTTCCCGAGGCGATCGTGGTGGCCGAGCAGATGGGCTTTCCCCTGGCGATGAAAATCAATTCCCCGGACATCCCCCACAAGAGCGACGTGGGTGGGGTGAAGCTCAATATCGCCACCGTGCAGCAACTGCGCTCGGCGTTCAACGAGATCATGGGGAGCGTCGCGGCCCGCCTGCCCGAAGCCCGCATCGATGGCGTAACCCTCCAGCCCATGACGGTGAAGCCCAACGGGCGCGAGCTGATGGTGGGGATCGCCACCGACCCCGTGTTCGGCCCGGTCATCACCTTCGCCGCCGGGGGCATCGTGGCCGAAGTCATGGGGGATCGGACGGTGAGCCTGCCGCCCCTCAATGCGCTCCTCGCGAAGGACCTGATCGAGCGCACCCGGGTGGCCCGCATGCTCGGGCCTTTCCGCAACCTGCCCGCGATCCACATGGACGCCCTCGTCACGGTGCTCCTGCGGGTCTCGGAGATGGCGAGCGAGCTGCCCTGGATCCGAGAGATGGACATCAATCCCCTCATCGTGGACGAAGAAGGGGCCATCGCCGTGGACGCCCGGGTGACCGTGGACCACGCTACCCCCGGCCCAGGGACGCGCTACGCCCACATGGCCATCTGCCCCTACCCGGTGCATCTGATCCAGCGCTGGAATCTCGCCGACGGCACCGAGATCACCATCCGGCCCATCCGCCCAGAGGACGCGGAGCTCCTGCAGGCGTTCGTGCGCAACCTGTCGGAAGAATCCCGCTATTTCCGCTTCATCAGCACGGTGCAGGAGCTCTCCCCCCGGACCGTGGCCCGCCTCACCCAGATCGACTACGACCGGGAGATGGCCCTCATCGCCGTGCTGGCCGAGGGCGAGCGGGAAATGGAACTGGGCGCCGCCCGCTACGTCACCAACCCCGACGGAGAGACGTGCGAATTCGCCCTGGTGGTGGCCGACGCCTGGCAGGGACGCGGGATTGGCACCAAGCTCATGCATTCCCTCATGGAAGTGGCCCGGGCGAACGGCCTCAAGGCCATGGTGGGCGACGTGCTCGCCGGCAACGCCAACATGTTGAGGCTGATGGAAAAGCTCGGCTTCGCCATCGAAAACCACCCCGAAGACCCCAGCCTCAAGCGGGTCCGCAAGGCCCTCTGAGGATCACGACATGGCAAGCGCCGTCGAGCGGGTGGTCCAACAGGCGGGTACCGTCATCCTGGGCAAGGAACGGCAGATCCGGCTGGCCCTCGCCTGCCTCCTCGCCCGCGGGCATCTGCTCATCGAAGACCTGCCGGGGGTGGGCAAGACCACCCTGGCCCACGTGCTGGCCAAGTCCCTGGGGCTCGAGTTCCGGCGCATCCAGTTCACCGCCGACCTGCTGCCGGCGGACATCGTGGGGGTGTCCATCTACGAGCGGGACACGGGCGCCTTCAAGTTCCACCCCGGACCCATCTTCAGCCAGGTGATCCTGGCCGACGAGGTGAACCGGGCCACCCCCAAGACCCAGAGCGCCCTGCTGGAGGCGATGGAGGAGCACCAGGTGACCATCGAAGGGGAGAGCCGGGCCCTGCCCCGTCCCTTCTTCGTCATCGCCACCCAGAATCCGTCCCACCAGGTGGGGACCTTTCCCTTGCCCGAATCCCAACTGGACCGCTTCCTGATGCGCATCCATCTGGGCTACCCGGACCCCCAGGCCGAGCGCGGGCTGCTCAAGGGGATCGAGCGCCGCGCGCTGCTGGCGGAGCTCACGCCCTGCATGGAGGCCGGGGAGCTGGAGGCGCTGCAGCGCCAGGTTCGCCGGGTGCACGCCTCCGATGCCCTGGTGGACTACCTCCAGGCCATCATCGAGTTCACGCGCCGCTCGCCCCTTTTTCACACCGGCCTGTCGCCCCGGGCGGGGCTAGCGCTGCTCGCCGCCGCCCGAGCCTGGGCGCTCATGGACGAGCGGCGCGAAGTCCTGCCGGAGGACATCCAGGCGGTGCTGCCGAGCGTGGTGGGGCATCGGCTGCGGCCCGCCGCCGACCGCCTGGGGGTCGAGGACGGCACCGATCTGAGCGGGCGCATCGTCGCCGCAGTGCCCATCCCGTGAGCATGAGATCGCCGGCAGCGAACGCCTGGGAAACGGGTCCCTGGACGGCGAGGATCCGCGCGGGCCTGGGCGGAACCGCCCGCCGCGCCGGGCATCTTCCAGGATCGGAATCCAGCGGCCGCGACGGCGCTCGGGTCGTGCTGACCCGGCGCCGCATCTTCATCCTGCCGACGCGCCAGGGGCTCGTCTTTGCCGGCATGCTCCTCCTCATGCTGATCGGCGCCACCAATTACCAGTTGAGCCTGGGCTTCGCCTTGACCTTCCTGCTGGGGGCGATGGGCATGGTCTCCATCCTCCATGCCTTCCGCACCCTGGCGGGCCTGGAGGTGTCCGTCGGCAAGACCGCTCCCGCGTTCGCCGGCGAGGCGGTCACCTTCGGGATCGATCTCACCAATCGTTCGCCGAGACCACGCCTGAGCGTCGCCCTCTCCCATCCCGGCAGTCCCACCGTCCACTGCGATCTCCCGCCGGGGCAGACCCGCACCCTGACCGTGTCCATGACGGCGACCCGGCGGGGCTGGCTACGGCTCCAGCGCTTGACCGTGCACACCCGCTACCCCCTCGGGTTGTTCCGCGCCTGGGCACCCGTGGAGCTTAAGCTCCAGTGCCTGGTCTATCCCCGGCCCGAGGATATCCGGCTCCCGCCCCCCGCCGCCCTCCACCCCATGGAAGGAGGACGGGACCTCCTGGGAGCCGGGGAGGATTTCGCTGGCCTGCGGGACTACCGCCCCGGCGATTCGCCCCGGCACATCGCCTGGAAAGCCGCCGCCCAGGAGCGGGGCACCCTCACCAAGCAATTCAGCGGCAACGCCGCGGAAGAAGTGTGGCTGGACTGGGAGCGGCTCGCCGGCCTGGACACGGAGGCCCGGCTGTCCCGCCTCGCCCGCTGGGTGCTGGAGTGCGACGTCCTGGGAATCCCCTACGGGCTGCGGCTCCCGGGGGCAACGCGTCCCCCGGCCCTCACCCCTGAGCACCGCCGCGCCTGTCTCAAAGCCCTGGCCCTATTCGGTCTGGGGGACCCCGTGCGGCCCGACCCGCCCCCCCGCCCATGAGCGCCGCGTCTCCCCTGGAGTCCCGCCCCACCCAGCGCCAGAGCGCCTGGCTGCTCCTCACCCTGGGGCTCGCCGTGGCGCCCCATCTGCCGCGCCTGCCCCTGTGGATGTGCGCCTTCGTGCTGATGCTGGGCTTGTGGCGCTGGTACCTGGCTTTCACCGGCGGCCCGCTGCCGCCCCGGCTGTTGCTTTTCGCCTTCGCCGCCGCCGGGGTAGCCGGCACCGCGCTCCATTACGGCACCCTCTTCGGTCCCTCAGGGGGAGTTGCCTTGTTCATCGTCCTAGTGGCCCTCAAGCTCCTGGAGTCCCGCACGGTGCGGGACGCGGTGCTCCTCGCGTTCCTCGGCTATTTCCTGGTGATCACGGTCTTCCTTTACGACCAGTCGATCCCCATGGCCGTCTACGCCGCCGCGCCGGTCCTGAGCCTGACCGCCCTCCTCGCCGCCTTCGCCCACGGGGCGGGGGATCCCGGGCTGGGCACTCCCTTCAGGACCGCCGCGGCGCTCCTCGCCCAGGCGCTGCCCGTGATGGCGATCCTGTTCCTGTTCTTCCCGCGCCTGCCCCAGCCCTTGTGGGGCGTTCCCCACGAAGCCGCCGAGGGCGTGAGCGGGCTCTCGGACACCATGGCGCCGGGCGATCTGAGCCGGCTGTCCCTGTCGGACGCGGTCGCCTTCCGGGTGGACTTCCAGGGGGAGGCGCCGCCGCCCTCCCGGCTCTACTGGCGCGGGCCGGTACTCACCCGCTTCGATGGCCGGGTCTGGTCCATGTCCCTGTCATCGGGGCCGGGGCCTGGGGCGCTGGAGCCCCTGGATGCGGGCGTCACCTACACGGTGACCCTGGAGCCCCATCAGCGGCGCTGGCTGTTCGCCCTGGACCTGCTCGGCCGCGGCCCGGAAAAAACCTTGCTAACGCCTGACTACCAATTGGTCGCCCAGGCGCCGGTGCGAAGCCGCACCCGCTACACGGCAACCTCTCACCTGCGCTACCGGGCGGAGCCGGGGTTCTCCGGCGAGGCGGCCGAGAGGGCGCTGGAACTGCCTTCCGGCGGCAATCCCCGGGCCCGGGCCCTCGCCCTGACGTGGAAACGGGAGCTGGGAAATCCGGCGGCCATCGTCCAGCGGGCGCTCCAGTTTTTCCGCGCCGAGGGCTTCTTCTACACCCTGCGGCCGCCGCTCCTCGGCGCGGAGCCGGTGGACGATTTCCTGTTCAATACCCGGCGCGGTTTCTGCGAGCACTACGCCTCGAGCTTCGTCTTCCTCATGCGCGCCGCCGGCGTCCCGGCCCGGGTGGTCACCGGCTACCAGGGGGGCGAGCTCAACCCCCTGGGCGGCTACCTGATCGTACGCCAGGCCGACGCCCACGCCTGGGCGGAAGTGTGGCTCGAGCCCTCGGGCTGGACCCGGGTGGACCCCACCGCGGCAGTGGCCCCGGAGCGGGTCGAGCGCGGGCTCGCCTTGGCCGCGGCCTCCGGGGAGCCGCTCCCCGTGCTCATGCGCCCGGGCGGCGGCTGGCTGCGACAGATGCGCCTGGCATGGGACGCCCTGGCCAACGGGTGGAACCAATGGGTGCTGGGCTACGGAGGGGAGCGCCAGCGGAAGCTCCTGAGCCGCATCGGCTTCGCGAGCCCCGACTGGCGCTCCATGGCCGCCCTGCTTCTCGCCGGCACGGGGGCGCTGATCGGAATGCTGGCCGCCGGCTTGCTGTGGCGGATGGGGGAACGGCGGCCGGAGCCGGCGCAGCGGCTCTATCGCCGCTTCTGCCGGCGGCTCGCCCGGCGGGGGCTCGCCCGGCGGCCGGGCGAAGGGCCCAGGGACTACGCGGACCGGGTCGCCGCGGCCCGTCCCGAGCTGGCCGCCCAGGTGCAGGCCATCTCCCAGCTCTACATCGCCCTGCGCTACGGGGCCGAGGGCGATCCGCGCCAACTCAAGCGGCTGCGGATCCTGGTGGGGAGTTTTCGCGCCTGAGCGCTAAAGCAACAGGTCTTTGGACATGCCGCGCCGCTGGAGCAACCGCCGCAATGACTGCAAGGCTTCCACCTGGATCTGCCTCACCCGCTCCCGGGTGAGCCCCAGGCTCTCGGCCAGTTGCTCCAGGGTCGCCACCTCGTGGCCGTTTAGGCCGTAGCGGCGCTCGATCACCCAGCGGTGCTTTTCCGAAAGTTGCTGCAGCCAGTCGCGCACGCAGTGCTCGAGCTGGGTTTGTTCGAGCCACAGATCGGGCGTCGGGTTGGCCTCGTCGGGGATGGACTCCCCGATGGAAAGCATGGGGTCGATGTCCAGAGGCGCGTCCAGGGAGGCGGTGCGCTCGTTGAGGGATAGTACCCGGCGCACCTCCTCCACAGGCCGGTCCAGCAGGTGGGCCACGTCCTCGGCGGTGGGCTCCCGCTCGGAATGGGCCTCCAGGTGGCGCATGGCCCGCAGCACGGTGTTCAGCTCCTTGATCACGTGCACCGGAAGCCGGATGGTGCGGGACTGGTTCATGATGGCCCGTTCGATGTTCTGGCGGATCCACCAGGTGGCGTAGGTGGAGAAGCGGAAGCCGCGCTCCGGATCGAATTTCTCCAGGGCGTGCATGAGCCCCAGGTTGCCCTCCTCGATCAGGTCCATCAGCGCCACCCCGCGATTGACGTAGTGCTTGGCGATGTTCACCACCAGCCGAAGGTTGTGCTCGATCATCTTCTGGCGCGCGGCGAAGTCGCCCTGGCGGGTGAGCCGGGCGAGGCGCAGCTCCTCCTCCGGGGTGAGCAGGGCGTTGTGCCCGATCTCGTTCAAATAAAGCTTGGTGACGTCGGAAAGGAGGTCGCCGGTCAGCGCTTCCGGCTCATACAACGTCTCTTCGGAAGCGAGAGGCGGCTCCGGGGTCGGCTCCAGGGACTCCTCTTCGTGGGAAAAGCTGTCGTTGCTCATGAAGCCCTGTCCGCCGGCAGATACTTGAGGGGATCCACCGGTTTGCCGTAGCGCCGAATCTCGAAGTGCAGCTTTACCTGGTCGGCGTCCGTATTGCCCATCTCCGCGATCTGCTGGCCCTTGGCGACGCTCTGCCCTTCTTTCACCAGGATCTCCCGGTTGTGGGCATAGGCCGACAGGTAGGCACTATTATGCTTGATGATGACCAGCTTTCCATAGCCCCGCAAGCCGCTGCCGGTATAGACCACCTTGCCAGGGGCGCTGGCGTACACCGGCTGGCCCATCCGGCCGGCGATGTCGATCCCCTTGCTCCCCTCGGAGAAGCGGGAAATGAGCTTGCCGGTCACGGGCCAGGCCCAATCTATCTCCCCGTCCCCCTCCGGGTCCGGCCCGGGCCTCGCCTCAGGCTTGGGGTCGGGTTTCGCCTCCGGCTTGGGCGGGGTGGCCGACTCGGGCTTCGCCGCGGCGAGCGGCGTCCCGCTTTTCATCCGGGCGAGGGCCTCCGCCGAGTAGGGGAGCTTGTAGCCCTTCGGCTCGGTCTTAAGGGTGACCGAATCGCCCAGGGGCTTCGCCTCGATGCCCGAAGGCACGACGAGGGGCGCGGTGACCACTCCGCCCGGCTCGCTCGCGGCGGGTGCGAGGGCCGCCGGCGGGGCCGGACGCTTGAGCTTGAGCTCGCGCCCCACCGGGAGCGTCCCCGGGTCGGTGATGCCGTTGATCGCCGCCAGCTCCCGGTAGTCCATCCCGTGCTCCAGGGCAATGCTGTAGAGGGTATCGCCCCGCTTGACCACGTAGACTTCGCCGCGGGAATCCGCCCGGGACGGGGCGGGGACGGTTTTGGCTTGCGGGGCAGCGGACGGGGTGCGGTCGACTACCGGGGCCCCCTGGCGCACGGGCGCGCAGCCCGCCAGCAGGAGGATCCATACGAAGAGAAGCGGGCGTCGATGCCGGTGCATGCGGGATTCGCGGAGTGCCGAACAGCCCCCTCAGCTCACCACCCCAGGAATCAACGGCACAAACTTCACCGACTCGAGAGCGCTTTCCCTGATCCCACTTTCGGTCCGCTCGATCAGGTGCAACACTTGCTCCTGGGCGCCGAGGGGCAGGACCATTCTACCACCGACTTCTAACTGTTCCGTGAGGGAGCGCGGTACGTGGGTCATGGCGGCGGTGACGATGATGCCGTCGAAGGGCGCCGCCTCGGGGATGCCCTGCTGGCCGTCCCCATGCTTCAAGCGCACGTTGTAGAGGCGCAGGTCGCGAAGCGCGGCGCGGGCGCGCTTGAGCAGCGCGCCGATACGCTCCACCGAATATACTTCCTTCGCCAGGCGCGCCAGGACCGCGGTCTGGTAGCCGCAACCCGTGCCCACTTCCAGCACCTTCTTCAGCACCTGGCCGCCCCGCAGCGCCTCGGTCATGCGGGCCACGGTGTAGGGGCTGGAGATGGTCTGACCGAAGCCGAGGGGCAGGGCAATGTCCTCGTAGGCCCGGCTCGCCAGCGCCTCGTCGACGAACAGGTGCCGCGGGAGGCTGCCCATCACGGCGAGCAGCTCCTCGTCCCGAATGCCCCGTTCGCGCAGGCGCTCCACCATGCGGGCGCGGGTGCGCATGGAGGTCATGCCGATGCCGTCGAAGCGGGAGGTCATTCGAACCTGCCCGGGCGCGAAGCCGTGCCCTGGCCCACGGCTTCCGGGTCCCGGCCGGAGCCCTGGAGAGCCGGGGGACGCGTCTGATGCTGCGGGTCGCCGGTGCTCCCCTCTCGGCCCTGGAGGCGCTCCCCGTAGGCCTTCAGCCACTGACGGCACGCCTCCATCTGGGTGAAGCGGGTGAGATCCGCCTGCAGCGGGGTGAGCGACACCGCCCCCCGGGCGACGGCGTGGAAATCGGTGCCTTCGCCCGCGTCCTGGGCGGCCCCCGCGGCGCCCACCCAAAACACGGTCTCCCCCCGGGGATTGACGCTTTTCACCACCCCTTCCGCCTTGTGCCGCTTGCCGAGGCGGGTGACCTGGATGCCGGCGAGCCGTTCGAAGGGCAAATCCGGCACGTTGATGTTGAGCAGCACGGGCTCGGGAAACGGCTCCCGCTGATGGCGCTCGATCAGGTCGGCGACGATCCGGGCCGCCGTGTCGAAATGCTTGTCCCCGTTGGACACCAGGGACACGGCGATCGACGGGATGCCCAGCATGTAGCCCTCCATGGCCGCCGCCACCGTGCCCGAATAGATGGTGTCGTCGCCCATGTTGGCCCCGTGGTTGATGCCCGAGACCACCATCTCTGGCATCTCGTCAAGGAGCCCGGTCACGGCCAGGTGCACGCAGTCGGTGGGGGTGCCGTTCACGTACAGGAACCCGTTGGCCGCGCGCCGCACGGTGAGCGGCCGATCCAAGGTCAGGGAGTTGCTCGCCCCGCTGCGGTCGCGCTCCGGCGCGACCACCGTGATTCTTGCGATTTTGGCGAGGGCTTCGGCGAGGGCGGCGAGACCGGGAGAGAAATAGCCGTCGTCGTTGCTCAGTAGGATCCGCATGGGACAGAAGTCGGAAGTCAGAAATTAGAACACGACCTGCGACCGCCTGGATCGATGCCGCGCGTCCGACGCTTTCTTCGGCTTGCGCCCCTGACTTCCGCCTTCTGAAAAACTGGTCGGGGCGACTGGATTTGAACCAGCGACCACCTGCACCCCATGCAGGTACGCTACCAGGCTGCGCTACGCCCCGAACGCGCAACGGATTATAGCAGAGAACGGGACAACGGCGCGGGTGCGCCCGCTGGGGAACCTTCGCCGGGGGTCCCTCAAAGGCGCAGGGATTCGATAACTTCCTTGAGCTCGCGCTTAAGCTCCCGCAGATCGAGCGGGGTGGAGGCCGCGACACTCGCCCCCTCTTCCAGGCGATGGCGGGCACCGCTGATGGTGAAGCCCTGCTCGTAGAGCAGCTCGCGAATGCGCCGGATCAGCAGCACTTCGTGATGCTGGTAATAGCGCCGGTTGCCTCGCCGCTTGACGGGCTTCAACTGGGTGAATTCCTGCTCCCAGTAGCGCAGGACATGGGGCTTCACCCCGCATAGCTCGCTCACTTCACCGATGGTGAAGTAGCGCTTAGCGGGAATCGGAGGCAACTCTTTGCTGGGCGTTGTCGGGTCCACGATAGGTCTGCTCGACGAGGGCTTTCAATTTCTGGCTAGCGTGGAAGGTCACCACCCGGCGGGCGGTGATCGGGATCTCCTCGCCGGTCTTCGGGTTGCGCCCGGGGCGCTGGGGCTTGTCCCGCAACTGGAAGTTGCCGAAGCCGGAGAGTTTCACGCTGTTTCCGTTTTCGAGGGCTACCCGGATCTCCTCGAAAAAGGACTCCACCATGTCCTTGGCCTCCCGCTTGTTGAGGCCGACCTTTTCGAACAACAGATCCGCGAGCTCGGCTTTTGTTAACGTCATGGAAATTCCCCTTAAATTCGAAGCTTGGCCTGGAACTTGTGCTCGAGGGCCCGCACCAGCAGGGCCACCAGTTCCTCAACCTCCTGGTCGGTAAGGGTTTTCTGAGTATCCTGGAATAACACTCGGAATGCAAGGCTTTTTTTCCCGGGGGGAAGGCCCCCTCCCCGATACACGTCGAAGAGACCCACTTCCACCACCCGGTCCAGGTGGAGTCCCTCCAGGGCGTCCAGCAAGGCCTGGGCGGGCAGCCCCTCGTCCACCAGCACGGCGATGTCGCGGCGTACCAAAGGCAGCTTGGAGACCGGCTGGGCAGCGGGAACTGGCACCCGCAGCGCCTCGGCCAGCTCCACTTCGAACAGGACGGGGGCCTCGGGCAACTCGTATTTTTGCTGCCAGCGGGGATGCAGCGCGCCGATCCATCCCACCTCTACCCCTTCCACCACCACGGCCGCCGAGCGCCCGGGGTGGAGGGCCGGATGGGACCGGGCCACCGTGCGCACCGGCCGGGGGGCAAACAGAGCTTCCAGATCGGCTTTCACGTCGAAGAAATCCACATTCCGGGCCGCCTCCCCCCACTGCTCCGGCAATGCCTCCCCGTAAGCGAGGGCGGCGATGCGCGCCGGCTGGCGCAGTTCCCCGTCTTGACGAAGGAAACAACTGCCTACCTCGAACACCCGCACCCGGGGCTGCTGGCGACTCAGGTTGTAGCGAAGACACTGGAGCAGGCCTGTCCACAGGCTGCCCCGCATGACCCCCATCTGGCTGGCGAGGGGATTCAAGAGGCGCACGGGCTCCCCGTTCCCCGTAAGGTCCCCATTCAGCGCCTCGTCCACGAAGGCATAGGTCACCACCTCCTGGTAGTCCCGGTCCACCAGCCGCTGGCGCAGGGTTTCCTCGCGCCTCACCCCTTCGGGAACCGGGCGTATGGCGGCCACCCCCGAAGGCAGGGTCGCCGGGATGCGGTCGTAGCCATAGAGCCGGGCTAGCTCTTCGATCAGGTCCTCCTCGATCTGCAGGTCGAAGCGGTAGGTATGGGGGGTGACGTAGAACACGTCCCGCTCGTCGACGAAGCGGAACTGGAGCCGCCGCAGCAGCTCGCTCACCTTGGCCGCATCCAGCTCTATGCCCAGCAGGCGCTGCGCCCGCGCCACCCGCAGCCGGATGGGCTCCCGCTTGGGCAGCGTGCCTTCCACCTGGCCGATCGGCCCGGCGCGCCCGCCGCAGATGCCGAGGATCAACTGGGTCGCCCGTTCCATCGCCTGGCGGGTGGCGGCGTAGTCCACGCCCCGCTCGAAGCGGTGCAGCGACTCGGAGGTGAAGCCCAGGCCGAACGCCTTCCCCGCCACCGCCTGGGGGCTGAAGAAAGCCGCCTCCAGAAAAACGTCGGCGGTGGCCGCGCCGACCGCGCTGTCCGCCCCGCCCATGATGCCGGCCAGCGCCAGCGGTTTCGCGGCATCCGCGATCACCAGGAACGGGGCGGTTTCCACCCGCTGCCCGTTGAGCAGGGCGAGCCCCTCCCCCGGGCGCCCGAAGCGCACCACGATTCCGCCTTCGATCCGGGCGAGATCGAAGGCGTGCAGGGGTTGCCCCAGCTCCAGCATCACGTAGTTGGTGACGTCGACGAGGGCGCTCAAGGGACGCACGCCGCTGCGCTCCAGGCGCTGGACCATCCAGTCCGGGGTGGGGGCGGCGGGATTCACGCCGCGGATCACCCGGCCGCAGTAGAGGGGGCAGGCGTCGGGAGCGTCCACCTGGACGGGCAGCGCGTCTTCGATGCTCGCGGCCACCGGCTCGATTTCGGGCAGCCGCAGGCTGGTGGCGGTGATGGCCGCCACTTCCCGGGCAACCCCCGCGACGCTCAGGCAGTCGCTGCGGTTGGGGGTGAGCTTCAAGGTGAAGAGCCGGTCATCCAGATCCAACGCTTCCCGCAGATCCACCCCCACGGGGGCATCCGCGGGCAGCTCCATTAACCCCGATGCCTCCTGGGACAGGCCCAGCTCCCGGGCCGAGCACAGCATGCCCTGGGAAACCACGCCCCGCACACTCACCTCCCGGATGGCTGATTCTGGCAACCGGGCGCCCACTAGGGCGCACGGCGCCTTCATGCCGGGGCGCACGTTGGGCGCGCCGCAGACGATGGTGAGGGGATCGTCCCCCGCGTCCACGCGGCATACCGAGAGGCGGTCCGCGCCCGGGTGTTTTTCTACCGCCAGCACCCGGCCGACCACGACCCCGCTGAAGGGCGGCGCGACTGGCTCCAACGCCTCCACCTCAAGCCCGGCCATGGTGAGGGCCTCCGCCAGCTCCTCGCTGGTGAGGGGCGGATCCACGAAGCTGCGGAGCCAGTGTTCGGAGAACTTCATGGCCCTGGGGCCTAATTGAACTGTTTCAGGAAGCGCAGATCGTTTTCAAAAAACGCCCGGATGTCGTTGACGCCGTAGCGCAGCATCGCCAGCCGCTCGACACCGAGGCCGAAAGCGAAACCCTGATAGCGCTCGGCATCGATGTCGACAAACTTCAGCACGTTGGGGTGCACCATGCCGCATCCGCCTATCTCCAGCCAGCCCTCGCCGAAACTCATGTCGATCTCGGCGGACGGCTCGGTGAAGGGGAAAAAGGACGGCCGGAAGCGCACCTGGAGGGTGTCCCGCTCGAAAAACCGGCGCAGGAAATCGGCCACCACCCCCTTGAGGTCGGCGAAGGTGATGTGGTTGTCGATCCACAGGCCCTCCACCTGGTGGAACATGGGGGAGTGGGTGGCGTCCGAATCCACGCGATAGACCTTCCCCGGGGCGATGATCTTAATGGGCGGGGTATGGCGCTCCATGTAGCGGATCTGGATCGGGGAGGTATGGGTACGCAGGAGCAGCCCGCCCTCCACGTAGAACGTGTCGTGCATGGCCCGGGCGGGATGCCCCTCCGGGATGTTGAGGGCGGTGAAGTTGTAATAGTCGGTCTCGATCTCCGGGCCGGAGGCGATCTCGAAGCCGATGGAAGCGAACAGCTCCTCGATGCGGGCGAGGGTGCGGGTCACGGGATGCATCCCCCCGGTGCCCTGGCCCCGTCCCGGGAGGGTGACGTCGAGGGCCTCGGAGGCCAAGCGTTCTTCCAGCTTGCGCCAGGCGAGCGCCTCCCGGGCGCGGGCGAGGGCCTCCTCCAGCGTCTGTTTCGCCTGGTTGATCCGCGCGCCGGCCGCCGGCCGTTCCTCGGCCGGCAACCGGCCGAGCCCCTTCAGCAGCCCAGTGATGACCCCCGCGCGGCCCAGATAGCGCGCCTTCGCCCTCTCCAGGGCATCCGGGTCCTCGACGCCCTGGAACTCGTTGAGCGCCTCCTGGACGAGCTGATCCAGGCTTTCCATCAACGGCTGAACCATGGGTTTCTCGGGCCCGCCCGCGAACAAAAAGGGAGGCTTCAAGCCCCCGGGGCCGGGCAATCCCTCAGGTGCCGAGGCTCGCCTTGGCTTGCTCCGCGATGCGGGCGAAGGCCGGCTTGTCCAATACCGCGAGATCGGCCAGCACCTTGCGGTCGATCTCGATGGAGGCCTTTTTCAGCCCGTTCATGAAGGCGCTGTAGGTGAGACCGCACTCCCGCGCTGCGGCGTTGATGCGGGCGATCCACAGGGCCCTAAACTGGCGCTTGCGCTGGCGGCGGTCCCGGTAGGCGTACTGCCCCGCCTTCATCACCGCCTGGGTGGCGACCCGGAACACATTCTTGCGGCGGCCCCGGTAGCCCTTGGCCTGGGCGAGTACCTTCTTGTGGCGGGCGCGCGCCGTGACTCCACGTTTGACTCTCGGCATGGGTGCGCTCCTTTACGCGTACGGCAGCATGTTCTTCACCAGGGCCTTGTCGGCCGGGTGAATCATGGTCGTCCCGCGCAGGTTGCGTTTGCGCTTGCGCGACTTCTTGGTGAGGATGTGGCGCAGGTGGGATTTGGTGCGCTTGATCCCGCCGCCGCCCAGCACTTTGAAGCGCTTGGCGGCGCCGCGCTTGGTCTTGAGTTTGGGCACTTTCACTCTCCTTTCTTCGCTCGCCGGGCGGCCCGCATGGGCGGACGCTTCATGACCCGGCGCCGCTTGTATAGCGATCCTTACCTTGGGCCGCTCACTTCTTCTTGGGCGACAGCACCATCACCATCTGCCGCCCTTCCATCTTGGGAAACTGTTCTACCATGCCGTAGGGTTCCAGGTCCGCCTTCACCCGCTCGAGCAGCCGCACGCCGATCTCCTGGTGGGCCATCTCGCGCCCGCGGAAACGCAGCGTCACCTTCGCTTTATCCCCTTCCTGGAGGAAACGAACCAGGTTGCGCAGCTTGATCTGGTAGTCCCCTTCGTCGGTTCCCGGCCGGAACTTGATCTCCTTGACTTGGATCTGCTTCTGCTTGAGCCTGGCTTCGTGTCGCTTCTTGCTCTCCCGGTACTTGAACTTCCCGTAGTCCATGATGCGACAAACCGGGGGCTTCGCCTGCGGCGCGATTTCCACCAGGTCCAGCTCAGCTTCCTCCGCCATTTGCTGGGCGGTGGCCAGGCTCACGATGCCGATCTGCTCGCCGTTTACGCCGATCAGTCGGACCTCGGGCGCGGTGATCTCGCCGTTGATCCGGTGCTGTTTCTCTTGAACGATAGCGTCAGCCCTCCAAGTCAAAAAAAGCTGCGGCCCGCCGCGCTCCGCTCGTCGATACGCGCGGCGGCCACAGCCCTCATCCAGTGCGCCCCTTCTTGGCCAGTTCCCGCTCGACCAGGTTCCAGAATCCTTCTAGGGTCATCGCCCCCAGGTCCTGGTTGCCTCGCGCGCGCACCGCCACTTTCCGCGCCGCCACCTCCTTGTCCCCGACAACGAGCTGGAACGGCACTTTCTGCAAACTATGTTCGCGAATTTTATAGGTTATTTTTTCGTTCCTCAAGTCGCATTCCACCCGCAGCCCCCGGCGCCGCAGCACCTCGCCCACCTCCCGGGCGTAAGCCGCCTGGCCTTCGGAGATGTTCATCACCACCGCCTGGACGGGGGCGAGCCATAGGGGAAACGCCCCGGCGTAGTGCTCGATCAGGATGCCGATGAACCGCTCCATGGAGCCCAGGATGGCCCGGTGGAGCATGACCGGCGTCTTGCGGGTGTTGTCCTCCGCCACGTACTCCGCCCCCAGGCGCTGGGGCATTGCGAAGTCCACCTGGATGGTTCCGCACTGCCACGAGCGGCCGATGGAGTCCTGGAGATGGTATTCGATCTTGGGGCCGTAAAAGGCTCCTTCGCCGGGAAGCTCCTCCCATTGCACGCCGCAGGCGGCGAGCGCCGCCCGCAACGCCCCTTCCGCCTGGTCCCAGATCGCGTCGGAGCCGATCCGCTTCTCGGGCCGCAGGGCCAGCTTGATGGTGACCTCGTCGAAGCCGAAATCGGCGTAGACGCTCAGGGCCAGGCGGTGGAACGCCACCACCTCGGGCTCGATCTGCTCCGAGGTGCAGAAGATGTGGCCATCGTCCTGGGTGAAGGCCCGCACCCGCATGAGCCCGTGCAGCGCCCCGGAAGGCTCGTTGCGGTGACAGGAGCCGAACTCTCCGTAGCGCAGCGGCAGGTCCCGATAGCTGCGTAGCGCACTGTTGAAGATCTGGATATGACCCGGGCAGTTCATCGGCTTCACCGCGTATTGCCGGTTTTCGGACGCGGTGAAGAACATGTTCTCGTGGAAATTGTCCCAGTGGCCCGAACGCTGCCACAGGCTGACGTCCAGGATCTGGGGGCAGCGCACTTCCTGATAGCCGTTTTCCACGTACACCCGGCGCATGTACTGTTCCACCTGCTGCCACACGGCCCATCCCTTAGGATGCCAGAACACCATTCCTGGCGCCTCGTCCTGGGTGTGAAACAGATCCAGCTGGCGCCCGAGCCGACGGTGGTCGCGCTTCTCCGCCTCTTCCAGGGCCTTGAGATAGCGCTCCTGGTCTTCCTTTTTTCCCCAGGCGGTGCCGTAGATCCGCTGCAGCATCTCGTTGCGCGCGTCGCCCCGCCAGTAAGCCCCCGCCACCTTGAGCAGCTTGAAGACCTTGAGCCGGCCGGTGGAGGGCACGTGGGGCCCCCGGCATAGATCCGTGAATCCATCCTGGCGGTACAGAGAGATTTCCTCCCCCTCGGGGATCGCCTCGATGATCCGGGCCTTGTACTCTTCGCCCTGTTCGCGGAAGAACCTGATCGCCGCGTCCCGGGGGAGCACCTGGCGTTCCACTGGGTAGTCCCTTTGGGCGATCTCCGCCATGCGCTTTTCGATCGCCTCCAGGTCCTCAGGGGTGAAGGGACGCTTGTAGGCGAAGTCGTAGTAGAAGCCGTTTTGGATCACCGGGCCGATAGTCACCTGGGCGTCGGGAAAGAGCTCCTTCACCGCGTGGGCCAGGAGATGGGCCGTGGAGTGGCGTAGGATCTCCAGCCCCTCGGGGTCCTTGTCCGTGACGATGGCCACCTCAGCGTCGGACTCGATACGGTAGGAAGTGTCCACCAGCCGCCCGTTGACCCGGCCGGCGAGGGCGGCGCGCGCAAGACCCGGGCCAATGGCCGCGGCGACTTCCGCCACGGTCACCGGCTGGTCGAACGTCTTTTGCGACTTGTCGGGCAGCGTGATGACGACCGACATGGAAATCCTCTCCCGGGGCGCAAAAAAAGTGCGGCCGAGCCGCACCCTTCTTTGAGCGGGGCTCGACCCCTTTTCTCAAGCGTCGGTCGTCATGCGAGTTCGGAACGACATGGGCAACCTGCAAGAGGCTGGTAGGCGCGAGTGGACTCGAACCACCGACCCCCACCATGTCAAGGTGATGCTCTAACCAGCTGAGCTACGCGCCTGAAACGCCCTGAATTCTACCGGAAACCGGGTGTGCCATCAAACCGGAAGCGCACGCGATGGCCTCACCCCAGGCCCGAAGCCCCACCCCGCCCCAAACCAGTGCACGCTCGCCGCGGGCGCACCAAAGACGGGCGCGCCGCCCCGTCGCCCGGCACGGCCAAGGGCATCGGCGGCTCGCCGCAATCAGCTGAAACACAACGTCTTTGACGCCAGTCCTCCGACTGGCATGGTTGTTGCGGACAGGGGCGTCGAACCGCCGCCCTGCAAAGGGCAGAGGTTCACTCACGCGGAGATTGAGCACCCACATCACTCGTCCTCACAAGGGGAGCACGATGAACCGGAAGCAATTCTTGAAAACGGCGCTCGGCCTGGCGGCTGCCCTCTGGTGGGCTGCGCCCCTGCAGGCTGCCGAGACCATCAAGGTAGGAATCCTGCACTCGCTCTCGGGCACCATGGCCATCAGCGAGACGGTGCTGAAGGACGTCGCCCTGATGACCATCGAGGAAATCAACGCCAAGGGCGGGGTCTTGGGCAAAAAACTGGAGCCCGTGGTGGTGGACCCGGCCTCCAACTGGCCCCTGTTCGCCGAGAAAGCGCGCCAGCTCCTTACCCAGGACAAGGTGGCCGTCGTCTTCGGCTGCTGGACCTCGGTATCACGCAAATCCGTGCTGCCCGTGTTCGAAGAGCTCAACGGGCTGCTTTTCTATCCCGTCCAGTACGAGGGCGAGGAGCTGTCCTACAACGTCTTCTACACCGGGGCCGCTCCTAACCAGCAGGCGATTCCCGCGGTCGAATACCTGATGAGCAAGGAAGGCGGCGGTGCCAAACGCTTCTTCCTCCTTGGCACGGATTACGTGTATCCCCGCACCACCAACAAGATCCTGCGCGCCTTCCTCAAGTCGAAAGGGGTCAAGGAGTCGGACATCGAGGAAGTCTACACGCCGTTCGGGCACACCGACTACCAGACCATCGTCGGCAACATCAAGAAGTTCGCCCAGGGCGGAAAGACGGCGGTGATCTCCACGATCAATGGCGACTCCAACGTGCCGTTTTACAAGGAACTCGGCAACCAGGGCTTGAAGGCCACCGACGTGCCGGTGGTGGCGTTCTCGGTCGGGGAGGAAGAGCTGCGGGGCGTCGACACCAAGCCGCTGGTGGGTCACCTGGCGGCGTGGAACTACTTCATGTCGCTCAAGAATCCGACCAACGAAGAATTCATCAAGAAATGGGCGGCGTACGCCAAGGCGAAAAACCTGCCCGGCCACCGGGACAAACCCATCACCAACGATCCGATGGAGGCCACCTACATCGGCATCCACATGTGGAAGCAGGCGGTGGAAAAGGCCAGGACGACCGATGTCGATAAAGTCATCGCCGCCATGGCGGGCCAGACCTTCAAGGCCCCTTCCGGCTTCACCGTGAAAATGGACGAAAAAAACCACCACCTCCATAAGCCGGTGTTCATCGGCGAAGTGCGGGCGGACGGCCAATTCAACGTGGTGTGGAAAAGCAAGGGCCTCGTCAAGGCCCAGCCGTGGAGCCCCTACATCCCCGGCAACGATAAGAAGAAAGACGAACCGGAGAAGAAGTAAGTTGTGCCCGCCCGCGGCCGGGACGCTTCCGGGCCGCGGCGTTTCCCCTTTTGCCTGAACCTGCTTCCTGGGCCTCATAGCGTCGTGAAACGACTGCTGCATCTCATCGCCCCCATCCTGTCGCTACTGCCGCTCTGCGCGCTGGCGATGGCGCCGCAACGGCTCCAGGCCCTGGCCTTCGGCGACAGTGACGAGAAGATCGCCGCGATTCGCGAAATCGCGGCAGGAGGCGACCACTCGGCGCTGCCGGTGCTCCAGGCCCTGGAAAACGCCGAGCTCCACACGACCCCCGATGGCCGGGTGCTCATCGTCAAAGACGGTGCGGTCATCGACGCGGCCACAGGCGGGAAAGTGGAGCCGACGCCGGAACAGCTCGACGAGGTGGTCGTCAACAACCGGATTCGCAGCGAACTGGCGACCGCCATCGCCAGCCTTAAGCTGTTTTCCAAAAACCGCGCCGAGCGCCTGGCGGCGGCACAGGCGCTGCAAGCCGGCGCGGACGAATCGCTGCTGCCGGCGATCTCCCGGGCCCTCGCCCAGGAGACCGACCCCCGGATCAAAGAAAAGCTGCAACTGGCCCAGGCCGGACTGCAGCTGGCCAGCCCCGATCCGGCCACCCGCCTCTCCGCCGTCAGGACGCTTGCCGCCAGCAGCGATCCCAACACCCGGACGCTGCTGCTCGCTTTGCTGGCGAAAAAAGCCGATGGCTACGCCGAGCCCGATCCCACCGTGCGCGCCGAGGCCGAAAAATCCTTGCGGGCGGTGGAGAGCCGGCTGGCGATGGGCGAGCGGGCGGCCCAGGTCTTCAGCGGTGTGAGCCTGGGCAGCATCCTGCTGCTCGCCGCCTTGGGACTTGCCATCACCTACGGCCTCATGGGCGTCATCAACCTGGCCCATGGCGAGCTCATCATGGTGGGCGCCTACGCCACCTACGTGGTGCAGAACCTGTTCCGCAGCCATCTGCCCCATGCGTTCGACTTCTACCTGCTGTGCGCCGCCCCGGCGGCGTTCGTCACTTCGGCCCTCGTCGGCATCGCATTGGAACGCAGCGTGATCCGCCACCTGTACGGGCGGCCCCTGGAGACGCTGCTCGCCACCTGGGGCATCAGCCTGATCCTGATCCAAGGAGTCCGCACGCTCTTCGGCGCCCAGAACGTCCAGGTCGAGAACCCGTCCTGGATGTCGGGCGGTGTAGAACTGATGAGCAACGTGGTGTTGCCCTACAACCGGATCGTCATCATCCTGTTCGCCGGCATGGTCGTCCTGCTGGTGGCCGTGCTGCTCGCCCGAACCCGCCTCGGTCTGTTCATCCGCGCCGTCACGCAGAATCGGTCCATGGCGGGCTGCTGCGGCGTCCCCACCGCGCGGGTGGACACCTACGCTTTCGGCTTGGGCGCCGGCATCGCCGGGCTCGCGGGGTGCGCCCTTTCCCAGATCGGCAACGTCGGACCCGACCTCGGCCAAGCCTACATTGTGGACTCCTTCATGGTCGTGGTGTTGGGCGGCGTCGGGCAGCTCGCCGGCACGGTCTACGCAGCGCTCGGCCTTGGCGTCGTGAACAAGTTCCTCGAAGCATGGCAAGGCGCCGTGCTGGCCAAGATCGCCGTGCTGGTCTTCATCATCCTGTTCATCCAGAAACGACCCCAGGGCCTGTTTGCCCTGAAAGGGCGGACCGCGGAGAGCTGACCGATGCGCACGCCCTTCTGCGTCCGCCTGGGACGTCTCTACGGTCCGGCCGGCTGGACCTCGGTAGCGCTCGCCGCCGCCATCTTGCTGGTCCTGTTCCCGATCCTCAACCTGGCAGTGCCCGCCGGAAGTCCGCTGCACATCCCAGACTACCTCGTGACGCTTATCGGCAAAATCATGTGCTACGCCATGGTCGCACTCGCCCTGGACCTCATCTGGGGCTACGCCGGCATCCTGAGTCTGGGCCACGGCCTGTTTTTCGCCCTCGGCGGCTACGCCATGGGCATGTATCTCATGCGTCAGATCGGCCGCGACGGCCATTACCAAAGCGATCTTCCAGACTTCATGGTCTTTCTGGACTGGAAAGAGCTCCCCTGGCACTGGTGGAACACTGACCAGTTCTGGTACGCGGCGCTGCTCGTGGTGCTGGTGCCAGGACTGCTCGCCTTTGTATTCGGCTATTTCGCGTTTCGCTCCCGCATCAAGGGCGTGTACTTTTCCATCATCACCCAGGCCCTCACCTTCGCCGCCATGCTGCTGTTCTTCCGCAACGAGACCGGCTTCGGGGGCAATAACGGATTCACCGATTTCAAGCGCATCCTCGGCTTTCCCATCGCGACCCCCGAAACCCGTATGGCGCTGTTCATGGTCACCGGAGCCGCGCTCCTCTTGACGCTGATCGCCGCGCGCTTCATCGTCACTTCCAAGCTGGGCCGGGTGCTGACCGCCATCCGCGACGCCGAGAGCCGGATCATGTTCTCCGGCTACAACCCTTTGCACTACAAGCTGTTCATCTGGACGCTCTCCGCCGTCATCTGCGGCATCGCCGGGGCCCTGTACGTGCCGCAGGTGGGCATCATCAACCCCAGCGAGATGTCGCCCGCCAACTCGATCGAGATCGCCATCTGGGTTGCCGTCGGCGGCCGCGGAACGCTCATCGGCGCGCTCGTGGGCGCCGGCATCGTCAACGGGGCGAAGAGTTGGTTCACGGTGACGTTCCCCGAGTTCTGGCTCTATTTCCTAGGGCTTCTGTTCATCGCGGTGACGCTCTTCATGCCGCGCGGAATCGTCGGGCTCGTGCAGCAACTCGCGGCACGCAAACCATGAAAGCCGGAAGCATGGCCGTTGACCACAGCGCCGCCAGCGGCTCGACCGCCTTCGGTCACGTCCTGCAGCCGGGCGAGCTGGATATCTCCCACGGCACCATCCTCTACCTGGAAAACATCAGCGTCAGCTTCGATGGGTTCAAAGCCCTCAACGACCTCAACCTGGTCATCGACGCGGGGGAGCTGCGATGCGTCATCGGCCCCAACGGCGCCGGCAAGACTACCATGATGGACGTGATCAGCGGCAAGACGCGCCCGGACAAGGGAAAAGCGTTCTTCGGCCAGACCATCGACCTGACGCGCCTCACCGAGCCGGAAATCGCCCAAGTCGGCATCGGACGCAAGTTCCAAAAGCCCACCGTGTTCGAGCAACATACGGTGTTCGAAAACCTGGAGCTGGCGATGAAAACCGACAAGGGCGTGTTTGCCAGCCTATTCGCCGAGCTGGACGACGTCCAGCGCGACCGCATTGCGGAAACGCTGCGCCTGGTGCAACTGGCCGATCAGGCGGACCGCCCGGCCGGGCTCTTGTCCCACGGCCAGAAGCAGTGGTTGGAAATCGGCATGCTCCTGATGCAAGAGCCCAAGCTGTTGCTGCTGGACGAGCCGGTGGCGGGAATGACGGACGAGGAAACGGAGCGCACCGCAGAGCTGTTCATTTCCCTCGCTGGCCGCCACTCCCTGATCGTGGTGGAGCACGACATGAAGTTCGTCAGCCACATCGCACGCAAGGTCACCGTCCTGCATGAAGGCAGCGTGCTGACCGAAGGTTCCATGGAGACAGTGCAGAACGACCCGCGGGTGGTCGAGGTGTATCTTGGACGCTGAATCCTTGACCGCCGAGGTATGGAGCTTCCATTCGAAAAACGCGAGAAAGTTGTTTTCTCCGCCTCTGCCCGCGGTTAAACGCCCATATGCTGAGCGTTGAAAATCTCAACCAGTTCTACGGCGGAAGCCACATCCTGCGCGACGTGAGCTTCGAGGTGCCGCCAGGGAAGGTGACGGCGCTGCTGGGCCGCAACGGCGTGGGCAAAACCACTCTGCTCAAGTGCCTGATGGGCGTCATCCCGGCAGCTTCGGGTACCATCCGCTTCGCCGGGCAGGATATCACCCGCTGCCCTTCGCACCGGCGCGCGCGGACCGGCATCGGATACGTGCCTCAGGGGCGGGAGATTTTTCCCCGACTCACGGTGGAGGAGAACTTGCGCATGGGGCTTGCTTCGCGCCATCCGGCAACGCCGCTTCCGGCGCGCATTTTCGAGCTGTTTCCCGCGCTCAAGACCATGCTCAGGCGCCGCGGGGGCGACCTCTCCGGCGGCCAACAGCAGCAGCTTGCCATCGGCCGAGCGCTCGCCATGACGCCGAAGATGCTCATCCTGGACGAGCCGACCGAGGGGATCCAACCCTCCCTGATCAAGGACATCGAGCGCGCGATCCGCACGCTCGCCGAAGGCGGTGAAATGGCCATCCTGTTGGTGGAGCAGTACTACGATTTCGCCCGCTCGCTGGCCGACCAGTACCTGGTCATGGAACGCGGCGAAATCGTCAAGCGCGGCGCGGGAGCCGACATGGACCGCGACAACGTGCGAGGCTACCTCGCCGTATAATTCGGGGATGATTCCCCGCGAGCAGGTTGCCGCCACGGGATGGCATGGAGCGCTCACGTTGCGCTACGACAGGGATGGCCCGCGCACGCGGCTGGTGGAGCGCGCCCACTCGGGTCCCTTGGCGGTCCAGAAGCCGTTCTACCCGGAAGGAGAAGCCGTCTGCCACACAGTGCCACTGCACCCGCCCGCAGGACTGGCTGGAGGCGACCGGCTGGATCTCTGCGTACAGTTGATGTCGGGCGCCCATGCGCTCCTCACCACCCCCGGAGCCAACAAGTGGTACCGTTCCGCGGGTCCAGAAGCGGCTCAGCGGCTGCGCTTCGACGTGGAAGATGATGCAACGCTGGAATGGCTGCCCCAAGAGACCATTGTGTTCGATCAAGCGCGTGCTGTCATGCATTGCGACGTGCATCTAAAGGAGCGCAGCCGCTACATCGGCTGGGAGATCCTGTGCCTGGGACGCACGGCGCGAGGCGAGCGTTTCTCCCGCGGCACCGTGAAGCTCAGCACCCGGCTGTGGCGCAACGGGCGACCCTTGTGGCTGGAACAAGGAATTCTGGCGGGTGGCGGACCGGTACTGACATCGCCGGCGGGCCTCGCCGGCCAGCCGGTCTGCGGCACGCTGCTCGCGGTCGCCGATCACATCCCGCCGGAGCTGCTGGAGCGCTGCCGAGACGTGGCGCCGGCGCAAGGCTGCGCGGGCGGCATCACTGCGCTCCCGGGGCTGCTGGTGGCGCGCTTTCTCGGTCCGAGCGGGCAGGCTGCGCGCCGGTATTTCGGCCAGTTGTGGGCATTGATCCGCCCGGCTCTGTGCGGGCGGGCGGCGTGTCCGCCGCGGATCTGGAACACTTGATCATCCAGGGACCGCACGGCAGGACTTAATGCGGGAGGAAATCGCATGGAGCTGACACCGAGAGAGAAAGACAAACTGTTGGTCTTCACGGCAGCGCTTCTGGCCGAGCGGCGCAAGGCCCGGGGACTGAAGCTCAATTACCCGGAAGCGGTCGCTTACCTCAGCGCTGCCATCATGGAAGGCGCTCGCGACGGCCGGAGCGTGGCCGAGCTCATGCGCTGGGGCGCCACCCTGCTCAAGCGCGAGGACGTGATGGAAGGCGTGGCCGAGATGATCCCCGAGATCCAGGTAGAAGCCACTTTCCCCGACGGCACCAAGCTGGTCACCGTCCACAATCCGATCGTTTGAAAACGGAGCGTCCGATGATTCCCGGCGAAATCCACGTGCAGCCCGGCGAAATCGAGTTGAACGCGGGCCGCGCCACGGTCACCCTGGAGGTGGCGAATACCGGCGACCGGCCCATCCAGGTCGGGTCCCATTATCACTTCTTCGAGACCAACGAGGCGCTGAGGTTCGATCGCCAAGCGGCGTACGGCTTCCGGCTCAACATCCCCGCCGGCACCGCAGTACGGTTCGAGCCTGGTCAGAGCCGTACCGTGGAGCTGGTGGCCCTGGGCGGTGAGCGGAAAGTGTACGGGTTCGCCGGCAAAGTGATGGGGAGACTGAGATGAGCGCCCAGATCTCCCGTCAAGCGTATGCCGAGATGTTCGGACCCACCGTGGGCGACCGTGTCCGCCTGGCGGACACGGAGCTCTGGATCGAAGTGGAAAGGGACTTCACCGTATACGGCGAAGAGGTCAAATTCGGCGGCGGCAAGGTCATCCGCGACGGCATGGGCCAGAGCCCGCGCACCGCTGGCGAGGTCGCCGACACGGTGATCACCAACGCCCTGATCGTGGACCACTGGGGCATCGTCAAGGCGGACATCGGCATCAAGGGCGGACGCATCGCTGGCATCGGCAAGGCGGGCAATCCCGACATCCAGCCCGGCGTGGACATCGTCATCGGGCCGGCGACCGAGATCATCGCCGGCGAAGGCATGATCGTAACAGCAGGCGGCGTCGACGCCCACATTCACTTCATCTGCCCCCAGCAGATCGAAGAGGCATTGATGTCCGGCATCACCACCATGATCGGCGGCGGCACGGGGCCCGCGACCGGCACCAAGGCCACCACCTGCACCCCTGGCCCCTGGCATATCCGATCGATGTTGGCCGCGGCGGAAGCCTTTCCCGTGAACCTGGGCTTTCTCGGCAAGGGCAACGCCAGCCTGCCGGAGCCGCTCAAGGAACAGGTGCGGGCCGGCGCCATGGGGCTGAAGCTCCACGAGGATTGGGGGACCACGCCGGCGGCCATCGACAACTGCCTGAACGTCGCCGACGAAATGGACATTCAGGTGGCGATCCACACCGATACGCTCAATGAATCCGGCTTTGTCGAGACCACCCTGCGCGCGTTCAAGGGGCGTACTATCCATACCTACCACACCGAGGGGGCCGGGGGCGGCCACGCGCCGGATATCATTCGCGCCTGCGGCGAGCCCAACGTGCTGCCCTCCTCCACCAACCCAACGCGGCCGTACACGGTCAACACCGTCGACGAGCATCTGGACATGCTCATGGTGTGCCACCACCTGGATCCCAGCATCGCCGAAGACGTGGCGTTCGCCGAATCCCGCATTCGCCGCGAGACCATCGCGGCAGAGGACATTCTCCACGATCTCGGGGCCTTCAGCATGATCTCGTCCGACTCCCAGGCCATGGGCCGGGTGGGCGAGGTGATTCAGCGCACCTGGCAGACGGCCCACAAGATGAAGGTGCAGCGCGGCTGGCTTGCGCCCCCTGGCCCTCGCCTCCACCCCCTTTCCCAGGAAGCGATGAAAACGTCTGACCCTGCGGTGCAGGAAAATCCCAGGAATGACAACTTTCGCGTCAAGCGATACGTGGCCAAGTACACCATCAATCCGGCCATCACCCATGGCATCGCCCACTTGGTGGGCTCCGTGGAAAAAGGCAAGCTCGCCGACCTGGTGCTGTGGCGGCCAGCCTTCTTCGGCGTCAAGCCGGCATTGGTGCTCAAAGGCGGCATGATCGCGGCGGCCGCCATGGGAGATCCCAATGCGTCCATTCCCACCCCGCAACCGGTGCACTACCGGCCCATGTTCGCCGCCTTCGGTGCCGCGCTGCGCACCTCGGTCACCTTCGTGTCACAAGCGGCGCTGGACGACCCACAACTGCGTGCGCTCGGGTTAAGGAAGCCTCTGGAGCCCGTGCGCGGCACCCGCACCCTCAGCAAACGGGACATGATCCACAATGATTACGCGCCCAGGGTCGAAGTGGATCCGGAAACCTATGAGGTACGCGCAGACGGGGAGCTCCTCGTCTGCGAGCCGGCGCACGTGCTGCCCATGGCGCAGCGATACTTTTTATTCTGAAAGCATGCTCGTGATCGAACGGCGCTACGAGGGTCCCGAGCCTCCCACCGAGCGGCTGGTGCTGCCGTTCGAACTGCGCTGCAGAAGCCGCTTGCGCACGCGCCTGGAAACCGGCGAAGAAGCGGGCCTGTTCCTTGAGCCCGGCACGGTGCTGCGCGGTGGTGACCGGCTGCTCGGGAATGACGGGCGCGTGGTGGAAGTGGTGGCGGCCCCCGAGCGGCTCATGGAAGCCCGCAGTGAGGATCCGGCGCAATTGGCCCGCCTGGCCTATCACCTCGGCAATCGCCATGTGGCTGTAGAAGTGGGGCCGCAATGGCTACGCTTTGCGGCCGACGCGGTGCTCGAACAAATGCTCGTGGGTCTCGGCGCCCGGGTGACGGAAGTGGTGGCGCCGTTTGAGCCCGAGGGTGGCGCCTACCGCCACGGACACGGCCACGGAAAGGGCCGGCCCGCGATTCATCATTTCGAATGACGATGACCGCGAGATATGGTGCCTCTCTATCCAGGTTATTGCAGCTGGCGAGCCCCGCGTTGCCAGTGGGCGGGTACACCTACTCCCAGGGGCTGGAATGGGCCGTGGCCGAGGGAACGGTGCACGACGAGCAAAGCGCCGGCCGTTGGGTTGCGGACCTGCTGGAATTTGTCGTGGGCTCTTTCGAAGCGCCCCTGCTGGCGCGACTCATGACCGCCTGGAGAGCCCGCGACGATCGAGCCGCAGCCGAGCTGAATGCCTGGTTCGTGGCGAGCCGCGAAACGGCGGAGTTGCGGGCGGAGACGCTGCAGATGGGCTATTCCCTGGTGCGCCTCGTCCGAGAGCTCGACGCCTTCGACGAGGCCGAGCTGGCGAGGCTCGAGTCCATCCCCGAGCCGGCGTACCCGACGGCCTGGGGATGGGTGGCGGCCGCGTGGGGATTGCCCACCTTTGAAGCCGTGGCTGCCTACCTTTGGGCGTGGGCTGAAAACCAAGTCATGGTGGCGATCAAGACGGTGCCGCTGGGGCAGAGCGCCGGCCAGCGGCTGCTGCTCGCGTTGGGCACGCGCATCGAAGAAGTCGCGCGCCGATCGATCCGGCTGGACGACCACGCTTTCAGCAACTTCGCCCCGGCCTTCGCCCTCGCCAGCTGCCGCCACGAGACCCAATACAGCCGGTTGTTCAGATCTTGAGGAGGTCACCCCATGAGCCGCAATCAGCCTCTGCGCGTCGGCATCGGCGGCCCGGTAGGCTCCGGCAAGACCGCGCTCACCCTCGCCCTGTGCCGCGCCCTTCGGGACCGCTACGAGATCGCGGTCGTGACCAACGACATCTACACGAAGGAGGACGCCCAGTTCCTGGTGCGCCACGAGGCGCTTGCCCCCGAGCGGATCATCGGCGTGGAGACGGGCGGCTGCCCTCATACCGCGATCCGCGAGGACGCCTCCATCAACCTGGAGGCGGTGGCCCGACTCAGTCACGCTTTCCCGGCGCTGGACATCGTGTTCGTGGAAAGCGGCGGCGACAACCTGGCGGCCACCTTCAGCCCGGAACTCTCCGACCTGACCCTGTACGTGATCGACGTGGCCGCAGGCGACAAGATCCCACGCAAGGGCGGGCCTGGAATCACCAGGTCGGATCTGCTGATCATCAACAAGATCGACCTCGCGCCGCTCGTGGGGGCGTCGCTGGAAGTGATGGCGCAGGATGCGCGCCGCATGCGCGGTCCGAGGCCCTTCGTCTTCAGCAACTTGAAGACCGGTCAGGGCCTTGAGGCCATCATTGCGTTTATCGAGACCCACGGCATGCTGACGCCCCGTTCTGCCCCGACTCAACCGACACCTTGATTTTTCTTTTCTTCTTGGAGGCCAGCGAATGACGTCCAAAAACTTTCTGACACTCATCGTCCTGTTCACGATCAGCGGCCTTGGCGGAATCGCCATCGCCCACACGGGCCATGACGAGCTCGCGTCTTTCAGCGTCGGCTTCCTGCACCCGGTCCTCGGCCTGGACCATATGGTAGCCATGGTGGCCGTGGGGGTTTGGGCCGCCCAGCTCGGTTCTCGGGGAAGGCCGCGGCTTCTGGCTTGGTTTCTTGCGGCGACGCTCGGTGGCTGGCTCATCGGAGCGTGGGGAATCCCGCTGCCGGGCACAGAGGCCGGCGTTGCGCTCTCCAGCGTAGTGCTCGGCCTATTGATTCTGCACGCGGTCCAGCCACCTACTGCCTTCGCCAGCGCTATCGCCGCGACGTTCGCCATCATTCATGGCTATGCCCATGGGGTGAAAATGCCGGTGGCTGGGGATGCTCTAGCGTACGTCGCCGGCTTTATGCTGGCGAGCGTCCTATTGATTGGCATGGGTATTGGCATGGCCTGGGTAGGAAGCGCTCAAGCAGGACGGCTGCGGATGCTGCTGCCGTTGGCGGGAGCCTCTGCCACCACTGCAGGCTTGGTGTTTCTGCTCGCCGTCTTCTAGACCGCCGAACCGGCAAGGTCAGAGCCATCCCTGAGATAGGCTGGCCACCCCTAGGAAGGACAGAAACCCCACCACGTCAGTCACGGCGGTGAGGAAGATGGTGGAGGATTGGGCCGGATCCTGTCCCAGGCGAGTGAGCAGGATAGGGATCGACGCCCCTGCGAGTCCGGCAGCCACCATGGACACCACCATGGCCGCGGCGATGACCGCCACCAGCCCGGGGGAACCGCTCCACAGGTACACCCCCAAGGCGCAGGTGGCCGCCACCGCCAGGCCGTTCAGGAGCCCCACCCGGATCTCCTTGAACACCACCCACGAAAGATGCCGCGGGCTGATCTCCCGCAGGGCCAGCCCGCGCATGGTGACCGCCAGGGCCTGGCCGCCTGCGTTGCCCGACTGACCCGCCACCACGGGCATCAACACCGCCAGGGCAGTGACCTTGGCGATGGTGTCCTCGAACAGCCCCACCACCGAGGCGGCCAGGAAGGCGGTGGCCAGGTTGACGTGCAACCAGGGCAGGCGCTTCACCACGGCGAAGGACACCTTCGACAGGGCCCGCTCGTCCTTGCTCGCCCCCACCATGGTCTGGATGTCCACGCTCACCTCCTCCTGGAGCGCCGTGACCAGGGCGCCCTGGTGGATCACACCGATCAGGCGCCCGGCCACGTTCACCACCGGCAGGGCCGGGACCCGGTGTTGCTCGATCCGCTCCACCACCTCCTCCCTGGGCGCCAGATCCAGCACCGCCGCCGTCACCGGGCGGGAGAGCTGGGCCAAGCTCTCCTCCGGCGGCGCCACCGCCAGGTCCTGCAGCTCCACCCGGCCGGCCAGATGCCCTTCCTCGTTCACGAGGAACAGCTCCCGCAGGGCCCGGGTTCGGCGGAATCCCCTCATCCGGGCAAGCGCTTCCGCCACAGTCATGTCAGCTCGGAAGCCCAACACCCGGGGATCCATGAGCCTGCCCGCCGAGTCGGGGGGATAAGCCATCAGCCGCTCCGCCAGCCGAGCCGCCGCCGGATCCATGTGGGCGAGCCAGTGGGTCCGGGCTTCCGCTTCCAGGTCCAATAGCAGCTCGGCGGCGAGCGGCGGGTCCATCTCCGAGAGAAGCCGCGCCACCGTGGCCTCGGGCAGCCGCTCCAGCAGCCGCTCCTGCACGTCCGCTGCCAACAGTTCCCACACCGGCACCACCAGGGCGGGGGGCTGGGCGGCGATCACCTCCGCCGCCTCCGCGGCGGGCATGGCCTCCAGGCGGCGAGCAGCCTCCCGGGGATAGTCCTTGAGATAGCGGCTCTCCAGAGCCGCTTCCGCTGGGAGTCGGGCGTCAGCGCTCATCGGATTTCCTCGTTCCGTCGATAGGTTGTATGGCGGGTAGGACTCCCACCACCATTTGGGCCAGGGCGGCCAGCACCTGCCAGTAGGCAGCGGCAAGCCCGGCGCCTAGGTGGCCTTCGGCGGCCTCCAAGGGCGGCTGCCGCGCCGGGTTGACCGCGCTCCGGTGCAATCGGCCCACGAGCCGATTGTCCCGCTCCACCACCGGCAGCGCGTGGAACTCGGCCCACCCGGAATGCTGCGCCACCGAGGCCAGAGTGGCGAGCGCCGACACCGCATGGACAGGGGGCCGCATCAGTTTCATCAAGGTGTCCCTCGGCGTCGCCTTGACCAGTACCGCCAGGGGCACGACCCCCAGTAAGCGCCGCTGTCCGTTAACCACGAGCAGGGCATCGCCCGGGTCCCCGTCGAAGGCGCGCACCTGCGCAAGCGCCTCCTCCGCCAGGGTACCGGGAGATGCCGTCGGGGGCCAGGGATCCATCGCCGCGCCACAGGTGCCGCGGGGATAGCCGATCAGCAGGCGCAGGGCCACCGCCGTGGCGACCGGCAGCGCCTGGAGCAGCCGGGCCTGGCGTTCACTCGAGAGCTGCTGGAGCAACCCGGCCGCTTCGTGGGGGCTGAGGCGCTCCACCAGGGCAACGGCGGTTTTGTCGTCCAGCAGCGCGAGCAGCCTCCCGCCGTAAAGGGGCGCCATATACCGAAGAAGCAGTGCGCCGAGCCGCGCCGGCAGCCGCGCCACAAAAGCAGCGCTTTCGGGCGCGGGCAGACCCTCTAGCACCCGGGCCGCATCCGCCGGATGCCCTTCCACAAAGGTTAGTGTGAGCCCGTTCACCTCAGGCTTCCCCACCCCGGTCGGTGAGCAGCACGATGGGCTCCTCGTTAAACACCTTGGCCGGAACGGTAATCCGGCCTTCCTCAGCATCGAGCACGATAGACACGGGGGTAAGATCCAGGATCGTCCCTTCCAGTCCGGCCACCCGGATGCGCTGCCCCACGCCGAAGGCCTGGCGCAGGTAGTGGGCGCCGATCAGGTTGGCCACGTAGGCCCGCGCCCCTAGGCTCACCGCGAGGGCCACGCCGCCGATCATGGCGGCCATCACCACGGCGGCCAGGATCACTAAGAAGGTAATCTTGACCCCGATCTGGTCGGCGCCGATCACCACGGCGGTCGTGAGAATGGTGATCTGGACGATGCGGGCGAGCAGCGCCCGCTGGGCTTCCGATAGGGTGGACAAAGTCGCCGCGGTCAGGTCCCGGGCGAGGCCCGACAGGAGCACGCCGGCCAGGATGATCAGGACCCCCGCTGCCAGGGTCGGCACGTAGGCCACCAGCCCCGCGAGCCAGGAGGAAAAAACGTCCAAGCCCAGCACGTGGGTGGCCGCGGCGGCGAAGAAGAGGATCACCACCCAGAACAGGACGCTGCCCACCCCTTCCGCCGTGGCGGAGGGGATGCGGGGCGGCTCGACTCCGCGGGTCCGGGACAGCCGGTAAAGCAACAGCTCCAGCACGCCGATCAGCCGCACCGCCCCTCCCCGCAGGAGGCGGGCCGCGAGCCAGCCCGCCAACAGGAGCGCTACCGCGCCGAGAAGGTTAGGCGCGGTACTGGCGAGACGCTCCCCCACCTGCAGGAAGGCGTTCTCCAGGGACGCGCCGAGTCTCTCCCACGCCGTCATGGGTTTTCCCTCCCTCTTAAGCAACCCGGAGGTTCCCGGTTCTAGTGCCGGACCGCATGCACCACGCCAGGCACCTCCCTCACCAGGGCGAGCAGGCGCTTCAGCTGTTCCAGGTTGGCAACGCGCAGGGTGAAGAACATGTGCGCCACGGAGCCCCGGGTGTGGGTGTTGGCCGCGGTGATGTTGATCCGCTCCCGGGCCACCACCTCGTAGATGTCCCGCAGCAGGCCCGGCCGGTCGTTCGCTTCCACCACCACGTCGGTCTCGAAGGTCATGCCCTCGCGCACCCGCCAGGCGGCGTCCATCACCCGGTCGGGATGGCGCTCGATCAGCTTGGCGAGGGTGGCGCAGCCCCGCCGGTGGACCGACACCCCGCGGCCGCGGGTCACGTAACCGAGGATCGGGTCGGGGGGCGCCGGCCGGCAGCAGCGGGCGAAAACGGTGAGCAGATCCCCCACCCCGCCCACCAGGATGCCCGTGGCGGAAGGGGCGGCCTGGGGCCGCGGCCCCAGCGCTTCTTCCGGCGCCGCCGGGGCGGTTTTTTCCCCCAGGGCCTGGGCCAGGGCCCGGTGGTTCACGTCCCCCCGGGCCACCGCCGCGAAGAGGTCCTCCACCTTGGAGAAATGGAGCCGCTGGGCCACCTGCTCCAGGCCCATGGCCGCCAGGCCCCGGCGGGAGAGCTCCCGCTCCACGATCGCCCGGCCCTCGGCCAGGGTCTGGGCCAGCTCCTGGCTCTTGAAATACTGGCGCACCTTGGCCCGGGCGCGGGGGCTGCGGAGGTAGCCCAGCTCGGGATTCAGCCAGTCCCGGGACGGCCCGCCCTGCTTGGCGGCGATGATCTCCACCCGCTGGCCGTTCTCCAGGCGATAGGTGAGGGGCACGATGGCCCCATTCACCCGGGCGCCGCGGCAGCGGTGCCCCAGGTCGGTGTGCACGGCGTAGGCGAAATCCACCGGAGTCGAGCCCCGGGGCAAGTCGATTACCCGCCCCTGGGGGGTGAGCACGTAGACCGTGTCCTGGAAGAGGGCGGTCTTGAACTGCTCGGCCAGCTCCGCGCTGTCGGCGAGCTCCTCCTTCCACTCCAGGAGTTGCCGCACCCAGGCGATCTTGTCGTCGTAGCGGGGATCCTCCCGCCCGCCTTCCTTGTAGCGCCAGTGGGCGGCCACCCCGAGCTCCGAGTGCTGGTGCATCTCGAAGGTGCGGATCTGCACTTCCAACGCCTTGCCCTCCGGGCCGATGACGGCGGTATGGAGCGAGCGGTAGTGGTTGCCCTTGGGCTTGGCGATGTAGTCGTCGAACTCCTTGGGGATCGGCGTCCACAGGTTGTGCACTACCCCCAGCGCCGTGTAGCAGTCCTTCACCTCCTTCACCAGGATGCGCACCGCCCGGGCGTCGTAGATCTCCTCGAAAGGCACCCGCTTGCGGCGCATTTTTTTGACGATGCTGTAAATGTGCTTGGGCCGCCCGGTGATCTCGGCCTGGACCCCGGCGCGGGCCAGCTCCTCCTTGAGGGCCGCGACCACGCGCCCGATGTAGCGTTCCCGATCCACCCGCCGCTCGTCGAGCTGGGCGGCGATTTTCCTGTAGAGAGCGGGCTCCAGGAGGGAGAAGGCCCGGTCCTCCAGCTCCCACTTGAGCTGCCACACCCCGAGCCGGTTGGCCAGCGGGGCGAAGATATCCAGCGTCTCCCGGGCGATCGCCCGGGCAGCTTCGTCGGGGGTCTCCGACATCGCCAGGGCCCGCAGGGTCTGGAGCTGGTCAGCCAGCTTGATCAGCACCACCCGCAGGTCCTCCACCATGGCGAGCAGCATCTTGCGCAGGGCTTCTGCCTGCCCCTGCTGGGCGGCGGTGCCGGAAAGGGCGTGGATCTGGCCCATGCGGGCGACCCCTTCCGTGAGCCGGGCGATGGCGGGGGAGAACTCCGCCGCGAGCCTTTCCGCGGCGTTTTCCAGCCGGCCGTGGGCGTCCATGAGGAGCGCCGCCGCCAGGGCGTCCGAGTCGAGCCGCAACAGGTTGAGGATCTCCATGACCCCCAGCGCGTGCTCCAGCAGCCCTTCCCCGGTCGGCCGTCGGGCGTCGCCGTAGAGGGCTCGCGCCTTCTCCAGCGCCCGGCCGAGCAGCGCTGCCTCGGAAGCGCCGAGCCGAGGAAGCACCGCGGTCATCGCGGCGGGAAGCCGCGCCTCGAGCGCGGCGGAGTTCGGTGCGCTGGTCAAAATCACGGAATTCATTATGACACGAAGGCTTTGCCCGGGCGGGCCGGGCACGGTCGCGAGCTAGATCCCTCAGCGCTCGGCAGCGTGCCAGTAGCGCCGCGACACCTGGCGATGGGCGACGATCTCCATGCCGGGCTGCGGCCCGAAGTGCGCCCGCACCGCCCCGTCCCGGTCGCTGCGGAAAGCCGCCGCACCGAGCGCCCGGTAACGCTCCACCACGTCGGGGCGGGGATGGCGGAAAGGATTGCGATAGCCTGCCGTGAACACCACCGTCTCGGGTCGGGTAGCGGCCACGAACGCAGGCGACGAGGAGCCGCCGCTGCCGTGGTGGGGCGCGATGAGCAGGGTGACGTCGAGCCCCGGGCCATAGGCTTGCACTAGGCGCCGTTCGACGGCCCGCCCGATGTCCCCCGGCAGCAGCACACTGCCGCCAGCGGCGGCGATGCGGAGCACGCAGCTCAGGGCGTTGTCGTCTCGGCGCGGATCGGCGTAGTCCGAGGTCTCAGGGCTCAAGAACTCGAAGCGCACCCCGTCCCAGTCCCAGCCTTCCCCCGCCCGGCAGACGCGATGCTCGGAGGCGGCGCCCCGGAGGGGATGGCCCTCGGGCAGGGACGACCACATCCGGGCGACGGGCAGCGCCGCCAGCACCGAACGAGTTCCCCCCGCGTGGTCCGCGTCGTCGTGGCTTACGACCAGGGCGTCCAGGCGCCGGATCCCCTCCCCCCGCAGGAAAGGCACCACCACTCGCTCGCCGCTGTCCGCGTCCGGTCCGAAGGCGGGTCCAGTGTCGTACACCAGGGCGTGGTTCTCCGTGCGCGCCACCACCGCCAGCCCCTGGCCCACGTCCAGCACGTCCACCCACAGCTCCCCGGGACCGGGCCGCGGCGCGGCCGTAAGCCCCAGGGGCAGGAGCAGCACCACCCCCACCCAGCGGGCGGGAAAACCCTTGGGGAGCAGGAGCCACAACAGCCCGGCGACGGCCAGGGGTACGCTCCACCCGGGCGGTGCGTGCTGCTGCCACACCGCGGCCGGCAACGCGGCGAACCAGGCCAGCGCCGCGCCGCCGGCCGCCATGGCCTCATGGGCGGCGATGAGCAAGAAGTCCAGGGGAAGGAGCGCCCCCGCCAAGGTGAGGGGCACCACCCCCAGGCTCACCAGGGGAATCGCCAGGGCGTTGGCGATGGGGGAGATCACCGAGAACTGCTGGAAAAGGGCGAGGAGCAGGGGCAGGAGCGCCAGGGTCACCGCGCCCTGAATGCGCGCCCATTGGACGAGGCGCGGCGGCGTCCCGATGCGGCCCGAAGCCACGTAGAAGATGGCGGCCACGGCGCCGAAGGAAAGCCAGAACCCGGGGGACAGGACGGCCCAGGGGTCCAGGGCCATGACCACGAACAGGGCGGCCGCCAGGACCCGGGAAGGGGACTCGACCCGCCCGGTCCAGAGGGCCAGGGCCACCACCGCCAGCATGTAGAAGGTCCTCTGGGTGGGCACCGCGAAGCCGGCCAGCAAGGCGTAGGCGAGGGCCGCGGCGGCGCCCGCCGCGATCCCCGCCTTCGCCGCCGGCAGCCGCAGAGCGAGCCCGGGTACGCGCCGCCACAGGGCCCGGACCAGGCCAAACACCAGGCCCGAGACCAGGGTGACGTGCAATCCGGAAATGCTCATGAGATGGTTCACCCCGGTGCGGGTGAAGACCTCCCACTGGCTGCGGGGGATCGCGTCCTGGTCGCCGATGGCAAGGGCGACGATCACGCCGGCGTAGGGGCGAACCCCGAGTACCCCGTACAGGCGCTCCCGTACCGCTTCCCGGGCCCGCAGCACCCGGGACGAGGGCCCGCCGTCCACGCCGAGCCGGGCGCTCGGCAAGCGTTCCCGCACGGTGCCGGTGGCGCGGACCCCCCGCTCCAGGAGCCAGGCCTCGTAGTCGAACCCGTGGGGGTTGGCCGTGCCGTGGGGACGACGCAGCCGGACGGTGAAACGCCAGCGCTCCCCGCCCCTGACGGGCGGGACCCAGGCCCCGTCCTCGTTCTCCCGCCGGGGCCAGGTGAGGAGGAGCCGCGCCGGTACCTCGGCCTCCGCCGGGAACCGGTCTCGCACCTGGAACTCGAACCGGGTGCCGTACTCCAGTCGCCGCGGCAAGCTCGCCACCACGCCTTCCACTTCCACGTCCCGGCCTTCCCACTCGGGAGCGAGGGCGTCCGCGAGCCGCAGGTCGGCGCGAAGCTGACCCCACAGAAAGCCGAGGACGAGGCCCGCCGCCGCGAGCCCCACGCTCCGCCGCCAGGGACACCGGCTCCCAGCGGCAGCCCAGCCCAAAGCGAAGGCCACGGGCGCGAGCCAAAGCCAGCGCCGGTCGGGAAGGGACGCCTGCTGCTGGAGCAGGAAAGTTCCCAAAAGAAAGGCGAGCACCGCGACGCGCACGGGCCGTCAATTTACCCGAAGTTGCGCCGCGCGGGACTTGTTCAGAGGTCCCTTAGTGTAAGATTGATCTTCGCCTCGCGCCCAGGGCCACGCTCCTTGTCCCGTCCGGCGCCGGCCTGCGGGTTCACGTGCATGCCCAGGAAATACTTTAGGAAATACCTACCGACGCTGGAAAGCGTCAAAGGCAACCGCTTCCTTTCGGTCTTCGGCAAGACCCTGCACCACCACAACCTGTGGCATCTCCACCGGCGCTCGGTGGCGGGCGGTGTCGCCGTAGGCCTCTTCTCGGGGCTCATTCCGGGTCCATTCCAGATGTTGGTCGCGGCGATCCTGGCGGCGATCCTGCGGGTGAATCTCCCAGTCGCCCTGCTGGCGACCCTCTACACCAATCCCTTCACCATCGTCCCCTTGTACTTGGCAGCCTACAAGCTGGGCACCCTGGTCACGGGCGGCGGCAACCGGGCGCTCCCCCTGGAGCCCCTAGAGTTTGGCCACGTGCCTTTCAAGGAATGGATCCCCGCCCTCGTCGACTGGACCGCCTCCCTGGGCAAGCCCCTGCTGATCGGCCTGCCGATGCTGGCGGTCCTGCTCGCTGGCCTGGGCTATTTCGCGGTCCTCGGGTCCTGGCGCCTTTACTACTCGATCCAGTGGCGCCGCCGCCGGGCCCGCTTCGCTCGCTCCGTCCCCCGCCACCCCTCCTGATCCCCATGACGCCCCTCTACTGGGAACAGGCCAAGCGGGAGCTGGCCGGCTCGGACCCGGTGATCCGCCGGCTCATCCGGCGCCACGACGGGCTGGCGCTGCGCCGGCGCAGCGACGCCTTCACCGCCCTCGCCCGCTCCATCGTCGGCCAGCAGATCTCGGTCAAGGCCGCGGAATCGGTGTGGCAGCGGCTCGCCGCCGCCTGCGGCGCCGTAAGCCCCCAGGCCCTGCTCCGGCTGGACGAGGAGGCGCTGCGCGCCTGCGGGCTATCCGCGCGCAAGGCGGACTATCTGCGGGACCTGGCGCGCCGCTTCAGCGACGGCTCCATTTCCCTGGAGGCATGGGAGCAACTGGAGGATGAGGCGCTCATCGGGGAACTTACCCAGCTGCGGGGAATCGGCCGCTGGACAGCGGAGATGTTCCTGATCTTCTACATGCTGCGCCCGGACGTGCTGCCCTTGGACGACATCGGGCTGCAGCGGGCCATGAGCCGGCACTACAACGACGAGCGACCCCTGTCCAAGCTCAAGATGCGCTCCATCGCCAGGCGCTGGATCCCGTGGCGCTCGGTGGCCACCTGGTACCTGTGGCGCAGCCTGGATCCGATTCCGGTGGAATACTAGAGCCCCATGACCCACGAAGAATTCGTCTCCGGCTACCGCAGCGGCGCGCTGCGAGTGAAAATCGATCGGGCCCTGGCGGAAAAGCTCCTGTCCCGCCGGCTGCTATTGCCCCTGGTGGCGCTGCCGGTCCTGGGAGCCGGGGTGGCCTTGGCGCTGATCGGCCAGCTGTGGCTCGGGATCCTGGTCTTCCTGGCGGGCTTCGTCGGACCGCGCCTCATCAAGCGCTCGGCACCCAATTTCGTGGTCACCCAGGCCCTCCAGGATGAAGCCTGGTACACCGAGGCGGTGCAGGCCGGCGTGCTGAAGATCGAGGACCCGGCCGAGGAGAAGGCAACAGAACAGCGGTAAATGGTTCGTCAACCATTTACCGTAGGCTCAATAAACGGCCTTCGCCGGTACCAGCACCCCTTCCTCCAGCCGGAGAACGCGCTGGGCGCCGGCCGCGATCTCCGGGTCGTGGGTAGCGATCACGTAGCTGGTCCCGAGCCGCTCGTTCAACTCCAGCATCAGGCGGAACACGCTGCGGGCGGTGTGGCGGTCCAGGTTACCGGTGGGCTCGTCCGCCAGCACGCACAGGGGCTCTGTCACCAGCGCCCGGGCCAGCGCCGCCCGCTGGCGCTCGCCCCCCGAGAGCTCCCCAGGGACGTGGTGCTGGCGCGCCGCCAGCCCCACCTGCTCCAGCATCCGCGCCGCCCGGGCAGCCGCCTCCTCCTTGGGCAGGCGGCGGATCAGGAGCGGCATGGCCACGTTTTCCAAGGCGGTGAATTCCGGCAACAGGTGATGGAACTGGTAGACGAAACCCAGGGTCCGGTTGCGGAGCCGATTGCGCTCCGCTTCGCTGATCGCGTGGATGTCCTGCCCCTGCACCCGCACCTCTCCCGCCGTGGGCGGGTCGAGCCCTCCGAGCAGATGCAGCAGGGTGCTCTTACCCGATCCCGACGCGCCGACGATGGCGAGGCGCTCGCCGGGCTCGACGGTCAGGTCCACCCCCAGCAGTACTTCCACTGCAGTGGGACCCTCCCCGTAGGTCTTGCGCAATCCCCGGCAGGCGATCACCGGCCTCGCCTCCTCCCGCGCCGGCGCCCCGGCCCGCGCGCCGCTCACCGGGGCCGTGCGGTCATTCATAGCGCAGCGCCTCCGCCGGGTTCACCCGGGAAGCCCTGAAACTCGGGTAGAGGGTGGCCAGCAGGCTCAGGGCGAGGGACACGCCGGCGATGGTGATCACGTCCTTCGATTGCAATTCCGACGGCAGCTCGCTGATCTGGTAGACGTCCTTGGCCAGGAACTGGACGCCGAACAGGCCCTCGATGAAGGGCACCACCACGTCCACGTTCCACGCCAGCAGCACCCCGCCCGCCACGCCCAGCAGGGTGCCGATCACGCCAATCAGGGAGCCCTGTACCATGAAGATGCGGGTGATGCTCCCGGGGGTCGCCCCCATGGTGCGCAGGATGGCGATGTCGGCCCGCTTGTCGGTCACCACCATCACCAGGGTGGAGACGATGTTGAACGCGGCCACCGCCACGATCAGGGTGAGGATGATGAACATGACGCGCTTTTCGATTTCCACCGCGCGGAAGAAGTTGCTGTGCTGGCGGGTCCAGTCGCTCACGTACAGGTCCCCGGGCAGGGTCGCCGAGAGCTCCCGCGCCCTCCGCGGCGCGGCGAACAGGTCGTCGAGCTTGAGCCGCACGCCCGAAACGGCGCCGCCCAACTGGAACAGGGCCTGGGCATCGGCCAGGTGCACCAGGGCGAAGCCGCTGTCGTATTCGTACATGCCCACTTCGAACACGCCCGCCACGGTGAACTGCTTGAGCCGGGGCAGGATGCCGGCCGGGGTCACCATCCCCTGGGGCACCACCAGCACCACCTTGTCTCCCGGGAAGACGCCCAGGATGCGGGCCAGGTCGATTCCCAGCACGATCCCGAACCCGCCGGGCTCGAGGGCCTCGAGGCTGCCCGAGCGCATGTGGTGTCCCACGTCGGCGACCCGGGATTCCGCCGCCGGGTCGATGCCCCGCACCACCACCCCCTGCACCCGGCTCTGGTGGGTAAGCATGCCTTGCCCGAGCACGTAGGGCGCGGCGGCCAGCACGCCGGGATGTTTGAGCGCCTGAGCCTCTACCTCCCGCCAGTCCCGCAGCACGTTACCCGGGCCCGAGATCTGGACGTGGGAAACCACCCCCAGGATGCGGGCCCGCAGCTCCTTCTGGAATCCGTTCATCACCGAGAGCACCACGATCAACGCCGCCACCCCCAGGGCGATGCCGGCCATGGAGATGAGGGAGATGAAGGAGATGAAATGGTTGCGGCGCTTGGCGCGGGTATAGCGCAGGCCGACGAAGACTTCGTAAGGTTGCAATTCAGGCCGTCGCTTTCGAAGGAAGGCGGGCCAGAGTCTGCCACATTCTTCCGGTGCACGCACCCCGGGCCGCCCGCCGGGAAGAGGAGCTCCTCCGAGGAGCCGGTGTACAATGCCCCCTCCAACCGCGCCGCGCGGTCCTTGTGCCCCCGTGATCGTCCATCTGCTGGTTCCCCACCTTCTTGACCTTCTTGATTTCGACGCCTCGGACCCCTCGCCGTTCGCAGATCTTTCCCTCGAGGGCCTGGAGCGGCTCCTGTCCCGGGGCCGGTGGCAGCCGGCCGAGCCCGCAAGCCCGGAAATCTGGCTATGCCGAGCGTTCGGCGTCGAGCGCCAGCAGGACTGGCCGGTCGCCCCCCTCACCCTGGCGCTGGACGAGGGCGCGCCGGGCGGCGCCTACTGGCTGCGGGCCGATCCGGTCCATCTTCAGGTCGAGCGGGATCGGGTGCTGCTCGCCGACAGCGGCGCGTTCGAAGTGAATCAGGCGGAAGCCGCCGCCCTCACCGACACCCTGAACCGGCATTTCGCCGAGGAAGGGCTCGCCTTCTACCCCATGCGGCCCGACCGGTGGTACCTGCGCCTGCCCGCCGTCCCCCGGCTCCAGACCCGGCTCATCGCCGAGGCGATCGGGCGGGACGTGGACGCTTTTCAGCTCACGGGCGAAGACGCGCCCCGCTGGCAGCGCCGGCTGACCGAGATTCAGATGCTACTCCATGAGCATCCCGTCAATCTCCGGCGGGAGGCGGAAGGGCGGCCGCCGATCAACAGCGTCTGGCTGTGGGGGGGCGGGCGCGAGGTCCCCGCACCCCGGCCCGTCTTCAGCACCGTGTACGCCCGCGACGTCCTGGCGCTCGCCCTCGCCCGGGCCGCCGGCGTTGCGGCGCGCGCCCTCCCCCCTTCGGCCCGGGAATTCTTCGCCGGCCCTCGGGAGGAGGGTGAGGTGCTGGTGGTCCTGGACCGCCTCCGGGGCGCGGTCCAGTACGGGGACGTCCAAGGCTGGCGGGAGGGCCTCGCCGCCCTGGAAGGGCAGTGGTTTGCTCCCCTGGAAGCCGCCCTCGGCGCGAAGCGCTTCGAGCGCCTGGTGGTGACCCCGGTTCCCGCCCCCGTGCAAGTCCAGGTCCGGGCTTCGGACCTGCGCCGTTTCTGGCGAAGGAAGCGACCGTTGCCCGTGTGGGCGGCGAGAAGCCGGGGAGGCTGACCGTGCCCCGGCTCATCTCCCGGGAAGTCCCCTCCGACGCCGAGCAGGCTCTGAGGGGAGCGGGAATCCATCCCGTGCTGGCCCGGCTTGCCGCGGCCCGGGGCGTCGCGGCGCCGGAGGAGCTTTCCGCCCGCTTCGCCGCCCTGCTCCCCTACGACGGGCTGCGCCAGGTGAGGGAGGCGGCCCGGCTCCTGGCGGAGGCGATCCAGGCGGGCAAGCGGCTCCTGATCGTGGCCGACTACGACGCGGACGGCGCCACCGCCTGCGCGGTGGGGCTGCGAGCGCTCAAGGCCTTCGGCGCCCGGGTGGATTACTTGGTGCCCAACCGTTTCGAGACGGGCTACGGCCTCAGCCCTGAGATCGTGGAACTGGCCGCTCACCTGAAGCGCCCGGACCTCCTCATCACCGTGGACAACGGCATCGCCGCCGTGGAAGCGGTGGAGGCGGCCCGCCGGCTGGGGATGGAGGTGGTGATCACCGACCACCACCTGCCCGGGCCCGTCCTGCCCCGGGCGGCGGCCATCGTCAACCCCAACCAGCCCCAATGCCCCTTTCCCAGCAAGGCCCTGGCCGGCGTCGGCGTCCTGTTCTACCTGATGCTGGCTTTGCGGGCGGAGCTGCGCGCCCGCGGAGCCTTCGCCCGGACGCCCGAGCCCAACTTGGCCCGGCTCTTGCCCCTGGTGGCCCTCGGCACCGTGGCCGACGTGGTGAAGCTGGATCACAACAACCGCATCCTAGTGCACCAGGGGCTCGCGCGCATCCGGGCCCTGGACGCGCCCCCCGGTGTGCTGGCCCTGTTCCAGGCCGCGGGGCGCGACCCGCGCCGGGCGAGCGCCTACGACCTGGGCTTCTGCCTGGGCCCGCGCCTGAACGCCGCGGGACGGCTCGCCGACATGAGCTTAGGGATCGAGTGCCTCACCACCGACGACCCGGTCCGGGCCGAGGCCATCGCCGCGGAGCTGGACCGGCTCAACGCGGCGCGCCGGGACATCGAGGCGGACATGCACGAGGCGGCCCTGGAACGTCTGGAAGACTTCGACCCCGGAAGCCGCTGGAGCCTCGCTCTCTACGAACCCTCCTGGCACCAGGGGGTGATCGGCATCCTCGCCGCGCGGCTCAAGGAACGCTTCCATCGCCCCGTGATCGCTTTCGCACCGGGGCAGGCCGGCGAGCTCAAGGGTTCCGGCCGCTCCATCCCGGGCCTCAACCTGCGGGACGCCTTGGATCTCGTGGCCAAGCGCCGGCCCGGGTTGATCGTCCGCTTCGGTGGCCACGCCGCCGCGGCGGGCCTGACCCTGCCGGCGGAGGGGCTAGAGGCGTTTCGCGAGGCCTTCGAAACTTGCGCGCGGGAGCTGCTCACCGAGGCTGACTTGGAACAGATCCTGGAGACGGACGGCCCCCTCGATCCCCGGGACGTCGACCTGGAGCTCGCCCGGCTCCTCGCCCGGCACGTCTGGGGCCAGGGGTTTCCGGAGCCCCTGTTCGACGACTGCTTCCTGGTGGAATCCCAGCGGGTGGTGGCGGGCCGTCATCTCAAACTCAGGCTTGCCAAGGCGGGCGCCCGATTCGACGCCATGCTGTTCTTCCACGCCGGGGAGCTGCCCTCCCGCATTCGCGCCGCCTACCGGCTGGAGGTCAACGAGTTCAACGGCGAGGAGCGGGTGCAGCTCACGATCCGGCACTGGGAGCCGGCCTGAGCCTGTCCTATTGAGGCTCCAGTAAATGGTTGACGAACCATTTACCGCCGAGCGTCGTCAAGCCTTTTTAGGACGCTCGGTAGCGGCCGCGCGACGTTATAATTTGTCATTTTACAGAATCTTCCGCCCATGGACGCCGAAACCCTCAACGACATCGAGCAATCCCTGGAAGACCTGGCCCGGCGCACCTCCGAACTGCGGAGGTATCTTTGACTACGATGCCAAGAAAACGCGCCTGGCCGAAGTCGTGCGCCTGAGCGAGGACCCGGCGGTCTGGAACGACCCCCGCCGCGCCCAGGAGCTGGGACGCGAGCGCAAGGCCCTGGAATCGGTGGTGCTTCGCCTTTCGCGCCTCGGGCAAGAGCTCAAGGACGCCGGGGAGCTCTTCGCCCTGGCGCGGGAAGAACGGGACGAGGCAACCCTCGCCGCGGTCGCCGCCGACGCGAAGCGCCTGGAGAAGCAGGTGGCGGAGATGGAATTTCACCGCATGTTCTCCAACCCCATGGATCCGAACAACTGCTTCATCGACATCCAGGCCGGTTCCGGCGGCACGGAGGCCCAGGACTGGGCCCAGATGCTGGAGCGCATGTACCTCAAGTACTGCGAGCGCAAGGGCTTCGACGTGGAAGTGCTGGAGGAATCGCCGGGGGAGGTAGCGGGCATCAAGAGCGCCACCCTGAAGGTGACAGGCGACTACGCCTACGGGTGGCTGCGCACCGAGACGGGAGTGCACCGTCTGGTGAGAAAGTCCCCTTTCGACGCCAACGCCCGGCGGCACACCTCCTTCGCCAGCGTCTTCGTCTACCCGGAGGTGGACGACTCCATCCAGGTGGAGATCAACCCGGCGGACCTGCGCATCGACACCTACCGGGCGAGCGGCGCCGGCGGCCAGCACGTGAACCGCACCGACTCGGCGGTGCGCATCACCCATCTCCCCACCGGCATTGTGGTCCAGTGCCAGAACGACCGCTCCCAGCACCGCAACCGGGCCGAGGCCATGGCCATGCTGAAGGCCCGGCTCTACGAGCTGGAGCTGCGTAAGCGGGAGGCGGAGCGGCAGAAGCTGGAGGAATCCAAGACCGACATCGGCTGGGGCCACCAGATCCGCTCCTATGTCCTCGACCAGTCCCGCATCAAGGACTTGCGCACCGGCGTGGAGATCGGCAACACCCAGGCGGTGCTGGACGGGGACCTGGACGAATTCATCACCGCGAGCCTCAAGCAGGGGGTGTGACTGGCAGGTCCTGGCCGGATCCGGAAGGCCCACTCCCGGGCTTATTGCGCAGCGCGCGAACGGGGGGAGCCTTGCGACACGTTTTGGCTTTTGTGTCACAATCAAACTCCTCGGGAGGAACGCATGAAAACGCTCACCGTCCGCGAGGCCCGGGAAGCTCTGAGTCATCCCGAACGGTTGTTCGCTGACCACGACGAAGTCCTGGTCGTTCGTCGCGGGAAACCGATCGTTCGCATTCTGCCCGCAACCCCGAAGCGCAAGGTGCGCTCGCTCGCGAAATTTCGGGCCGGCCAACGCATGCAGCAGGTGCCGAGCGAGGCCGTCATCGGCCAAGATCGCGAAGAAAGCGGTCGATGATCTATGTGGACACCAGCGCGCTCATGAAGCGCTATATCGCAGAGCCCCAGAGCGCGCCTTTCGACGCCTTCTTCATCGCCCACGCGCCGGTGGCCGCCAGCCGCCTGACGCTGGTGGAGATGCGCTGCGGCCTGGCGCGGCGGCGCCGCGCAGGACATATCGACCGGCGCTTGGAAAAGCGCGCCCTGGAGGAAATACGCACCGACATCCAGGATGGCGCCATCGTCCTTTATCCCGTCAGCGACGCTTCCGTGGCGGATGCCTTCCATCTGCTCGGTCGCGTCGCGAATACGCCGCTGCGAACCCTAGACGTGCTGCACCTTTCCCTGGCCGAGTCCCTGGGCGCCTCCGGTTTCGCGACTTCCGACAGAAATCAGGCCGAGGCGGCGCGCGCCCTCGGCTTTCGGGTGACGACCTTTTTCTGACCGGACACCTCCCATGACCGGCAACACTTCCGAAACCATGCCGCTGGAAGAAAACCAGATCATCGCCGAGCGCCGGGCCAAGCTCGCCGAGCTGCGCCGCCGGGGCCCGGCCTTTCCCAACGATTTCCGCCGCGACGCCCTGGCCGCCGATCTCCACGGAAAGTACGGCGCGATGAGCAACGAGGCGCTGGAGCCCCAGGCCGTCCAGGTGGCAGTGGCGGGCCGCATGATGTTGAAGCGCCTCATGGGCAAAGCGGCCTTCGCCACGCTCCAGGACATGAGCGGCCGGATCCAGATCTACGTCACCGTCAACGATGTGGGCGCCGAGCAACTGGAAGCGTTCAAGCACTGGGACCTGGGGGACATCCTGGGGGCACGGGGTACCCTCTTCAAGACCAAGACCGGGGAGCTCACGGTGAAGGCGCAGGAGCTCAGGCTCCTCGCCAAGGCGCTGCGCCCGCTGCCGGAAAAGTTCCACGGTCTCGCCGACCAGGAACAGAGGTACCGGCAGCGCTACCTGGACCTGATCACCAACCCGGAAGCGCGGCAGGTGTTCGTCACCCGCACCCGGGTGGTCCAGGCCCTGCGGGAGTTCCTGAACGCCCGGGGCTACCTGGAAGTGGAAACGCCCATGATGCACCCGATCCCCGGCGGGGCCGCGGCCCGCCCCTTCGTGACCCACCACAACGCCCTGGACATGGAGCTCTACCTGCGCGTCGCCCCCGAGCTCTACCTCAAGCGGCTGGTGGTGGGAGGGTTCGAGAAGGTGTACGAGATCAACCGCAACTTCCGTAACGAGGGGATCTCCACCCGCCACAACCCCGAGTTCACCATGCTGGAGTTCTACGAGGCCTACCAGGACTACCGCTTCCTCATGGGCTTCACCGAGGAGATGCTGCGGGAGGTGGCGCTCCAGGTGCTGGGAACCACGCGGCTCACCTACGAGGGCCGGGAAATCGATCTCGCCAGGCCCTTCGCCCGCTACACCATCCTGGAGGCGATCCAGGCGTTCCACCCCGAGTACACCGATGCCCGGCTCGCCGACCGGGCCTTCCTCGTCAAGGAGCTCGAACGGCTCCAGGCGCCCTACAAGCCCCAGGACGGCCTCGAAGGGCTGCAGCTCAGCCTGTTCGAGGAAACCACCGAGCGCCTGCTGTTCGAGCCCACCTTCATCCTGGACTATCCCGCGGAGGTCTCGCCGCTCGCCCGCCGCAGCGACGCCAACCCGGAGGTGGCCGAGCGCTTCGAGCTCTACATCGCGGGCCGCGAGATCGCCAACGGCTTCTCGGAGCTGAACGATCCGGAAGACCAGGCCGAGCGCTTTCTCGCCCAGGCGCGGGCCAAGGCGGCGGGGGACCTGGAGGCCATGCACTTCGACGCCGACTATATCCGCGCCCTGGAATATGGGCTTCCGCCCACGGCGGGCGAGGGCATCGGGGTCGACCGCCTAGTGATGCTCTTCACCGATCGCCCCAGCATCCGGGACGTGATTCTCTTTCCCCAACTCAAACCCCAGTAGCCTCGACGATTCTCCCGACGCGCGTAAATCTTGCCCTATACCGTCAGCGGGCGTTGCGCCTTGCCTCGTATTCATCGGCACGAGCGACGAAATCCCTATCCTTGAAGCGAGCGTGGCAGCTGCGACAGGCACTCAAATCTCCTGCCGCGGGTCTTCCGTCCGGCTCATAGTTCGCATAGACCCACTCCCCCGTACGCAGCTCGGGCGGCACTTGCTCGCCCCAGCCAAAACCCTTGCCCATGACGAAGATCTTGGTCAAGGCGCCCTTTTCGAGTTTGCCAGCGGCGTCCCGTACGGGTTTTCCATCCGATCCCACCCGCACCGAATAAAGCTCCATCACGAGCACCGTGCCATAGGGGAAAGGCCGGGTGGAACGGCTTCCCTGGCTATTGATATAGATGTCCCGCACTTGTTTAAGGTCGGGTCGCTCCACAGCGAGCAGCTTCACAGGCCAGGCTCGGTAGCCGACGGGCAGTTCAAGCTCTCCGTCCCGCCGCGACTCGTTGGGGAACGCCACGTCCGCAAAAAACAGACTTGACGATAGCCATCCACAAAATAGAAATAGAGCCTTGCGCATTTAGGCCTTCCTCCCAAAACCCCCGCGACGGCCAGAGAAAACGCGGGTCTGCGGGGGGATGAGGTTGTAAAGAAGATCTCTATGCCTTGATCCGGCGCGGTCTTTCTGCCCCTGGCAGGGAAGCGAGGGCTCGGAGCTTTATTTACCGACGATGTCCGGTTTCATCGCCGCCAAAGCCGCCAGGAGCTCGTTTTTCTCTTTCTCGGGGACGCGGAACTTGTCGAGGCTTTTGACCAGATCCTCCACCAAGGCGTTGAAATGGGCCTCCGTGATTCCCATCCCGGCATGGGCTTCCTTCATACTCTTACCCGTGTATTTACAAGGCCCACCGCTAGCTTCGCAGATTTGGTCCACGAGCATTCTCTTCAGCCGGGGAATATCGGCGTTGGCAAAAAAGCCGTTGATGCGGGCATCGGCGGCCACATTGCCGATGAAGTCATCCACCACCGCCTGAATCGCGGGCTTGCCGCCAAGACGCTCGTAGAGAGACTTCCCGGACTTCCCGGTCGCGGCGCTCTGGGCCGCGGTACAGGCGGTCAACACGGCCACCAGACCGAAGACCAAGAACGAACGGCGGAAACGAGTTTTCATGATGGCGCTCCTTTTTAGATTGCATCGTACGGGACATCCCGCACTGGCTAATACGCAAGAAGCGCGATTACAGATTCACTCCATGGCCATCAGGGTCGCCTGATAGAGCACCGGACCCGTGGGCGCTCCAGTGGGAGACCCTCCTTTCGGCTCCAGGCTGACCGCCACGGCCTTGGCCTGGTAAAGAGCGCGTTGGGCAGCCGGAGAAAGGGCCAGCGCTCCGCTGCCACTGGGCGGGAGCAGGCCCGCCGAGACAGGGGCCCCCTCGCCCTGGGGAATCAGCCATAGTTCGAAAGACCGATCGGGGCTCAGGGCCTGGGGCTGAAGCGCGGTAAAGCGCAGGGAAGGGGCTGCGCCGGGCTGGGCCCCCAGGATCACGAGCCAGGCAGGCTGATTCTGGGCGCCGGTCAACACCGCCACCGCAGGACGGGCGGGCTCTACCGCCGGCTCCCGCCCGAGCTGGATGCCCAGCATCACGGCAACCAAGGCCGCGGCCGCTGCGAAGGCGCGCCACAGCACTAGCCGGTTCCACCAGGCTTCAGGCGCTGGCCGTGCTGGGGCGATGCGGGCTCGGATCGCCCGCCATACCCGCTCGGGAGGTTTGACCGGAGGCACCGATTCAGCCAGCGTGTTGAGTTTCATTTCCCAATCCTCCACGAGCCGGCGCAGTGCCGGGTCGTCGAGCAGCAGGTGTTCGAAGCGCCGCCGAGCGCGACCCCGAAGGGTGCCGAGCACATATTCGCCCGCCAGCAGCTGCCTCAACCGTGGATTGTCGTATCTCATCGCCCCAGGCACCTGCGCAACTGCTCGAGACCTCGCCGGATCCATGTCTTGACCGTGCCCAGGGGCTCGCCCATGTGCTGTGCCAGCTCTTCATGGGTTAGGCCCTGGTAGTAGGCGAGGGCAATCGCCTGGCGTTGGCGCGATTGGAGCCGCGCCAGGCACTCCTGCAGCACCCGTGCCGCGGTGGAGGAAAGCATTCGATCCGGCGGATCCGCATGCTCGTCCTCCACGGCCAGCTCCGAGAACGCTTCACCTTCCAAGGGAGTCTCTGGATCGACCCGCCGCAGCCAATCCAGCGCCCGGTTACGCAAAATCGCAGCCATCCAGGCGAGGGCCTCGCCTCGCTCCGGCCGATAATCCGCGGCATGGCGCCATACCGCTAGGAAACAGTCCTGGAGGACGTCTTCGGCCCAATCCCGGCGCCTGAGCATGCGCAGCGCCAGGGCAAACAGCCGAGGCGAGGTCAAGCGATAAAGCCGCTCCAGAGCCCTCTCGTCCCGCAGCGCACAGCGCGCGAGCAACCGGGCGGGCGTGTCCTCGGCATCGAGCGCCGTAGAAGCCTTTTGGCGGGATCGGACCATAGCTTCTCCCGTCGACGAAGGCCGAATCGGGCCCGGCCTTCGCCAGCAGTATATATAGTTAAGATAATGCCCGCTTGCGGCCGGCAGCGCTGCAGGCTCGTCCTTTGGCATACAATTTTCTTAGTACGGATGACGAGAGCGGCTGGATTCAGCCCTCGGAGCTCAAAGCCCTTGGAGGTGGAGTGTGGAACGACCCCTCTGGACCCCATCGCCGCAACGCATCGCTAGAGCCAACCTGACTGCCTTCATGGCCCACGTGGGCGCCCGATGGGGCGTGGAGGCCCAGGACTACGGGGGCTTCTATCGGTGGTCCATCGAACAGCCTGAGCGGTTCTGGGTCTCGGTGTGGGATTTCTGCGGCGTCGTCGCTGAAACCCGGGGCGAGCGGGTGCTGGTGGACGGGGACAAAATGCCCGGAGCCCGCTTCTTTCCGGACGCGCGGCTTAACTTCGCCGAAAACTGCTTGCGCCGACGGGACGAGGCGCTGGCCCTCGTCTTCCGGGACGAGGCGGGGCGCAGGCGCCGCCTCACCCACGCCAAGCTCTACGACGAGGTCTCGCGCCTGGCACAAGCCCTCGCCGCCGCGGGGGTGCGCCCCGGCGACCGGGTCGCGGGCTTCTTGCCCAACCTGCCCGAGACGGTGATCGCCATGCTCGCGGCCGCGAGCCTGGGGGCCGTGTGGTCTTCCTGCTCCCCAGACTTCGGCGTGCAAGGGGTGCTGGACCGCTTCGGCCAGATCGAGCCCAAGGTGCTCTTCACCGCCGACGGCTATCACTACGGCGGGAAAGCCTTCGATTCCCTCGCTCGGGCGGCGGAGTTCGTCCCGCGGTTGCCCAGCGTAGAGCGGGTGGTGGTGGTGCCCTACATGAGCGAGCGCCCGGACGCGGGCCGGGTGCCCAAGGGAATCCACCTCGCCGAGTTTATCGCCCCGTATTCGCCCCAGGATATCCCATTCGCCCGCCTGCCCTTCCACCACCCCCTCTACATCCTCTACTCTTCCGGCACCACCGGCGTGCCCAAGTGCATCGTCCACGGCGCCGGCGGCACTCTGCTCCAGCACCTGAAGGAGCACCAGCTACACACCGACCTCAAGCCCGGCGACCGGCTTTTTTATTTCACCACCTGCGGCTGGATGATGTGGAACTGGCTCGCCTCGGGCCTGGCCTCGGAAGCGACGCTCATGCTCTACGACGGCTCCCCCTTTCATCCTGGCCCCACCGCTTTGTTCGATTACATCGACGCCGAGGACATCACCGTGTTCGGCACCTCCGCCAAGTACCTCGACGCGGTGAAAAAGGCTGGGCTAACGCCCATAGAGACCCATCGCCTCGCCTCTCTCAAAACGATCCTCTCCACCGGCTCGCCGCTTCTGCCCGAGTCCTTCGATTACGTGTACGACAAGGTGAAAAAGGACCTGCTCCTTTCTTCCATCTCCGGCGGCACCGATATCGTCTCCTGCTTCGTCCTGGGCTGCCCCCTGCTGCCGGTGTGGCGCGGAGAGATCCAGTGCCGGGGCCTCGGCATGAAGGTGGAGGTGTTCGACGAGGAAGGCCGCCCGCTTCCCCCGGGCGAGAAAGGGGAGCTGGTGTGCACCGCCCCCTTCCCCTCCATGCCGGTCGGCTTCTGGAACGACCCTGATGGGGTCAAGTACCGCGCCGCCTACTTCGAGCGCTTTCCCGGCGTGTGGCACCACGGGGATTACGCGGCCCTCACGGAGCATGACGGGGTCGTCATCTACGGGCGCTCGGACGCGGTGCTCAACCCGGGGGGCGTACGCATCGGCACCGCCGAGATCTATCGCCAGGTGGAGCAGTTGCCCGAGGTGGTAGAGAGCCTGGTGATCGGCCAGGACTGGCCGCCCGATCACCCTACCGATGTGCGGGTAGTGCTGTTCGTGCGCCTCAAGGAGGGCCTCACCCTGGATCAGGCGCTCATCGACATAATCAAGCGCCAGATCCGGGAAAACACCACGCCCCGCCACGTCCCCGCCAGGATCGTGCAGGTGACCGACATCCCCCGCACCAAATCGGGCAAGATCGTGGAGCTCGCCGTGCGCAACGTGGTGCACGGCCGGCCGGTGAAGAACCTGGAGGCGCTCGCCAACCCCGAGGCCCTGGAGCAGTTCCGCAACCGGCCCGAGCTGCGGGATTGAAGCACGCCCCGCCGTTGACTTATACCCTGGTGGGGTATAAGATGACTGCGCTCGCCGGAGGCCGCCCGGGCCAGGCAGGGAGGAATACCCTTGAACGCGCCGTACCGCAAATCGCTGGAGCTTCCCGTCGCGGGCATGACCTGCGCGGCCTGCGCCGCCCGGATCGAGAAGGTGCTGAACCGCCTACCCGGGGTGCAGGCCGCGGTCAACTTCAACGCGGAGAAGGCGCGGGTGGAGTTCGACCCGGCACTGATCCCACCCGAAGCCCTCGAGGAAGCCATCGAGCGGGCGGGCTACCAGGTGCCCGCCCGTACCGTGGAGCTCAAGCTCTCCGGCATGACCTGCGCGGCTTGCGCCGCCCGCATCGAAAAGGTGCTGAACCGCCTGCCCGGGGTGCAGGCGACGGTCAACTTCGCCGCCGAGCGGGCGCGGGTCACCTACTCGCCCGCCCTAGCCGACGTGCCCGCGCTGATCGCGGCGGTGGAGCGCGCCGGCTACGGCGCCGCCGAGCTCACCGAGGAGACCCGCGCCCGGGAGAAAGCCGAGCGCGAGCAGGCTTATCGCCGGGAGCTCAGGCGCTTCTGGATCTCCGCCGCCCTCACCGCGCCGCTCCTCGCCCAGATGGTGCAGATGGCGAGCGGCGTCCACGAGGAGCTTCTGCCGCGATCCCTCCAGTGGCTGCTCGCCACGCCGGTGCAGTTCTGGATCGGCCGCCGTTTCTACATAGGCGCCTGGCACGCCCTGCGGGGAGGCGGGGCCAACATGGACGTGCTCATCGCCCTGGGCACCTCGGCCGCCTATTTCTTCAGCGCGGTGGTGACCGCCTTCTCCCTGGGCCAGCACGTGTATTTCGAAGCGAGCGCCGCCATCATCACTCTGGTGATGCTGGGCAAGCTCCTGGAAGCCCGCGCCAAGGGCAAGACCTCGGCCGCCATCGAGGCGCTGATGCGGCTACAGCCCAAGACCGCCCGGGTGGAGCGGGACGGCCGGGTCCTGGAAGTGGACGCCGCCAGCCTCAAGCCCGGAGACGTGTTCCTGGTGCGGCCCGGGGAGCGCTTCCCGGTGGATGGGGTGGTGATGGAAGGCGCGTCCAGCGTGGACGAATCCATGCTGACCGGCGAGAGCCTGCCCGTCAACAAGCAGCCGGGCAGCCCGGTCTACGCCGGCACCGTGAACCAGCAGGGGTTCCTGCGGCTGCGCGCCACCGGCGTTGGGGCCGAGACCCAGCTTGCTGCCATCGTGCGCATGGTGGAGGAAGCCCAAGGCTCCAAGGCGCCCATCCAGCGCCTGGCGGACCGCATCTCCGGCATCTTCGTCCCCATCGTGGTGATTATCGCCGCCCTGACCCTGGCCGGCTGGTGGGTCGGGAGCGGCGACTTCGCCGGCGCCCTGATCAACGCCGTGGCGGTGCTGGTGATCGCCTGTCCCTGTGCTCTGGGGCTCGCCACTCCCACCGCCATCATGGTGGGCACCGGCCGGGGCGCCCAGGCGGGCGTGCTGGTGAAGAACGCCGCCGCCCTAGAGCGGGCCGAGCGCATCACCACCCTGGTGGTGGACAAGACCGGCACCCTCACCGAAGGGCGCCCGGCGGTCACCGACCTGGTCCCCCTGCCAGGGGTCGCCAAGAGCGAGCTCCTCGCCGTGGCGGCAGCCCTGGAGCAGGCCTCCGAGCACCCCCTCGCCCGGGCCATCGCGGAGCGGGCGAAGGAAGCGGGGGTCGCGCCGCTCCCCCTCGCCGACTTCACCGCGGTGCCCGGCCGGGGCGTGGGCGGGCGCGTCGCGGGGAAGCCCGCGATGCTGGGCTCCCTCGCCCACTTGGAAAGCCAGGGGGTGAAGGTGGACGAGGCCCTGGTGGCGCCCCTGGAAGCCGAGGGCAAGAGCGTGGTGGCAGTGGCTTGGGACGGGCGGCTTCTCGGCGCCATCGCCGTCGCCGACCGGCTGCGTCCCACCTCCCCTCGGGCCGTGGCGCGGCTCAAGGCCATGGGAATCCAGGTGGTGATGCTCACCGGGGACAACCAGGCCACCGCCCGGGCCGTGGCCCGGCAGGCGGGCATCGACCGGTTCCACGCCGGCCTCTCGCCGGAGGAGAAGCGGATCGAGGTGCTGCGCCTCAAGGAAGCGGGCGAAACGGTGGGTATGGTGGGCGACGGCATCAACGACGCGCCGGCCCTCGCCGCCGCAGACGTGAGCTTCGCCATGGGGGCCGGCACCGATGTCGCCATGGAGACCGCCGACATCACCCTCATGCGCAACGACCTGAATGGGGTGGCGGACGCCCTCTCCCTCTCCCGCGCGACCCTGGCCAAGATCCGCCAGAACCTGTTCTTCGCCTTTTTCTACAACGTGCTGGGCATCCCCCTGGCGGCCCTGGGGCTCCTCAACCCGGTGATCGCGGGCGCCGCCATGGCCATGAGTTCCGTGTCGGTGGTGAGCAACGCCCTGCTGCTCCGGCGCTGGCGGCCCGGCGCCGGCCCCGAGGAGCGAAGCCGCGGATCAAGGGAAGCCAGCCGGCCGGTGCCCACGTCCTCCATCACCGGTTAGCGTTTTTTTCGATAAAGGGAGAAAACCATGCAAACGGTCACCCTGAAAGTGAAAGGCATGAGCTGCCAGGGTTGCGTGAAGAGCGTGAAAAGCGTGCTCGAGGGGATCGACGGCGTCGGGAGCGCCGAGGTGTCCCTGGAAAAAGGCGAGGCCCGGGTCGAGTACGACCCGATGCGCACCAACGACGAGGCGCTGCGCGCGGCGATCGAGGGGGCGGGATATGAGGTCGCCGCCGCGTAGCCGATCCGAGCCTCCCCACCCGCCGAAGCGGGTGGTGCAGCCCCGCAAGGAGGCCCTGATGAAGCGCCTCAACCGGATCGAAGGCCAGGTGCGGGGCGTGGCGCGGATGATCGAGGAGGACCGCTACTGCGTGGACATCCTCATCCAGATCTCCGCGCTGCGCTCGGCGCTGGATGCTGTGGCGATGCAGCTCCTGGAGGACCACACCCAGGGGTGCGTGAAGACCGCCATCCGCTCAGGAGACGGGGAAGCGGCCATCGCCGAGCTGATGGAAGTGGTGCGCAAGTTCGCCCGCTGATCTCACCAGAGCTTCCACCAGGGCTTGCGCGACGGGCCGCCCGCCAGGTAGACGCTGCCGGGGAAATTCTGCTCCAGCACCCGGCGCGCGTCGTCCCGCAGCTTGGGCATCCCCAAGGCGTCGTAGGCGCGCACCATGATGGCTAGCGCCTCCTCCAGGGCCGGGGCCTGGGGATAGTTCTCCAGCACGTACTTCGCCCGGTTGGCCGCTGCAACGTAGGCTCCCCGGCGTAGGTAATAGCGGGCTACGTGCATCTCGTGGGAGGCCAGGGCGTTCACCAGGTAGTTCATGCGCGCCCGGGCGTCGGCGGCGTAGCGGCTTTCGGGAAAGCGCGTCACCAGCTCCCGGAAGGCCTCGAAGGCCTCCCGCGCCGCCTTGGGATCCCGGTCGCTGAAGTCGTCGCCCCCCAGGGCGGAGAAAATGCCCAGGTCCGACTGGAAGTTGACCAATCCCTTGAGGTAATAGGCGTAGTCCACGTTCGGGTGGTTGGGGTGCAGCTTGATGAAGCGGTCGGCGGCGTTGATGGCGGAGGCCGTCTCCCCGTCCTTGTAATAGGCGTAGGCGATCTCCAACTGGGCCTGCAAGGCGTAGCGGCCGTAGGGATAGCGCGCTTCCAGCTTCTCGTACAGTTTGACGGCGTTCTGGTAATTGCCGCTGTTGAGCTCCTCCTTCGCCTCGGAATAGAGCCGGCTCGCGGACCAGCCCTCGGTGGGGTCCCCTTCCGCGGGCAAGAGCCCGCAACCCGAAAGGAGGGCAAGCAGCGCGGCGGCCGCAATTCCACGGGCGCAAGCCCGCCGGGATCGGCGGGCGCGGCTTGCAAGTACACTATCGGCCATGGCGGATTCCTCGCTTTCTCCGGCGGATTATAGCGCAGCGCCCTCCCCGCCCCTGCGGCGCCTGCGGGTGGGAGAGAACTGCGCCGGCTTGCGCCTCGACCAGGCCCTCGCCCGGCTCCTGCCGGAATATTCCCGGAGCCGCTTGACCCGTTGGATCCGCGACGGCGCCGTGCGGGTGAACGGGACGCCCCGGGCGGCCAAGGACCGGGTATGGGGTGGAGAGACGGTGGAAGTGGCGCTCCAGCCGGATCCCTGGGAGGCGGCCTACGCCCCCGAGGGACGGCCCCTCGCCATCGTCTACGAGGACGAGGAGATCATCGTCATCGACAAGCCCGCCGGCCTGGTGGTCCACCCCGGCAGCGGAAACTGGGGGGGCACCCTGCTCAACGCCCTGCTCCACCACGCCCCCGCCCTGGCTGGGCTTCCCCGAGCGGGCATCGTCCATCGCCTGGACAAGGAGACCAGCGGGCTGCTGGTGGTGGCGAAGACCCTGGCGGCTCACGCCCACCTCCAGCGGGCCCTGGCCGAGCGCCGCATCCGGCGGGAGTACCTGGCCCTCGCCCTGGGGACCCTACCAGGCAGCCGTACGATCGAAGCGCCCATCGGCCGCCATCCGGTGCACCGCACCCGCATGGCTGTGGTGGAGCCGGGCAAGCCCGCCCTCACCCACGTCCGGGCCCTGGAACGGCTTCCCGGATGCACCCTGATCCTGTGCCGCCTGGAAACCGGTCGCACCCATCAGATCCGGGTCCATCTCCATTCCATCGGCCATCCCCTGGTGGGCGATCCCGTGTACCGGGGGACGCCCAAGGGCCCCGCCGCGGCCCTCCTCGCCGCTTTCCCGCGGCAGGCCCTCCACGCTGCCCGGCTGGTCGTCCCCCACCCGGCCGGCGGGCGCGAGCTGGAGCTGGAGTCGCCGCTGCCCGCCGACATGGCGGCCTTGCTGGAGAGGCTGCGGCGCTCACCATGACGGACGATTCGCTTCAGCCCATCCTACCCGACTGGCCCGCGCCGGACCGGGTGCGGGCGCTCGCGACTACCCGCACCGGGGGCGTGAGCCGCGGCCCCTACGCGTCCCTCAACCTGAGCGAGCACGTGGGGGACGACCCCCGGTGCGTCGCGGAGAACCGGCGCCGGCTGCGGCGGTGGCTGCCCGCCGAGCCCCGCTGGCTCAAGCAGGTCCACGGCGCCACGGTCGCCCGCCTCGACCCGGCCGCAGCCCGCGGCACGCCCGAGGAGAAAGAGGCCGATGCCGCCGTGACCCGCACGCCCGGCGTGGTGTGCGCGGTGCAGGTGGCCGACTGCCTGCCGGTCCTCCTATGCGACCGGGATGCCACCGTGGTAGGCATCGCCCACGCCGGATGGCGGGGATTGGCCTCCGGCGTGATCGAGCGCACGGTGGAGGCGATGGAGGCGGATCCCGCCCGGCTCCTGGCCTGGCTGGGGCCCTGCATCGGCCCCGACAGCTTCGAGGTGGGCGACGAGGTACGGCAGGCGTTCCTGCGCCACGAGACCCGGGCCGCCTTCGCCTTCCTGCCCCGGGACAACGGCAAGTGGCTCGCCAACCTGCCGCTGCTCGCCCGCCAGCGCCTGGACGGCTGCGGGGTGCGGGCGGTCTACGGGGAGGAGGACTGCACCTTCAGCCAACCGCAACGCTTCTATTCCTACCGGCGAGACCGGGTCACCGGGCGCACGGTGGCGCTGGTGTGGCTCACCGATTGAGCCTGCGGTGCGGCTATAATGCGCCGTTTCGCCGCTGCGTCCTTTCCATGTCCCCTTTTGCCTGGATCATCGCCGCCAGCCTCACGGGCGGCCTCTTGAGCGTGCTGGTGGCGGGAGCCCTCACCCTCGCCGCCCGCGCCGCCTGGATTCCCTGGCTGGTGAGCTACGCCATCGGGGCGCTCCTCGGCGCAGCGTTCCTGGAGATGCTGCCGGAAGCCATGGCCCATGGCAGGAGCATCGAGCAGACGAGCGGCATCGTGCTCCTCGGCATCGTGGTGTTCTTCGTGCTGGAGAAGCTGGTGCTGTGGCGCCACCACCACACCCACCATTCGGACGGCCACGACCCGGCGCTCCTGCCCGGGGCCCGCATCCGCAGCGGCATCCTCATCCTCATCGGCGACACCATCCATAACTTCGTCGACGGGATGCTGATCGCCGCCGCCTTCCTCACCAACCTGCACCTGGGCATCGTCACGGCGCTGGCCATCATCGCCCACGAGATTCCCCAGGAAGCCGGCGACTTCCTGGTCCTGCTCCATTCCGGTTTCAGCAAGGCCAAGGCCCTGCTCTTCAACCTGCTCTCCAGCATGGCCATGCTCCTGGGGGCGCTGATCGGCTACGCGGGGCTGGAGAGCATGCGGGAGCTGGTGCCGCCGCTCCTCGGGTTTGCCGCCGCCAGCATGATCTACGTAGCGGTGGCGGACCTGATCCCGGACCTGCACCGTACGCCGGCGCTCAAGGCCGGCGCCATCCAGGTGCTGCTGATCGCCCTGGGCGTGGGATCGATCTGGGCAGTCGGGGCGCTGGTGGGCGGCCACGCCCATTGACAGGCTAAAGAGGCGGCGCCAAGAATAGCTGGGGCTGCGTCCCCGCGCTTTCACCGCACATTCACCCCATGGCTGCGCCCGATCATTCGGCTGGGCCCGCTGCGCCGGCCTCTTCTTCCGGAGGGACGATGGACGCGGGCCGACCAGCGAAAGGCCCCGCCCCCCGCAAGAACGAACCCCAGGCGCAGGCCGCAAAGGGTGCTGGCGCTCCCGTCCCGGAGGCTTCCCCGGCGCTGAAGGTGGCGCTGGATCCCGCCGTTTTGCTCAAGGCCCTCCACCGCCCGCCCCTGGCCGGCGGGGAGATCCTGAGCGCCGTGACGGCCGGGCTCGCCCACGAGCTGGAACGGTGGCTCGACCTGCAAAACCGCTACGGCCAGCGCCACCTGGCGCTGTGGATGCGCCTGCTGGCGGGGCAACTGGGCGCCGAAAGCGACAAAGAAGAAGCCAAGCCCGACCGGCGCTTCCGCAGCCCAGAATGGCGCCGGGAACCCCTTTTCGACTATTTGCGGCGCGCCTACCTGCTCAACGCGGAATGGTTGAACGCCGCCGCGGCCCAGCTTCCCCTGGATGAGGTAGCCAAGCGCAAGGTGCAGTTCTTCACCCGCCAGTGGATCGAGGCCCTCTCCCCCGCCAACTTCCCCGCCACCAATCCGGAAGCCTTGAAGCGGGCCGTGGAAACCGAAGGGGAGAGCCTGCTGCGGGGCCTGAGGAATCTCCTCGCGGACCTGGAGAAAGGGCGCCTCTCCATGACCGACGAATCGGCCTTCGAGGTGGGCCGCAACCTGGCCATCACGCCGGGCGGAGTGATCTACCAGAACGAGGTCATGCAGCTCATCCAGTACGCACCGTCGACGCCCCGGGTGCACGCCCTGCCCCTGCTCATCGTGCCCCCCTTCATCAACAAGTACTACATCCTGGACCTACAACCCGAGGATTCCTTCGTGCGCTTCGCGGTGGAAAACGGGCTCACGGTGTTTCTCATCTCCTGGCGCAACATCCCCCCCGAGCTGGGACATCTCACCTGGGAGGACTACCTGGAGCGGGCCGTGTTCCAGGCCATGGAAGTGGTGGGCGCCGTGGCCGGCGCGCCCCAGATGAACCTGCTGGGCTTTTGCGTCGGCGGCACGCTGCTCGCCACCGCCCTGGCGGTGCTGGCCGCCCGGGGGGACGAGCGGGTGAAGTGCGCCACCTTCCTCACCACCATGCTGGACTTCGAGGACCCGGGGGAGATCTCGGTGTACATCGACGAAGCCTACGTGGCGAGGAAGGAAGCCGAGTACCGGGAAGGCGGGGTCATGCGGGGCGCGGAGCTGGCCGCCGCCTTCGCCAGCCTGCGTCCCCAGGATCTCATCTGGCACTACGTGGTCCACAACTACCTGCTGGGGGAGACGCCGCCCCCCTTCGACCTCCTCTATTGGAATAGCGACGGGGCCAACCTGCCGGGGGCCCTCTATTGCTGGTACGTGCGCCACATGTACCTGCAGAACGAGCTGAAGACACCAGGCGCCCTCACCCTCTGCGGCGTGCCCGTAGACCTGGGAAAGATACGCGTTCCTACCTACTTCCTGGCGGCCAAGGAGGACCACATCGTGCCGTGGCGCGCCGCCTATGCCAGCGCGCGGCTGCTTTCTGGCAAAATTGACTTCATCCTGACGGCGAGCGGCCACATCGCTGGGGTGGTGAACCCGGCGTCGAAGAACCGGCGCAACTACTGGATCAACAAGTTCCGGGCGGCCACTCCCGAGGGCTGGCTGGAAGGCGCCCGCTCCGTGCCCGGAAGCTGGTGGAAGCACTGGATCCGCTGGATCAAGCGGCGCAGCGGCCCCACGGTGCTGGCGCCCGCGGGAGTCGGCAGCGCAGCTTATCCCCCCATCGAGCCGGCGCCCGGGAGCTACGTCAAAGCGCGGTTCGAATGAGCGAGGTCGTCCCAAGCCGATTTCTCGCAGTACCGGAGCAACCACAGGAGGACATACCATGGCACAAAGAGTCGCAGTGGTCACCGGCGGGATGGGCGGGCTGGGCGAATACATCTGCATGCGGCTTGCCGACCAGGGCTGCAAGGTGGTCGCCACCCACTCTCCGGGCAACAAGAAAGTGGCCGAATGGACCGCCGAAATGAAGGCCAAGGGCTACACGTTCTACACCGTGGGGGTGGACGTGGCGGACTACGAGTCGTGCGCGGCCGCCATGCAGCAGGTGCAGAAAGACGTGGGGCCGGTGGACATCCTGGTCAACAACGCCGGCATCACCCGGGACATGACCTTCAGGAAGATGACCAAGGCCGATTGGGATGCGGTGATCCGCACCAACCTGGATTCCTGCTTCAACATGACCAAGCAGGTGTGCGACGGCATGGTGGAGCGGGGCTGGGGCCGCATCATCAACATCTCCTCGGTGAACGGCCAGAAGGGCGCCTTCGGCCAGACCAATTACTCGGCCGCCAAGGCCGGCATGCACGGCTTCACCAAGGCGCTAGCCCTGGAAGTGGCGAAAAAGGGGGTGACGGTCAACACCATCTCGCCGGGCTATATCGGTACCAAGATGGTCCTGGCGATCCCCCAAGATGTGCTGGAGAGCAAGATCCTGCCCCAGATCCCGGTGGGACGCCTGGGCAAGCCGGAGGAAGTGGCCGGCCTGGTGGCCTACCTCGCTTCGGACGAAGCAGCCTACGTGACGGGGGCCAACTTCGCCATCAACGGCGGACAGCACATGTACTGAGGGAAACGGGCGTTCTCCACGCCCGCGGTCTCTCCTTTCGCCATCCAAAAAAAAGCCCCGGTGGTTGCCCACCGGGGCGTCAGTTCCTTTATCTGAGGAGAGAGTCCCCAGGATAAAGGAGGAGGAGGAGCCGTTTCAGTCCTTCTTGGCGCTGCCGGTCGCTTTCTTGACCGCCTCGCCGGTGGCGGCGGTGGCGGCCTTGACGCCGGCGTCCGCCAGTTCTGCCATCTGCTTGGCCGCCTTGGTCATGGTATCCAGGGCGGTTTGAGCGGCGGCGATGGTGGTCTTGAGGGCCGTGACCGCGATCTCGCTGCCCGGCGGCGCGCCCGCGCTGGCTTTTTCCAGGGCGCCCTGCATTTCCTTGCCCACGCTCTGCATCTGCTGCTCGAACAGCTTCGCCAGCTCGCCCTGGGCTTGGGAGGCCACTTCGTAGACGCTGCGGGCGTACTTGAGCGCGTTCTCGATGTTCGACTCGGCGATCTTGAGCCTGAGGCTCGCCGCGCTCTGCACGTCCTTGGCCTCGGCCAGGGCGCGGGCGGTTTTCGCGTACTCTTCCATCGCGGCGCGAGCCGCCTCCAATTGCAGGCGGACCAGCTTCTCGGCGCTGTCCATGGACAGCTTGGCGAACTTCAGGGCCGCTTCCACGTTGCCTTTGCCCAGATCGGAAAACTGCTCAGGAATCTTGACCATGATAACCTCCATCGCTCCTTCGGCGGATGCTCGAAAAAACCTTGTTGCTGCATTGCACAATTCCATTGTAGGCTGCTGGAAAGGCTGCTGTCAAGGATTATTGCGCAGTGCAGCAAAAAGGCTGCCCGGCCCCGGTTCTCCCGGGCGGTTCCGAGCGTCCGCGGGCTTGCTGTATTTATAGCAGGCTTTCTGTAATATATTGATTTGTCTTTTGTTGCGGGTGCCGCCATGAGCGAAGGGGTCCGTCTCATCAAGAAGTACCCGAATCGCCGCCTGTACGACACGGCGGCCAGCAGCTACATCACCCTGGCCGACGTCAAGCAGCTCGTTCTGGACCACGTGGAATTCCGGGTGGTGGACGCCAAGACCAACGAGGATTTGACGCGCAGCATCCTGCTGCAGATCATCCTGGAGGAGGAAAGCGGGGGCGTGCCCATGTTCTCCCGGGACATGCTGTCCCAGATCATCCGCTTCTACGGCCATGCGATGCAGGGGATGATGGGCAGTTACCTGGAAAAGAACATCCAGACCTTCATCGACATGCAGAAGCGGCTGCAGGAGCAATCCAAGGCCATGTACGGGGAGAATCCCCTTTTCAACTCCGACGCCTGGGCCCAGTTCCTCAAGATCCAGGGTCCCGCCATCCAGGGATTGCTCTCCAATTATCTGGAGCAAAGCGCCAACCTGTTCCTCGAAATGCAGCAGCAGTTGCAGAAGCAGACCCGCAACCTCTTCGGCGGCTTCCCATTCCCCGGCTTCCAAACGCCCAGCGAGCCCGAGTCCAAGCCGTCATCCGCGCCTGACACCTCGAGCGCGGGTGAATCCACGGAGCAGGGCAAGAAGAACCCTTAAAGCGCCGTCCCCTGGCTCGCAGCACGATGTCTCCTGCCCGCCGCCTTCGCCGCCGCGCGCCCCGGGTCGGTTTCGTCTCCCTGGGCTGTCCCAAGGCCCTGGTGGATTCCGAGCGCATCTTGACCCAACTGCGCGCGGAGGGGTACGACATCGCGCCCACTTACGACGGCGCGGACCTGGTGGTGGTCAACACCTGCGGCTTCATCGAAGCCGCGGTGGAGGAATCCCTGGCGGCCATCGGCGAAGCCTTGGCAGAGAACGGGCGGGTGATCGTGACCGGCTGCCTGGGCGCCAAGGGGACGCTGGTGCAACGAACCCACCCCCGGGTGCTGGCGGTGACCGGCCCTGAGGCCCTGGACGAAGTGATGGCGGCGGTGCATCGCCATCTCCCCAAGCCCCACGATCCCTTCCTCGATCTGGTGCCGCCCCAGGGACTGCGGCTCACGCCCCGCCATTACGCGTATCTCAAGATTTCGGAGGGGTGCAACCACCGCTGCACCTTCTGCATCATTCCGTCCCTGCGGGGCGACCTGGTGAGCAGGCCCGTCGGCGAGGTGATGCGGGAGGCGGAGGCGCTGGTGGAATCGGGCGTGAAGGAGCTGCTGGTCATCGCCCAGGACACGAGCGCCTACGGGGTGGACGTGAGGTACCGCACCGGCTTCTGGAACGGCCGGCCGGTGAAGACCCGCTTCGCCGACCTCGTTCGGGCTCTCTCCGGGCTGGGGGTCTGGGTCCGGCTACACTACGTCTATCCCTATCCCCATGTGGACGAGGTGCTCCCCCTGATGGCGGAAGGCAAGGTCCTGCCGTACCTGGACGTGCCGTTCCAGCACGCGAGCCCGCGCATCTTGAAGCTCATGAAGCGCCCCGCCAGCGGCGAGGACAACCTCCAGCGCATCCGCGCCTGGCGGACCCAGGTGCCGGGGCTCACGATCCGCAGCACCTTCATCGTGGGCTTTCCGGGGGAGACGGAGGCGGAGTTTGAGGCGCTGCTCCGGTTCCTGGAAGAAGCCGAGCTGGACCGGGTGGGCTGCTTCGCCTACTCGCCGGTGGAGGGCGCCGCCGCCAACGCCCTGCCCGATCCCGTGCCGGAAGAGGTGAAAGAAGCGCGGCGCTCGCGTCTCATGGAGGTCCAGGCGCGGGTGAGCCGCAAGCGGCTGGCCCGCAAGGTGGGCGCCAGGATGCCTGTCCTGATCGACCAGGTGACCCCGCGCCACGCCCTGGGCCGCGGCCCCGGCGATGCGCCGGAGATCGACGGCGTCGTGCGGGTGGAGGGAGCGTCTGGGCTCAAACCGGGAGACCTGGTGGAAGTGACCATCACCGGCTCGGACACCCACGATCTGCGCGCCATCCCCGTTGGACGGGCGCCGCAGCAGGTCGCGCGGACGGCAGCAGGCTGACACCCGTCTCGGAATCAACCAAGGATGAGCGGGTAACGCCGCCTTTGTCCGTGAAAATCCGTGTCCATCCGGGCTAGCCTTTCTTCCCCGTCTCCCCTCCCCGCAGCGCCGCCGACTGGGCGTTGAAGAGCTCGGTGAGCTGGCGCAGGAACTCGTTCAACGGGGCGGCGGCAAAAGGGTTGGGAGCGAACGCCCGGGCGAAAAGGTCAGCGGTGGCGCCGCCAGCTGGGTAGGACGTCAAGAGGCGCTGAAAGGTCTGCATCATCTCGGCGTAGCTCGCGCCGATGCGGGACAGCTCCCGCACGTTGGCCACGAACACCTCCGATTCCCCACCGCCGATCACCTCGTTGATGCGGTACATGAGGGCCCGCCGGGATTCCCACGGGTCGTTGCTGTTGGCGAGATAGACGCGCAGGTCCTTGAGCAGGGTCTGGACGTTTTCCGGAAGCTGTTCCATCGGCGTCTCCTCATCGGCTTTCATTCTCTACGAGTATGGCCCGGGGAGGTGAGGAAGGCCAGCACCTCCTCGAGGCGGCGGGTGCGTCCCATGGGGGGCAGGCTCGCCAGGATGCGGCGGCCGTAGGAGCGGGTGAGGAGCCTCGGATCGCAGATCATGAGCACCCCCCGGTCGGTCTCGCTGCGGATGAGGCGTCCCGCGCCCTGCTTCAGGGTGATCACCGCCTCCGGGAGCTGATAGTCGTTGAACGGGTCGCCCCCCGCCGCCCGCAAATGCTCGAGCCGGGCGGCGAACACGGGATCGTCGGGCGGCGCGAAGGGCAGCTTGTCGATCACCACCACGGACAACTGCTCCCCTGGCACGTCCACGCCCTCCCAGAACGACTGGCTCCCGAGCAGGATGGCGTGGTTCGCGTTGCGGAAACGATCCAGCATGGCCGAGCGGGATCCCTCCCCCTGGAGCAGCACGGGATAGTCCAGGCCCTCCCGCGCCAGGGCTTCCTTGAGCAGCCCGTGGGCCCGCTGCATGGCCTTGAGGGAGGTGAACAGGAGAAACGCCCGTCCCCGGCTCGCTTTGAGCACCGGCAGCGCCGCCCGGGTCACCGCCTCGGTGTGGTCCGAATGGGCCGGCTCCGGCAGTCCCTCGGGCAGGTATAGGAGGGCGTGGTTCGGGTAATCGAAGGGGCTTTCCCAGCTCGCCGTGGCCGCCCCGTCGAGCCCCAGCTCCCGGCAGTAATGGTCGAAGCGGCCGGCAACGGACAAGGTGGCCGAGGTGAAGATCCACGCCCGGGGCGGGCTCGCGATCTGCCGGCTGAAGACGGAGGCCACCGAAAGGGGCGTGCGGTGAAGCTGCAGCGCCTGATGAAAGGCCTCCACCCAGCGCACCGACTCGTCCGCCTCCTCCGACCGCCAGCGGACGAGGAGGGCCGAGAGTCGCGCCGCCCGCTCATGGCAATGGGCCAGGCCCTCGGCCCGGGCCACCTGGGATTCCAGCAGGCGCTCGAGCCGTGCGAGGGCCTCGGCCACTGCGTCCAGCGCGGGGCCAAACCCGGGCCGCTCCATGGCCTGGCGGGCGGGCCACCGGCCGGGGGCCTCGCCCACCGCCAGGCGAAGATCCCGGGCGGCCTTGTCCAGGGCCTGGGCCGCCTCGGGCAGGCGCTGGAAGTCCCGGGCCGCCGCCGCGCCTTCCGCCCGGGCGTCCCGGGCCAGCTCGATCAATTGACCGCTTCCTACGCTTTCGCCGAAGAAAAGGGTGGCGGTCTCCGGGAGCTGGTGAGCCTCGTCGAACACCACCGTGTTACACGCGGGCAGGAGCTCCGCGACGCCCACGTCCCGCAGCACCAGGTCGGCGAAAAAGAGGTGGTGGTTCACCACCACCACGTCCGCCGCCAGCGCTGCGCGCCGGGCCCGCATGAGGAAACAGCGGTCGTAATACGGGCAGCCGGTCCCCAGGCAGTTGTCCCGGGTGGACGTGACCGCTGGCCACACGGGGGAGTCCTCGGGCACATCGGGTAGCTCCGCCCGGTCCCCGGTCCCGGAAACGGCCGCGAATTGGCGCACCCGCTCGAGGTGGGCCGCCGCTTCCCGGCTGGCGAAGCGAGCTTCCGCTAGGCTGCGCTGCAGATGGTGCTGGCACACGTAGTTGGCGCGTCCCTTGAGCAGGGCCACGGTCACCGGAAGCCCCAGGGCGGCCCGCACCGTGGGCAGGTCCCGGTGGTAGAGCTGGTCCTGGAGCGTTTTGGTTCCAGTGGAAAGGATCACCTTGCCGCCGCGGATTAGAGCGGGCACCAGGTAGGCGAAGGTCTTACCCGTGCCGGTGCCCGCCTCCGCCACCAGGATCCGGCGCTCCTCAATGGCTCGGGCGATGACGCTCGCCATCTCCAGTTGCTGGGGCCGGGCACGATAGTGGGGAATGCGGCGGGCGAGGGGCCCGTCCTCGGCGAAGACGCGCTCCAGATCGAGCATGACGGCGGAGAGTTTCTCCGCGAGTCTACCATGGCAAGGGCCGTGCGGCTCGCGCCCAGGTTCCTTAAAATCCGGGTGAGCCCTTTTCGTCTCCGGTTTGCATGAACGCGGCCAACGCCATCACCCTGCTCCGGCTGTGCCTGGTGCCGGCTCTCGCCTATTTCCTGCTGCAGGGGAACCACGCCCTCGCCTTCTGGGCGTTCGTGGTCGCGGCGGCGAGCGACGCCCTGGACGGCTTCGTGGCGCGCCGCTTCGACCAGCGCACCTCCATCGGGGCGGTGCTGGACCCCATGGCCGACAAGCTGCTGATCTTTGCCACCGTGCTGGGGCTCGCCTGGATCCAGGTGCTGCCCCTGTGGCTCGCGGCCCTGATGCTGGGCCGGGACTTTGTGCTCGTGGTGGGCGCGGTGAGCTACCGCCTGGCGATCGGCTCCTACCACATGCAGCCCACCGTCTTGGGGAAGACCTGCACCTTCTTCCAGTTCGCCCTGCTGCTCCTGCTGCTCGCGGACGTCGCCGGCTACGTGGAGGCGGAGCCCGCGCACGCGCCCCTGTTCGCCCTGGTGGCCCTGTTCACCGTGCTCTCCGGCGTCCATTACGTCTGGCTGTGGGGCCGCAAAGCGGCCCGGCACGAAGGCTGACGCCGGCGAGCGGGTCCTTGATTTCCATCAAGTCCCCGCCGGGGCGGCCGTGTTTAAATGGGCCCCTGCTTCAGGCCGCCGGGCCCCCATGGAAATCGTCTACTTCACCGTCGTCGCCATCGGGCTGTACTTCCTCGCCGACTGGATCCTGGATCGCCTCGAGCGCGCCCGCGGCGCCCGGTTCGAGAATCGGAGCCTCGTTTATTTCGCCATCATCCTGCCCCTAGCCGTGTTCACCTTCTGGCTCATCAACACCCTCTCCGGCCCGTGAGCGGGCGATGGCGCGGCCTGGAGGTCACCGCCAGCAGCACCACCAGGATGAACAGCAGCCCGCCGGCGACGGCGACGAGCCCGCCCAACCCCATGAGGCCCATGCCCGCCGTGCGGCCGAAGCCTTCCAGCACCTCGGCGCTTCCCGCCATCTTCCGCTGCACCCCGTAGCCTCCGGACCAGAGCAGCCCCAGGATGTGGAGGAGCTGGCCCCCGCCGTAGAGGTAGCACTGCCAGGTGGCGAGCACCGGCCTGGGCGCGGCGAAGCCCAGCCGCGGCAGCAGATGGTAGGTGATCCCCATGAACGCCAGGGTCACCCCCACGATGCAGCCGTGGTAATGGGCCGGGATCTTGACGTTGCTGCCCTCGATGGCGAGACCGATCGCGCCCCCCGTTCCGAAGAGGACCAGGGAGACGAGGAGGGCCGCCCGCAGCGGGCGCTCTTCGGCGCCCGCGGGAGGCGCGCTCCCCAGGGCGAGCGCCATGGCCAGGGCGAAGGGCAGGATCGCCAGCCCGCCGCCGAATCCCATGAGCCAGGTGTGCCAGCGGTGATATTCCACCGACGTGATGTCGTGGGCGAGATGGATCAGGGGCGTGCCGAACACCGAGACCAGGCCGACCCCGAACAGGAGCAGGACCACACGGGGCGTGAGGGGTACCCGGGCGCCCGCGGCGCCGGCGAGCCACAACCACGCGACAAACATCAGAAGCGTGTAGGTGAACTGGAGCACGTGCCCGCCGCTCCAGAACAGGAGCTCGTAATAGGCCTTGCCCTCGAGCCCGGCCGGGACGAGAAAGTATGACCAGGCGAAGGCGAGCAGGGCCACCGCCGCCGACACCACCGAGGCATTCAAGCCGAAACGCAGGGCCGCGGCGCCGTCGGGACGCTTTCCCACCGGCGGCACGGCAGCCATGCTGCGCACGGTGAGCAGCGCGAAGCCGAGGCCGAACACCGAAAGCCCGGCGAGGAACAGGGGGCCGTCCAGCACCGGAACGTAGTTGCTCATCACCGCGGGCTCGCGGGCGAGGAACGGGGCTGCCGACATGAAGAGCGTTCCGGCGACGGCGAAGACGAAAGCGACCCAGCCCAGGGGCAGCCACCGGGGCGTGCTGTTCAGGGTCCAGAACACGCCGGCGAAGGCGATGAACCACACCAGCACCGAGAGGTCCACGTGGACCACCAGGGCCACGTGGAAAAAGTCCACCAGAGGGAAGACGTCCTTCACGTAGGGAGCCCGCGAGAGCACCAGCAGCACCGAGAAGAGCCCCGAGAGGATGAGCGACACGAGCCCGAGCCCGAGCCAGACCATCGCCAGGATGCGCCGCGCCCCCGTGGGAATCGGGAGCGCGTATCGCCCTCCCGCGGCACGCACCGAAGATGGCAGCCGGCGAACCGCGGCCTGAGCCAGCGCTCTCATGGGAGCAAAGCCCCGTCTCTCCGGTGGTCGAGCCCCCGCTCCGCGGCCCTGGGCGGCGCCCGAAGGGCCGCGACATGGGCACGGAAGCGCTCGAGCTCGTCCGCCAGCCGGTGGAAGTCCCGGGGGCCGGCCCAGAACACCCGCAACCGCTCGGCGGGAACGTTGCGGCGCAGATGGGGTTCCCGCTGTCCGCGGAGCCGCTCCTCGGTCCACCGGTTGCCCAGCCGGAAGGCGCAGTCCCCCTCGCGGCAGCCGGTCACCAGCACGCCGTCGGCGCCGCCCCGCAGGGCGTATTCGATGAAGGACGGGGGCAGCATCCCGGTACACAGCAGGCGGAAGGCAGCAATGCCAGGCCCGCGCAGCCGCTCCACATCGGTGCCCCAATCGCAGCCGAAGACCACGATCTTGGGCCGCCCTTCCAGGGCCGCCACCGCGCGCTCGAGCCGCGCCCGCAACGCCCCGATGGGAAGCTGGGGCATGTCGATGCCGGTCACGAGGGGGGCGGCGCTGCGAAACGGTGTGGAGGAGGGGCACGCTCCGGCGCAGATGCCGCACCCGGCGCACAGCTCCGGCAGCACCACCGCCTCCCGCGGCGCCCGGCGCCCGTCGCTGCGGGGCCGCAGCACCACTGCGGCGTACGGGCAATCCTCGTGGCAGCGCCCGCAGCCGTTGCAGTTGGCGAGGCTCACCTGGGCCACCGGCGAGCGCGGGGGATGGGGCAGCAGGGGCAGCAACAGGAGGAGCAGCGCGATCGCGCCGCCGAGGATCCAAACCCCGGCCGGCGACCAGGCGTAAACGGCCGGGAAAGGAAAGAGGTAGAACCAGTCGAACCTAAGCTCCGCGGGAACGATGGCCAGATCCGCCGGCGCGTGGCTCGTGACCGGCTTGAGGAGGGCAAGGGCGATCAGCGCAGCGAGGGTGCCCAGGGCCAGCGGCCGGGGGGGATGCACGACCGGGCGGCTGATGCGCTGGACGTGGATCCAGGCGAGGAGCAGCAGGGCGAGGGGCAGCCCCAGGTGGAGGAACATGGCCAGGGTGAAGAAACGGTCGGTCACGTCGCCGGGGGTGAGGAAGTTGCGCGCCAGGGGCTCCGAGAAGAGCGGCAGCACGTCCAGCCACTCGGCGGTGGCCAGGGCCGCGAACTGCGCGAGCCGGTCCCACACCAGCCAGAAGCCGATCACGCCGGAGGCCAGGGCGAGGGGGAGCAGTGGCACTCCCGTCACCCAGGAAAACCAGCGGAAGCCGTGATAGCGTCCGGCGATCCATTCCTTCGCCAGATGCAGCAGCATCGCGATCATGAAGGCGTCGGACCCATAGCGGTGGAGGCTGCGGGCCACTCCGCCCAGGTACCACCGCTCCCGGGTCAAACGCTCCACCGAGCGATAGGCGCGCTCCACTCCGCTTTCGCTGGACGCGTAGAGATAGACGCCGGAGACCACCACTACCCAGAAGAAGAAAAAGGCGAGTGCCCCCAGGTGGCGCCAGGGGTTATGGGCGGGGGTGAAGGCGCGGTCGAACAGGGCCTCGAGGGTCTGCAGCCCGGCGAGCAGGGCCAGGCGCAGGCTCGAGCCGGAACGAGCCTCATGGCGGAGCGGGCTTTCGTCCACCATTTCAGCGCGGGCTTGAACGGGAGTGGAACAGGAACCCGCCCTGCTCCGCCTGGAAATCGATCACCAGCGCGTCCCCGGGCTCGAGGGTCATCGTGGCCTCGGCCACGTGGCTAAAGCCCTCGGTGCGCCGGTCGTTCAGCCGCGCGACGAAGCGGTGAGGGCCGGCCGCCACCGGTTGCCGCCAGTAGACAATGGAGGCGAGATCCTTGGCCAGGCCCGAAGGCGGCGCCGTGGTGCGCAGCAGGAGCTCGCCGTCCATCTCCAGCTCCACCGTGACGGGCACCCGCTCCCGCGGGCAGACCAAGGGGGCCCGCATGTTGGGCGGGAGCTTCGCCAGCTCCTCCGGCGTGCGCTCGCGGCATTCCTCCCTGCGCTCGCCGGCATGACGGATGGACAGGCGCACCAGAGCTTGATCCGGCTCCAGGTGGCGATACGGCGGGTCGGTGGAGAAGTAACCGACCACGGCCATGAAGGGCACGTAGAGCAGCCCCTGGGCCGCGTAGCGCAAGAGGTTCACGCGGCGCCTCCCAGCTTGACCAGCTCGGCCCCTTCGCCCCGCAGGTGGGCGCTGGTGCGGAACGCGTCGGAGAAGCAGTCGTCGGGGTGCAGCCCCCGGGCGATGAACGCCGGGTGCGCCGCCTCCACCATGGCCACCGAACCGCAGGCGTAGATCTGGTGGCCGGCCAGGTTGGGAAAGTCCTCCAGGATCGCCTCGTGCACGAGCCCGGTGCGGCCCTGCCACTGGTCTTCGGGTTCGGGGGCCGAGAGCACGGGCACGAACTTGAAGTTGGGGTGCTCCCGCTCCCAGCGCTCCGGCAACTCTTTCATGTACATGTCCTGCAGGCGCCGGGTGCCCCAGTACAGGATCATCTTCCGCTTGAGCCCCACGTGGAAAGCGTGCTCCAGCATCGCCTTCACCGGCGCGAAGCCGGTGGCGCCGGCGACGAAGATGATGGGCTTGTCCGAGTCCTCCCGCAGGAAAAAGGCGCCCAGGGGCCCCTCGAAGCGCACCACCTCTCCCTCCCTCATCTCGGTGAACACGTGGGTGGTGTACTTGCCGCCGGGGATCCAGCGGATGTGCAGCTCGATCAGGTTTTCCGCTTCGTGGGGCGCGGTGGCGAAAGAGAAGGAGCGCTTCTCCCCGTCCGGCAGCAGGATGTTGATGTACTGCCCCGGGTAGTACCGGATTCTCTCCCCTCCTTCCAGCTTGAGGAACACCTGCATCACGTCCTCGGCGAGCCGCCGCAGCTTGTGCACCCGGGCGGTGTAGACCCGGGGCGCGATCCCGCCCGGCACCTCCACCGGCTGGTACTCGATCTCCAGGTCGGAGAGCGGCGTGGCGCAGCAGAACAGGGCCTTCCCTAGGCGCCGCTCCTCCTCGGTCAACGCCGACGGCTGATAGGCGCCGTGATCCACCGCGCCGTACAGGATCGTGCCTTTGCACTGCCCGCAGCCGCCGCTGCGGCAGTCGAAGGGCACCGGCATCCCTTCCCGCAGCGCCGCGTCCAGCAGGCTCTCCCCCTCCCGCACCGGGATGATGCGGTTGTCGGGATGCACCATGACGTGATAGCCCTCCTTGGGCCCGCGGCCCCGCTTGGGGGGCAGCCACGGCAGCAGCAGGAACAGCAGGGTGGCGCCGCCGACGAGCAGCCACACCTCCCCCGGCGACCAGCGGTAGATCAAGGGGTAGACGGCCAGGTAGAACCAGTCGAGGTCGATCTCGGTGATGGCGGTGGCAAGGTTGGCCGGCGCCTGGCTCTCGACCGGCTTCACCAGGGAAAGGGCCACCAGCGCCACCACCAGGGTGACGGCGATGGGCCGTGGCGGGTTGGTCTTGGCCCGAGGCACCCGCTGCACGTGCACCCACAGCAGGAACAGCACTGCGAGGGGAAGGCCGATGTGGATGAAGGAGAGCAGGCTGAACAGCCGGTCGTTGACTCCCTCGGGAAAGATGAAGTTTCGGATCAGGCTGCCCCTGAAGATGGGTAGCCAGTCGAACCACTCGGCGGTGGCGGTCACCACGAACTGGGCGAGCCGGTCCCAGGGCAGCATGTAGCCGTTCACCCCGGAGGCGTAGACCAGCCACAGGACGATCACGCCGCTCACCCAGGAAAACCAGCGGAAGCTGCGGTAGCGGTCGAAAAGGAAATGCCGCAGCATGTGCAGCAGCATGGTGAGCACCATGGCGTCGGAGGCGTAGCGGTGGATCGAGCGCATGATGCCGCCCAGGTACCACTGCTCCTCGCTCAGGGACTGGACCGAAAGGTAGGCCTCGCTCACGCCGGTCTGGAAGAAGGCGTAGACGTAAAGGCCGCTCGCCACCACCACCCAGAACATGAAGTAGCTGATGGCCCCGAGGTAATAGAGCGGGTTCAAGCGGTCGCCGAAGGCGGCGTTGAACACCCGCTCCGCCTGGAGGAACGCCCACTGACCGGCGCGCTGCACGTATCTCAACATGCTGGAAAGCTTACCCGCGGGGGGCCGCGGAGCGTTTGATGTGGGTCAAGCCTGCGGCGGCCGGGAGCCGCGGCCCCGGCGCCGCTCGTGCACGATGAACCCGATGGTGAGCGCAGTAGCGAACAGGGCGCCGAAGAGCTCGTAGAAGATCTGGTAGTTCAAGCGGTAGGTGCCGGACGCCGGATCGTAGATCGTGCACAGGAGCCGCACCCGCTCCACCAGCTCGGAGAGGGTCGCCGGCGCCCGCGGCCCGTCGGTGAGGAGGTGCCTGAGGGGCTCGACGAGCTGGGGAATGTCGAACGCGTCCCCGTACACCTGGGCGTAGATGCGGCCGTCCTGGTCCACCACCGTCGCCTGGAGCAGGTGATCGAAGCCCTTGGGCGTCTGCACGTAGCGGAAACCGAAGTCCCGGGTCAGGGCCTCAAGGGTCTCCGCGTCGGGGCTCAGGAACTCCCAGTTGGGAAGATCCACCCCCTGCTGCCGGGCGAAGGCGGCCATGGCCGCCGGCGTGTCGAAGGGCAAGTTGAAGCCGATGGTGACCACCGCGAAGCTATCCTGGCCCAGGCTCTCCTGGGCCACCCGCACGGCCTTGACGAGGAACCGGGTGGTGGCCGGACAGACCTGGTAGCAACCCGTGTACACGAAGCTCACCAGCAGGGGCTTGCCCCGGTAGGAGGAGAGGGTCACCCGCCGGCCCTGCCGGTCGGTGAAGGCGTAATCGCCGACGGGCCGGCCGATGGCCGCCTGGCTCGCCCGCAGCGCCTCCTGGGGGTCGAGGCCGGGCGTCCCGCCCGTCTCCGCCGCGCCGTCTCCGCCGCTCGCCACCAGCGCGGCGAAGACGATCGCGAGGATAAGCCGGGCCGCGGATCGCCCCATGGCCCTTACCCTGCCACGGCCCCGTCGAGCAGCGCCGCGCCGAGGAGCAGACCCAGTTGCAGGAGGGAGGCGTGGAAGTTGGCCATGGCCGTCGCCCGGCTGGGGGAGCGGGCGAGGGCCGCGCTTTTCGCCAGGAACCAGGCGCCTCCCGCGGCGGCGCCGGCCAGATAGACCCACCCCAGACCGAAGAACGCCGGCAGCAGGGACACCGCCACCAGGGCCATGGCGCTGCGGAAAATGATCTGGGCGCAGCGGGCGTCCCCCACCACGCAGGGCAGCATGGGTACCCCCACCGCCTCATAGTCGCTGCGGTAGGCGATCGCCAGGCTCCAGAAGTGGGGCGGCGTCCACAGGAACAGCACCGTCGCCAGCAGGAAGGGCGCCGCGGGCAGCTCCCCCGGCGCCGCCGCGGCGGAGCCCGCCAGCACCGCGAAGCTTCCGGCCAGCCCGCCGATCACGATGTTGAGCCAGGTGCGGCGCTTGAGCCACACGGTGTACACCACGGCGTAGAAGAACGCGCCTAGGAAGACGTAGAGCGCGGCGTAGGCATTGAGGGCCAGGGCCGCGGCGCCCACGGCGGCGATCGCCATGGCGGCGATGAGGACGAGCCACGCCGGCCCGTGCTGGAGCCGCCCAGTGACGAAGGGGCGGCGCCGCGTGCGTCCCATGCGCGCGTCCATGTCCCGCTCCACGAACTGGTTGAACGCGCCGGCGCTGGCGGAAGCCATCACCACCGCCAGGGCCAGCACCGCCACCTGCCACCCGGCGAGGGGCGGTCCCGGCGTCACCGCCAGGCCGGCCAGGGCCGTGAGCCCGATCGGTAGCCCGATGCGCAGCTTGAAGAGATCGAAGAACAGTCTCGCCCCGTCACGCATGGCCATTCCCGTCCGTCAGCTCAGCGGCCACACCGAGGACAGGTACCTCCAGTTGACGAAGTAGTACAGCACGAACGACACCAGCAGCACCATCGCCAGGACGAAGGTGCCGGGGGCCGCCATATGGCCCGCGCTTCCATGGCCGGTCAGCGACACGGCCACCGGTTGCGGCGCCGGGGCAGCGCCCTCCCGGGCGCTCACGCGCTTGAAGTCCGGGGTCTCGATGCGCTTGCCGAAGAACACCGACCACACGGTCACCAGGATGTAAATGGCCCCACCCACGACGGCGAGGATCCCGGCGAGGGCCATGAGGCCCACCATCAGGTAGGCAGTCCCGGGCCACTCGTGGGGCAGCAGGTTGCCCGCCATGGTCATATCCCAGTGGCGCCGGGGCACCCCCAGGGTCCCGGCGCCCATCATGAACAGGGAGAACACGCTCATGCCGATGCCGAAAACGTAGGGCTGCCACTGGGCCAGCTTGGGAAAAGCCAGCTCGCGCCGGAAAAGTACCGGGATCAGGAAATAGGTGAGGGCCATGAACGCGAGCGTGGTGCCCACCACCACCGTGGCGTGGAAGTGGCCCGGCACGTAGAAGGTGTTGTGCATGAGCAAGTTTAATTGCTCAGTACCCAGGACAACGCCAGAAATACCGCCGAGGAAGCCGAATCCCACCAGGGAGATGAACATCCCGGAGAAGACTGGGTTGCCCCACGGCGCCTTTCTCAGCCATTCGAACAGCCCCTTGGTGTAGCCCTTCTCCCGCTGCGCCAGCTCGATGGCCCCGGGCACGGTGAAGCCGTGGACCATGGAGGCCAGCACCGCCAGGTAGAACGCGTAGCTGGTGTTGAAGATCTTCCAGTTGGACGTGAGGCCCGGATCAGCCAGCAGGTGGTGGGCGGAGGCGAGCTGCAGGAACAGGATGTAGAGCAGAAACGCCCCGCGGGAGACTTTTTCGTTCATGGGCCGGGCGCCAAACACGATGGCGGCGATGGCGTACCACACGGCCACGTGGGCGGAGACGTTGATCTGCTGGGACGAGTGCCCGAACGCCCACCACACCGTGCGGTACATGAGGGAGTCGATGTAGCCCACCAGCCCCACCGACCACAGGAAGGTTGGGATCAGGATGATGGCGCCGCTGGCGATGGTGAAAATGGCGATGATGCACGCGGTCAACGCGCCGAAAGTCACGAGCGGCACCGAGCCCACGTAGGTCTTCTCCGCCTTGGCCACCGCCAGGGTGCCGAGAAACACGAAGCAGCCGATCAGCGCCCCCACCGCGAACAGGATCAGGCCCAGGTAGAAGGTAGGGTGGGCTCCCATGGGGGCATAGGAGGTGAACATGACGCTGGAATCTCCGCGCCATACCGCGTAGTTGTTTAGCAGCGCGCCAGCCACCATGAGCCAGAATCCGAGCCACGCCATGTGGGGGGTGGCAAGGCGGCACCTGAGCAGGGTGGAGGCAGCGAAATAGAGGACCGCTATCTCGAAGAAGATGATCCAGAAGACCAGCATGTTGAGGCCGTGGGCGGTGAGCGCCTGGTAGAAGGCGTCCGCCGGCAGCAGGTGCACTGCGGGCCAGCGTGTGAGCACCACCAGGAGCCCCAGGATCCCGCCCACCAGCAGCGACACCACCGCGGCCACCGCGTTCCACCGGATCAGGGCCTCCGCCGGCTGATGGAACTGCAGCCCTGTGCTCGGGCAGGTTCGAAACATCCGGTTGATCGCCATGGCCTCCCCCTTACTTGACCACGTACAGCTTGCTGGTCATGGTGTGATGGTTGATCCCGCAGTATTCGTTGCACACGATGGAGTAGGTGCCTTCCTTGGTGGGCGTCACCGTCAACACGTGCTCGTAGCCGGGATGGACCTGGATGTTGATGTTCTCGGGCTGCAGGGAAAAGCCGTGCAGCCAGTCCATGGACATGAGGTGCAGCCGGTAGCTCTTGCCCGCCTCCAACTCCACCAGGGGCCACCACTGCCACAGGCGGGCGATCAGATAGACGTCGCTGCCCGCAGGCGGGTGCACCACGGGAATTTTCTGGTCGGTCTCGGTGCGCACCGTGTACTTGTCCACCATCTCCTGGGTCTTCCGGCTGAAGAGCTCGGGGGTGGAGCGGTACGCTTCGTTGGACAGGTTCTGTTTTCCGTACACATGCCAGTAGGGCATCATGAAGAACATGATGAGACCCCAGATCAGGGCGAGCACGATCCAGGTGATCTCGACCTTGTCGACCGGATCCTTCCACCAGACGCGGTTCTTCGGTGGGTCGATGGCAGTGGGCATGGCGTAAACTCCCCTTCTGTCGGTTCCGTGTACCGGCAGCGCTCGCCGCTTGCCTACTTGGCGACCGGGATGCTCAGGATCTCCATCACGCCCCACACCACGTAAAGCACCATGGGCGAGGCGATTCCCAGGAACAGCAGGGCGAACGGGTTGTCCAAAAGCTGCTGCATGAAGGGGATGGGCTCGTCGCTGAGCTCTTCCGGGTCCTGGATTTTGGATGGTTCGGCCATTTTTCTTCCTCCGTGCTGGAAGCCATCAACCTTCGCGCCGCTCCTGCTCCGAGCGGCCGCACAAGCGATCGGCGACGGCCAGAGCCCGCAGCAAACCGGGGGACGAGTACCAGCCGCCGCCAACCCATTTGTCATTGACCGGGCTGCACAGCCGCGCCCCGTCAGAAAGGGCGGCGCCGAAACCGCTCAGGGCGAGGATCGCAGCCGCCACAGCCACCGTCGTCCATGGGGTCTTGCGCCATCGCGCTCCAGCCATGGGCTCCTCCTGTCGCTTTCAGGCCTTGATGATCCGCAGCGGAGAGGGAGGGCTCCTTGATACGCATCAAGAAATTTCCACCTCGCGGGGCGAAGGAGGGCGTCCAGAGGTAAGCTGCGTAGCGAAACCCCGTCCCCATCGTGGAGTCCATGGATCCCCCCGATCCGCCCTCGCCCCTCCTGGCGCGCCTCGCCCTGGCCGCTAGCGCGGTCATGCTGTTCGTGGTGGTATCGAGCGCCTACCTGCGGCTCGCCGCCGCGGGTCTCGGCTGCGAGCCCTGGCCCGAGTGCTACGGCGCGCCGTCGATGCCCGGCGCCCACCCGAGGGGCGGCGCCTCCTCGCCGCTCCAGTTTCTGGCGCGACTGGGCCACCGCCTCGCCGCGAGCGCCATGCTGCTCCTCGTCTTCGCGATTCTGGTGGCGAGCCTGCGGCAGCCGCGCCGCCATGGCGACGTGGTACTGGCCTTGGCTATGGCGGCGCTCACCGCCTTTCTCGCCTTGCTGGGGATCTCTTCTTCCACCGGTATGGCGCCGACGGTGGCCCTCGGCAACCTGCTGGGCGGCCTCGCGCTGCTAGCCTGCGCCTGGATGCTGCGGGCGCGCCAGGCGCATCCGCCGCGGCTCGGCGTCTCCGACCCCAGGCACGCGCCGAGCCTGCGATTCGCCGCGGTTGCCGCGGTGGTGCTGATCGCGGTCCAGATCGGGCTCGGGGGCCTCCTCAGCGTCAAGCTGGCCGCAGCCGCCTGCCCCACCCTGCCCGGGTGCGAAGGGGACTTTTCCCCCAGCGAGGGGCTGGCCGCCTTCGACCCGTTCGCCTCCTCCCCCGCCCCCCTTCCCCGCGACCAGGGCGCCGCCCTCCATCTGGCCCATCGCCTCGGGGCCCTCCTGACCCTCGGCTGGCTCGGTGCCGTGGCCCTCGGCGCCCGAGCCTATCCGGGACTGCGCCTCCCGGCGGCCGCAGCCGCCCTGCTGGCCCTGCTCCAGGCCGCGCTCGGCGCGGCGATGGTGAAGCTCGCCTTTCCCCTGCCCCTCGCCCTGGTCCACAACGCCCTGGCCGCGGCTCTGCTCCTCGTCGCCGTGGAGCTCGCGGTGCGCGCCGCCCGGCGCGGGCGTGCTGCACCGCTCGCTTGATTCACATCAAGGCGCGCCCGCTACCCGGGTCTCCACAATGCCTCCCATCCTCGACCGCTACGCTGCTCGTTTGCCGACCCCCATGACTGCGGATACCTTCACCGAGTGGTTCTCCACCGACCATCGGGCCTGCGATCAACTGTTCGCCGAGGGAGAGGCGGCCATGCTCCTGGGGGATTGGAACCGCTGCCGCCAGGCGATGCGCCGCTTCAGCGAAGCCATGGAAAGGCACTTCCGGCTGGAGGAGACGATCCTGTTTCCTGCCTACGAAAGCGCCACCGGTGCGCCCGGCGGACCGACCGCGGTCATGCGGCACGAGCACGCCCAGATGCGTCCCCTCATCGCCGCCCTCGCCGGGGCGGCGGCGGATGCCGACCCCAGGGCTTTCCGCGATGCCTTCGAGACTCTGCTCCTCTTCATGCAACAACATAATCTCAAGGAGGAGCAGGTGTTGTACCCCCTGTGCGACCGGGTCCTCGCCGGCCAGCGGGCCCAGCTCCTGGAAGCGCTAGCGCAGGAGATCGGGACATAAGGGTGGCAAACGACGACCTGATCGTGGACGCCCGGGGTCTCGAGCCGCCCGAGCCCCTGGAGCGGGCGCTCGAGGCCTTGTGCCGGCTCAAACCGGGACAGCGGATGCTGCTGCTGCTCGAGCGGGAGCCCTTTCCCCTCTACCGCATCCTGGAGCGCAATGGCTACGAGCACTCGACTCGCGTGAACGACGAGGGCACGTTTTGCATCGAAATCTGGGCTCGCGCGTAATGCTGCCGCCGAGGACCGCGGACGGCGTGCTGCCTCTGTCCGTTCTGCTGCGCTTCTTCCTCACCGCGCCCACCTTCGCCCTGCTTGCCGCCGTCGTCATCGCCACGAAGGGCCCGGCGGCCGCGGCGAGCCGCTGGACGCCCGCCGCCCTCGCCGCCACCCATTTGATGACCCTGGGCTTCGTCACCATGACCGCCGCCGGCGCCCTGCTCCAGATCCTGCCCGTGGCGGCGGGCGCCCCGGTGGCGCGAGGGCGCCTGGTGGCGGAGGTGGCCCACGGGGCATTGACCGTCGGCACCCTCCTGCTGGCCTGGACCTTCCTGGGCGGCGTCCCCCTGCTCGCGCCCTTCGGCGCGGCGGCGCTGCTGGCGGGCCTCGGCGTTTACGTCGCAGCCGCGGCGCAAGCGATCCTCCGGGCGCCGGTGGCCACGCCCACCGGCGTCACCGTGGGCTTCGCCCTGGCCTCGCTCGCGGTCACCGTCCTGATGGGCGCCACCCTGGCCGTCGTCCCGGTCCCCTTCGCCGCCGTTCCCCGGCCCGCGCTGGTGGATCTTCACCTGGCGTGGGGATTCGCCGGCTGGATCGGCTTGCTGGTGGCCGGGGTCGCTTACCAGGTGGTGCCCATGTTCGGGCTGACGAAGCCTTACCCCAAGCTCGTGCACCGGGGCCTGGCGCCGGCGGTGGTGGGCGCCCTGGTATCCATGTCCGCGGCGGCCCTCGCCGGGGGCGCGGCGGTGGGGCGCTTCTTTTACGGGCTAGCGGGTGCCGGAATCTTGACCGCGTTCGCTGCCTTCCTTCTCGTGACCTTGAAGATCCAGTCGGGCGGTCGTCGCCGTGGGGACGGTGCCACAGCTGCCGCCTGGCGCCTGGCGATGCTGGCCCTCGGCGCAAGCCTGCTCGGCGCGGGCGTGAGCCTGGCGACCGACGCGACCCACGGCCGCCCCATCGCCGTCATGGCGGCGGTGGCATTCCTCTTCGGCTTCGCCTTCTGGATGATCGCCGGCATGCTGTACCGGATCGTGCCGTTTCTCGCCTGGATCGACCTGCAGGGGCTTGCGAGCCACGCCCGGCCGCTTCCCAGCGCCAGGCAGCTCGCGCCCCAGGGTTCGTGCCTTGCCCACGTGTGGGCCCACGCCGCGGCGCTGGCACTCCTCGTCGCCGCGGTGGATCGGCCCGCCCTCGCCTCCGCCGCCGGCGTCGGCTTCGGGATCTCCGCCCTGTGGCTGGGGCTCAACCTGCTGGGGTCGGTCCGCCTCTACCGCAGGGCGAAGCAGGATCTTTCACGTGGGCACGGCTGAAGGAACCGGATCCGGCAGGGCGCCGGATCGGGGCGCGAACCATCCCAGCACGCCGTGCAGCCGCACCACCTCGCCCACCACCACCAGCGCCGGCGGCTGGAAACCCCCAGCGCGGGCGAGTTCCGGAAGGCTCTCCAGGGTTCCCACGGCGACCCGCTGCCCGGGGGTGGTGGCCCGCTCCACCACGGCGGCGGGCGTGGCGGGCGCCAGGCCGTGGGCCACCAGGGAGCGGCACAGGAACGCCAGCCCGCCGAGCCCCATGTACACCACCACCGTCTGACGAGGACGTGCCAGGGCCTCCCAATCCAGGTCCATGCTGCCGTCCTGGAGATGGCCGGTGACGAACACGCAAGCGTGGGCGTGGTCCCGATGGGTGAGGGGAATGCCGGCGTAGGCCGCCATTCCGGTGGCGGCGGTGATGCCGGGGACGATCTCGAAGGGAATGCCGTGGGCCGCCAGGACCTCCAGCTCCTCGGCGCCGCGCCCGAAGATCAGGGGATCGCCGCCCTTCAAGCGCAGCACCCGCTTGCCTTCCCGCGCCAGGCCCACGAGCCGCTTGCAGATCTCCGCCTGGGGCACGCTGTGGCGCCCCGGCTCCTTGCCCACGCAAATCCGCTCTGCGCCGGGGCGCACCAGCGCCAGGATCTCGGAGGACACTAGGCGATCATAGAGCACCACGTCCGCCCGCTGCATAAGCTTCAAGGCCCGCAGCGTCAGCAGCTCGGGATCGCCCGGCCCGGCCCCTACCAGATAGACCTCGCCGCGCCCCCCGGCGGGAGGCGCGTCGACGCCGAAGGTGGCGGTTGGCCGGTCCATGCCCATGGGCTCGTGCAGTCGAAGGATGGCCGGGTCGAAAGACCCATAGCCTGACAAGGACTCTAAGGACATGCCTCCCGGCGAACCTTGATTTAAGTCAAAGCCGGTGGCGGTGCCGTCGCCCAGGCTTCAGCGCGCATTCCTTGATGCACGTCAAAACCATCCGCGGCCCTCGATCTCTAGAATGATTTTTTTCAATCGGCGCCCGAATGAAACCGATGCCCCCGATGCGGCCGCTCTCTTCGCACCTCGCCTGCGGCCGGCCGCGACTCGCCGCCCGACGGCGGCGGGGTTGGGCGGCGTTCGCGTGGCTCGCCCTTATCCTTTTGGCCGCGCCGGCCGCCGCGGACATCGCCGAGCGCTATCCCCAGGTCAAGGAATTCTTCCCCCAGGCGGACCGGTTCGGGAACCTGGAGGGCGACCCGCCGGCGGCGGCGGTCTACCAGGGGGAAGAGGTGATCGGCTACGCCTTCCTCACCGCCGACGTCCTGCGCATTCCCGCCTACTCCGGCAAGCCCATCAACACCCTGGTGGGCTTCGATCGGTCCGGGCGGATCACGGGGATCGCCATCGTCCACCACGAAGAGCCGATCCTCGCCGTCGGCATCACCCCCGAGCGCCTGAAACGATTCGTCGACCAGTATGTAGGCAAATCGGTGTTCGATCGCATCGCGGTCGGCGCCCGGCGGGAAGGCCACGTGGCCATCGACACCATCGCCGGCGCCACCATCACGGTGATGGTGGAAAACGCCACCGTCACCCGCGCCGCCCGGGCGGTGGCCCAATCCCGGGGCCTGTCTCCCCCCGCGCCCCCGCCCGAGCCCGAAGCGCCGGCAGCCATCGAGCCCCCTCCCGCCGTCGCTCCCATCAAGCCCTCCCTGCCCCGGAAGACGTCCCCGACCGCCGTGCCGCGCCCCGCCAAGCCACCGGCGGCGTCGGAGGAAACCGCCCCCGCCCGAGCGCCGATCGCGCCGCCCGCCGCGTCTTTGGCGGCGCCGGAAGAGCCCCTGTGGATCGGCATGTGGCGGCAGCGGACGTTCGAGATCGCGGTGCTGGCGGTGAGCCTTGCGATCCTCACCCTGATCCTGGTGTTCCAGGACTGGCTCGCCCGCCGCCCGCGGCTCACGGCCTGGGTGCGCAACGCCTTTCTCGCCTACACCCTGTTCTTCCTCGGCTGGTATGCCCTCGCCCAGCTCACCGTGATCAACGTGCTCACCTTCGCCCACTCGGTGATGCGGGAGTTCCGCTGGGAGCACTTCCTGATCGATCCCATGCTGTTCATCCTCTGGTCCTTCGTGGCCGTGACCCTGCTCCTGTGGGGACGCGGGGTCTACTGCGGCTGGCTGTGCCCTTTCGGGGCGCTGCAGGAACTCATCAACAAGATCGCCCGGCGCCTGGGCGCGCCCCAGCTCGAGCTGCCCGACGTAGTCCACGAGCGCCTGTGGGCGGTGAAGTACGTGATCCTGGTCGTGCTGTTCGGCATCTCCCTCCAGTCCATGGGGGAGGCGGCGGTCTTCGCCGAAGTGGAACCGTTCAAGACCACCTTCGGCATGCGCTTCCAGCGGGAGTGGCCCTTCGTGCTCTACGCGGCCGGCTTGATCGGGATCACGATGGTCAACCGCAAGTTCTTCTGCAAGTACCTGTGCCCCCTCGGGGCGGCCCTGGCGATCCCCGGCCGGTTCCGCCTCTTCGACTGGTGGCTGCGGCGGCGCCGGGAATGCGGCAAGCCCTGCCAGGTGTGCGCGGTGGAATGCCCGGTGCGGGCGATCCGGCCCACCGGCGAGATCAACGCCAACGAATGCCACTACTGCCTCGACTGCCAGGTGGTGTACTACAACGAGCGCAAATGCCCGCCCCTCATCGAGCGGCGCAAGCGGCGCGAGCGCCTGCCCCGGGCGCGGGAAGCGGTGCAGAGAATGGAGACCATGATCGGCGCCTACGGCCCCGAACCTTCCGGGTACGAGGAGCGTGACCACGAGGGCGGCCGCCTTCGCCAACCCCCGTCATAGCCCTACCGGTGACACGGTTTCTTTGATGCACATCAAAGCGCACGCCCGGGCGAGCGCCTAACTTATATCGTCATCGGATTCTTCATATCACTCAGGGAGAGCAGGCCATGGGAGCGAAGGGAACCTTGACCGCGGCGGCGTCCGCGGTCTTTGCGGCGCTGGCACTTTACGCCGGGACCGGGATCGCCCAGCAGAAGCAGCCGGTACACCCCGGCACGCCGGAAGAGGATTTGCGCTACAAGGGCGCCCCCACGGTGATCAAGCCCGAAGAAGCGGCGGAAGTGGTGACGCCCAAGGCCCCGCCCCTTACCAGCGAGGAGTTCGCCCGCGCCAAGCAGATCTATTTCGAGCGCTGCGCCGGCTGCCACGGGGTGCTACGCAAGGGCGCTACCGGCAAGCCCCTCACCCCCGACATCACCCTGCCCAAGGGCACCGAGTACCTCAAGGTGTTCATCAATTATGGCTCCCCCCAGGGGATGCCCAACTGGGGCACCAGCGGCGAGCTCACGGACAAGGATGTGGACATCATGGCCCGTTTCCTCCAGCACGAGCCGCCCACGCCGCCCGAGTTCGGCTTGCCCGAGATGAAGCAGACGTGGAAGGTCATCGTGCCGCCCGAGAAGCGTCCGAAAAAGAAGATGAACAACCTCAACCTGGACAACCTGTTCTCGGTGACCCTGCGGGACACCGGCGAGGTGGCGCTGATCGACGGCGACAGCAAGAAGATCGTCAACATCGTCAAGACCGGATACGCGGTCCACATTTCCCGCCTCTCGGCTTCCGGGCGTTATCTCTTCGTGATCGGCCGCGACGCCAAGATCAACATGATCGACCTGTGGATGGAAAAACCAGACAACGTGGCCGAGATCAAGATCGGCCTGGAGGCCCGCTCGGTGGACACTTCCAAATACAAGGGCTGGGAAGACAGGTACGCCATCGCCGGCTCCTACTGGCCGCCCCAGTACGTGATCATGAAGGGGGACACCCTGGAGCCGCTCAAGATCGTCTCCACCCGCGGCATGACCGTGGACACCCAGGAGTTCCACCCGGAGCCCCGGGTCGCCTCCATCGTCTCCTCCCATTTCAAGCCCGAGTTCGTGGTGAACGTGAAGGAGACCGGCAAGATCCTGCTGGTGAACTACAAGGACATCCGCAATCTCCAGGTCACGGAGATCGAAGCGGCCCGCTTCCTCCACGACGGCGGATGGGACGCGTCCAAGCGCTACTTCCTGGTGGCGGCCAACCAGTCCAACAAGATCGCGGTGGTGGACGCCAAAGAAGGCAAGCGGGTGGCCCTCATCGAAGTGGGCAAGATTCCCCACCCGGGCCGGGGTGCCAACTTCGTGGATCCCAAGTACGGGCCGGTGTGGGCCACCGGGCACCTGGGGGACGAGAACATCGCCATCATCGGCACCGACCCGCAGAAGCATCCCCAGTACGCCTGGAAGGTGGTGCGCATGCTCAAGGGCCAGGGAGGCGGGTCCCTCTTCATCAAGACCCATCCCAAGTCCCGCAACCTGTGGGTGGACACCGCCCTCAACCCAGATCCGAAGATCAGCCAGAGCGTCGCGGTATTCGACATCGACAACCTGGACAAGGGCTACGAGGTGCTGCCTATCGCCGAATGGGCCGGCCTGGGCGAGGGCGCTAAACGGGTTCTGCAGCCGGAGTACAACAAGGCGGGCGATGAAGTGTGGTTCTCGGTGTGGAGCGCCAAGAACCACGAGTCGGCCATCGTAGTGGTGGACGACAAGACCCGCAAGCTCAAGGCAGTGATCAAAGACCCGAAACTCATCACGCCCACCGGCAAGTTCAATGTCTACAACACGCGGCACGATGTTTATTAAGGTTCAGGCAGTCCCTCCTCACTCTGCCGGCGGGGGAAACCCCGCTTTTTTTTCCTGGTGCCGGAGGCTGCTCGCCGCGGTCTTCGCCTGGGCCGCGGTGAGCGCGGCAGGCGAGGCGCCTTCCCCCGCCCGCCAGGGGGAGCTGTTGGCCCTGCTGCGCCATGACTGCGGATCGTGCCACGGCCTCACCCTGCGCGGCGGCCTTGGACCGCCGCTCCTGCCCTCGGCCCTCTCCGGGAAGGACCCCCAGGGCCTCGCCGCCGCCATCCTCCACGGCCGCCCCGGGACCGCCATGCCGCCCTGGTCCCGCTTCCTCTCCGAGGACGAGGCGGCGTGGCTCGCCCACAGGCTGCTCGAAGGAGTGCCCGATGAACGTTAAGGCACGAATCGTCCCATGGCTCCTGGCGCTCGCCCTCGCCGGCTGCGCGGCGCCGGCGCTGCGCGGCACCGGGGACCTGGGCCTCATCGTGGAGCGAGGCTCTGGGCGGGTGCTGATCGTGGACACCACCGCCCGTCGGGCCATCGGCGTAGTGGAGGGCCTGGGAGACCTGTCCCACGCGTCCGTGGTGTATTCCCGGGACGGGCGCCATGCTTTCGTCTTCGGGCGCGACGGCGGGCTTACCAAGGTGGATCTGCTGGAGCAGCGCATCGCGCGCCGAGTGGTGCAGGCGGGCAACAGCATCGGCGGCGCCATCTCCCAGGATGGGCGCCTCGTCGCTGTGGCCAACTACGAGCCGGGCGGGGTCAAGGTGTTCTCCAGCGAAACCCTGGAGCAGGTCGCCGATCTGCCGGCCACCGAGACGGGGGGCGGCAGGCGCGCTAAGGTGGTGGGGCTGGAAGACGCGCCGGGCAACCGGTTCGTGTTCAGCCTGTTCGACACCGGCGAAATCTGGCTCGCCGACTTAAGCGAGCCGGCGGCGCCCCGGGTGCACCGCTACACCGGGATCGGAAAAGAGCCCTACGACGCGCTGGTGACCCCCGACGGTCGCTACTACCTGGCCGGATTGTTCGGCGAGGACGGCGTCGCGCTGCTGGACCTGTGGCGGCCCGAGGCCGGCGTGCGGCGGGTGCTGGACGGCTATGGGCGCGGCCGGCAGCGGCTTCCCGTGTACAAGATGCCCCACCTGGAAGGCTGGGCCATCGCCGGCCGGGAGGCTTTCCTTCCCGCCGTAGGCGCCCATGAAGTACTGGTGGTGGACACGGAGACCTGGCGCGAGACGGCCCGCATCCCGGTCCATGGCCAGCCGGTGTTCGTCATGGCCCAGCCGGGGGGCCGCCAAGTATGGGTCAACTTCGCCTATCCAGACAACGACACGGTGCAGGTGATCGACGTGCCGTCCCGGCGCATCGTGCGCACGCTCAAGCCGGGCAAGGCGGTGCTGCACATGGAGTTCACACCCCGAGGCGGAGAGGTGTGGATTTCGGCCCGGGACGACGACCGGGTGCTGGTCTACGACACCGCGAGCTTCGCCGAGCTCGCCCGCATCCCTGCCCGGAAGCCGAGCGGCATCTTCTTCACCTCCCGAGCATTCGTCACCGGAATGTAACCATGCTGGATCTGGAGCTCGCCCTCTTGAATTGCTACCAGCGGAATTTCCCGCTGGTGCCTCGGCCCTTCGACGTCCTTGCCCGGGAGCTCGGGACTTCCCCGGAGCGGGTGCTGCGCACCCTCGCCATGCTGAAGGAGCGGCGGATCGTGAGCCGCATCGGCGCCACCTTCCGCCCGAACACCGTGGGCGCCAGCGTCCTGGGGGCCCTGGCGGTTCCTGAGGACCGGCTGGAGGCCGTCGCTGGGATGGTGAGCGGCTATCCAGAGATCACCCACAACTACGAGCGGGAGCACCGCTACAACCTGTGGTTCGTGGCCACCGCGCCCAACGAAGCGCGCTTGTCGGCGTTGGTGCACGAGATTGAGCTTCGCGCCCAGTTGCCCCTCCTTGAGCTGCCCCTGCTGGAGGACTATCACATCGACCTGGGGTTCGATCTGGCGGCGGACGGCGCGCCGGGCCGATGCCTGTCCCGGCGATCGCTCCCACCACGTCCCCAGCGCGTGGACCTGGACGGCCCCGCCCACGTCCTGGTGGAGGGGCTACAGCGGGGATTGCCCCTGACCGAGCGGCCCTACGCCGCCCTGGGGGAGGCCGCGGGGATCGAAGAGGAGGCGATCCTCGCCCGCCTCCGGGACTGGCTCGCCGCGGGCGTGATCCAGCGGCTCGGCGTCATCGTCCATCACCACGAGCTGGGCTACCGGGCCAACGCCATGGTGGTCTGGGACGTGCCGGAAGCGGAACTCCCGCAGGCGGTCGACGCCCTTCTGGCGTGGGACTTTGTCACCCTGTGCTACCGTCGGCCCCGGCGGCCGCCCGACTGGCCCTACAACCTGTTCTGCATGATCCATGGGCGCGACCGCAACCGGGTGCTGGAGCGGGTGGAGCTCCTGGCCGAGTCCGACCTGGACCGCTATCCCCACGAGGTGCTTTTCAGCCGGCGCCGGTTCAAGCAGCGGGAGGCGCCCCGGCTCGACCTGGAGACGACCGATGGATGAGCTGGACCGGGCCATCCTCAACCGACTACAATCCGGCCTTCCCCTCTGCGAGCGGCCGTTTGCCCAGGTAGCCCAGGCCCTCGGCACCGACGAGGACGAGCTGCTGGAGCGGCTGCGCCGCATGCTCGCCGATGGGACGCTCACCCGCTTTGGCCCCCTGTTCGACGCCGAGCGCCTGGGAGGCGCCTTCACCCTGGCCGCCATGGCAGTGCCCCCCGAGGAGCTAGAACGGGTCGCAGCCCTGGTGAACGCCCTGCCGGAAGTGGCCCACAACTACCAGCGAGACCACCGCTTCAACCTGTGGATAGTGCTGGCGGCCGACGCCCCGGAGAAGATCGCGGCGGCCCTGCAGCGTATCGAAGCCCTGACCGGCTATCCGGTCCTGAACCTTCCCAAAGAGGCCGAGTACTTTATCGGCCTGCGGCTCCACGTATGACCGATCCGGCCAACCCCGTCATGGCCCTCGACCCGCTGGACCGCCGGCTGGTGCTCGCCACCCAGGCCGGGCTGCCCTTAGTGTCCCGGCCCTATCACGCCCTGGCGGCCCAGCTCGGCGTGCCGGTGGACGAAGTGCTCGCCCGGCTCGAGCGCATGCTCCAGCGCGGCGCCATCCGCCGCATCGGCGCCGTGCCCAACCACTACGCCCTAGGCTACCGGGCCAACGGCATGACGGTGTGGGACGTGGACGACGCCCTGGTGGACGCCCTGGGGCGCCAGGTGGGCGGGCTCGAGTTCGTGAGCCACTGCTATCGCCGGCCGCGGCGGCCGCCCGACTGGCCCTACAACCTGTTCGCCATGGTCCACGGGCGCCGACGCGACGAGGTGGAGCGCCAGGTGGAGGCCATCGCCCGACTCTTGGGAAACGCTTGCCGCGGACACGAGGTGCTCTACAGCGTGCGCATCCTGAAGAAGACGGGACTGCGCTTTTGATCTGGATCAGCATCCTACCGGCCGCCTATGCTCGTCATCGACTTGAACGCCGCTCGAGAAACCCCATGTTCCGCCTGACCCATTACCTGCGGGAGATCCGCCGGCCGACGCCCCTCTCCCCGCCCGCCTCGCCTCCGGGCCCGGTGGTGATCTGGAACCTGGTGCGCCGCTGCAACCTGGCCTGCCGCCATTGCTACTCCATCTCCGCGGACCGGGATTTTCCCGGGGAACTCTCCACCGCCGAGGTGTACCGGGTCATGGATGACCTCAAGGCCTTCGGCGTACCGGTATTGATCCTCTCGGGCGGCGAACCCCTGCTGCGGCCCGACATCTTCGCCATCGGTCACCGCGCCAAGGCGCTCGGCTTTTACGTGGGCCTGTCCAGCAACGGCACCCTGATCGACCAAGGGTCGATCGATGCCGTGCAGGCGGTGGGCTTCGACTACGTGGGCATCAGCCTGGACGGGATGCCCGAGACCCACAACCGGTTCCGGCGCATGGCGGGGGCCTTCGACCGGTCCCTGTCCGCCTTGCGCCTATGCCGCGACCGGGGGATCAAGGTAGGCCTGCGCTTCACCCTCACCCAGGAGAACGCCGCCGACCTGCCGGCCCTGCTCCGGCTCATGGAAGAGGAAGGCATTCCCAAGTTCTACCTCTCCCACCTCAATTACGCGGGCCGAGGCAACGTGAACCGGGCGGTGGACGCCCGCCTGGTCACCACCCGTTGGGCCATGGACCTGCTGCTCGACACTGCCTGGCGGCACCTGGAACAGGGACTGAAAAGCGAGTTCGTGACCGGCAACAACGACGCCGACGGGGTCTATCTCCTGCTCTGGGCGAGGCGCCACTTCCCGGCGCAGGAAAGCCATCTGCGGGCCAAGCTGGCCCAATGGGGCGGCAACGCCTCGGGACTCCACATTGCCAACATAGACAACCTGGGTAACGTGCACCCGGACACATTCTGGTGGGACTATTCCCTCGGCAACGTACGGGAGCGGCCTTTCTCCCAGATCTGGCGAGACACCACGGACCCCCTGATGGCCGGGCTCAAGCGCCGTCCGCGGCCCGTGAAGGGGCGCTGCGGCGCCTGCGCCTATCTGGACGTGTGCGGCGGCAACACCCGGGTGCGTGCCTGGCAGCTCACCGGCGATCCTTGGCAGGAAGACCCGGCGTGCTATCTCACCGACGAGGAAATCGGGGTCGAGGTCGGTGCAGGGCGGCTTCAGGTCACGCCTTATTCCCGGACCGCCCGGCAGCAGGCGCTCCGCTGAGCCGCCCCCACATCCGCAAACCATGACACTGCCATTTCCCAGGAACCGGCCGCTGGCCCTTGCTTTCGCCGTTTTCGCGCTCGCCGGGCTCTCCACGGCCCCGTCCCGGGGTGCGGAAGACGACGCCGCCGAGCTCTACCGGCGGCACTGCGCCGCCTGTCACGGCGCCGAGCGCCTGGGAGGCATGGGACCGGCGCTGCTGCCGGAGAACCTCGCGCGGCTAAAGAAAGCGGAGGCCGAGCGGGTCATCGCCCAGGGGCGCGCGGCGACCCAGATGCCGGGTTTCGCCGGCACCCTCGCCGCCCAGGAAATCGCGCGCCTCGCCGACTACGTGTACGCGCCGCCCCGGACGCGGCCGGTGTGGGGCGAGACAGAGATCCGCGCCTCGCGGGTCGTCCATCGCGCGCCGGAAACGCTCCCACCCCGCCCGGTCCATGGCGCCGATCCCTTGAACCTGTTCGTGGTGGTGGAGGCCGGGGACCACCACGCCACCATTCTGGACGGCGACCGCTTCGAGCCGATTGCCCGCTTTCCCACCCGCTTCGCCCTGCACGGCGGTCCCAAGTTCTCCCCCGACGGCCGCTTCGTGTATTTCGCCTCCCGGGACGGCTGGATCTCCAAGTACGACCTCTACGCCCTCGCCACCGTGGCGGAGGTCCGCGCCGGGATCAACACCCGCAATCTGGCGGTTTCCGGCGACGGGCGCTACGTGATGGTGGCGAACTACCTGCCCCACACGCTGGTGGCCCTCGATGCACACGATCTCCGTCTGCTCAAGGTGATCCCGGTGGAGGACGGAAAAGGCGTGAGCTCCCGCGTCTCCGCCGTCTACGACGCCGCGCCGCGGGGCAGCTTCGTCGCCGCCCTCAAGGACCTCAAGCAGATCTGGGAGATTCCCTACGCCGAGAACGCCCCTCCGGTCTACCGCGGCTACGTGCACGACTACCGCATGGGCGAGGCGCTCGCCGAGCGGGAACCGTTCCCGGTGCGGGTCACCGAGCTGGACGACTACCTGGACGATTTCTTCTTCGATCCGAGCTATGCTTATGTCATCGGCGCCTCCCGGGACGGGTCGGGTGCCCGGGTGGTCAACCTGGACGTGCGCCGCAAGATCGCGGACCTGGACCTGCCGGGGCTGCCCCACCTCGGCTCCGGCATCGCCTGGACCCGGGAAGGCCGGCCGGTGCTCGCCACCCCCAATCTCAAGCAGGGCCTGGTGAGCGTGATCGACATGGGGAGCTGGAAGATCGTCAAGCAGATCGAGACCCTGGGCCCGGGCTTCTTCCTGCGCAGCCACGAGGGGACGCGCTACGCCTGGGTCGACGTGTTCTTCGGGCCGCACCGAGACGCGCTGCACGTGATCGACAAGGAGCGACTGGAAATCGTCGCCACCCTGCGTCCCGCCCCCGGCAAAACCGCCGCCCACGTGGAGTTTACCCGGGACGGCCGCTACGCCCTGGTGAGCGTGTGGGAAAACGACGGCGCCCTGGTGGTGTACGACGCCGAGCACCTGCAGGAGGTCAAGCGCATCCCGATGAACAAGCCCTCGGGAAAATACAACGTGTACAACAAAATCACCCGCTCGGCAGGAACCTCCCATTGACCGAGCCCGACTCGAAATCGCTCCCACTATAAGGTGAGCCTCGGCGCGCCGGTGGCCGGCGTTATTCGATGCGTTTCGCTTCGCTTCACGCGCCCCAAGAGACTACCGGTCGTAGGCGCGCAGCTTCTCCACTTCCTTGATGGTGATGGTGCGGCCTTCCACCTCGATCAGCCCGGCCGCGGCGAGATCGTGGAGGATGCGGGAGAAGTGCTCGGGCGTGAGGTTCAGGCGGGAGGCGATGATCCCCTTGCTCGCCGGCAGGGTGACCCGGAAAGGTCCCGCTTCGGGCTGTTCCTGCTCGTCCCGCAGCAGGTAGCCAATGACCCGCTGGGTGCCGGAGCGCAGGGAGTAGGCCTCCACGTCCCGCACCAGCCTGTGCAGGCGCCAGCTCAAGCCCGCCAGCATCCTGCGGGCGAAAGCCGGGTCCCGCTCCAGCTCCTCGAAGATCGCCGCCTTCGAGACGTGCAGGAGCAGGGAATCGGCCAGCGCCTGGGCCGAGACGATGTAGGGCTTGTCCATGAACATCAGCGCCTCGCCGAAGGTCTCGCCGGGCCCGATGATGTCCACTACCTTCTCGTCGCCTTGGGGGGAAGTGAACGAGAGCTTGACCTGCCCGTACACCAGGGCATGGATGCCGGTGCAGGGATCGCCCCGCTTGAAGAGAATCTCCCCCCGCAGGGCGCGGACCTGCTGGGTGGACTGGGCGACGCGCTCGATCTCCTCCGCTTCCAGCTCGCGGAACAGGGGCAGGTTCATCAGGAAGGCGCGGGTATCGAGAGGCTTCACGATGCGGCGGATAGGCTGGTTGGGCAGCGCTGATTATGTCCCAAGGCAAAGGGATGGAAAAACCCCTGCATGAAGCGCAGCGCTCCCGGGGGCGGGGTTCCCGCGTTCCCCCCGACCGGATGAAGCATCCGGGGGGACCCTTGCCGTCCCCACGCTCCCCCTTCCTTTTATCCATTCGCAGCACCGTTTCGCGAGGATGTTTCCGGCGGAAACACGCTCGCCGCTTTTCTTCCGCCTCCGGACGGTAAATGTTTAATTACATCATAGCCATAAGCTCGTAAGCCGCGAGCTGGCACGGGCTATGCGTGAGTCGCGTTTAACCACACTCCTGTTGTGGTTATTAAGTTCCGTTCTCACTACAAAGGAGGCGACCCATGGCACGTACCACCTCGGAATGGCTAAAGCGACCCAAGCTTCCCCCCACCCATTACGTGGATCCCATCATCTATTCGAGCGAGGAGATCTTCGAGGAAGAGAAGGAGAAGATCTTCAAGAAGGTGTGGCATCTCGCGTGCCACGAAAGCGAGCTGCCCAACCCCTACGACTTCCGCACCTACCGCCATCCCGGCGGCACACCCCTGGTGATCGTGCGGGGCGAAGACGGAAAGGTCCGGACCTTCTACAACATCTGCCCCCACAGGGGGAACCTGATCGTCTACGAGCCGTCCGGCAGCTCCAAGTACTTGACCTGCATCTTCCACCAGTGGGCATTCAACGGCCATGGGGACTGCGTCGACATTCCCCGGGAGAAGGAGGGCTACCAGGACCGGGTGTGCAAGGCAGACGTAGCGCTCAAGGAAGTGCGCACCGAGGTTGCCTATGGCGGTTTCGTATGGGTCAACCTGGACGACAACTGCGAACCCTTGTCCAGTTTTATCGGCGAAGCCCTGGACTACATGCTGCCTGAGCTCACCGCCGAACCGATGGAGACCTTTTGGTATTACCAGGCGACGCTCAACACCAACTACAAGCTGATTCACGACACTAACAGCGAGTTCTATCACGATTATCTGCACATCTATAACCGTATTACCGGCATGCTGGACCCCAAGTCCGGCTACTTCCAGCGCAAGTACACCGCCTACCCCAATGGACACGCCACGGTGGGCTCCATGAACGTGAACTATGGTGCCTATGCCGGCAGCAGTCACTCTACGGACCTGGGATGGCCCCATCTGCCGCCCAAGGGCTGGAAGCTCGTCGATCTCTTCCCGGCGATCACCCTCAACCTGCGCACTTCGGTACTGCGCATCGACAGCTACATTCCCCTCGCCCCGGACCGGGTGCTCCTGGAGTTCCGCGCCCTGGGCTTGAAGCGGGACACGCCAGAAGAGCGCCGGCAGCGGGAGCGGGACGCCGCCACCATCTGGGGACCGTTCGGCCGCAACCTGCACGAGGACCTGCTGGCCTCCTCCGGCCAGGGCGTCGCCATGGCCAGAGACTCTCAACCCATGTACGTGCTGCAGGCGCGCGAAGAGAACGCTACCATCCACGACGAGATCGGCATGCGCCACTACATCGCCGAATGGGGGCGGCGCATGGGCCGCAGTCCCGCCCAGCCGATGCTCAAGGACGAGGCGACCGCCCGGGTAGCTTGAAGACCGAAGGCTCAATAGGAGGCAAACCATGACCGTTGAACGCTCCCATATCGAGGAGTTCATTTACTCCACCTGCATGCTCATGGACGACAAGGACTTCGCCGGCTTCATGGCGCTGTGCGATCCCGAGTTCCGCTACCGGCTCTCCGCCTACAGCCCGGAGATCCAGAAGGAAATGACCTGGCTGGACCGGGACCGGAAGGAGTTCGAGGAATTCCTGCTCAAGATGCTGCCCAAGCACAACAGCGACCGTTCGCCCCTCACCCGCAACGCCACCGTGTACAAGGTGGAAATGAACGGCGGCACCGCCAAGGTCACCTCGGCCCTCCAGGTCTTCAAGACCAATCTGGACGGCGGCGCGACCAGCCTGTTCGCGGTGGGGAAATACGTGGATACGGTGGCCGTGGAAGGCGGCGAGCTGCGGCTCAAGGAGCGATGGGTGAAGCTGGATACCCGGGACCTCGGTTGGGGATACCACGTTCCGTTTTGATCCGCGACTCGTCCTGCCGGACCTACCAGCTCCTAATCGTGCTCGTCCGGCCCGCCCGGATTCGGGTGGGCCGGCTGGGTACGTTCGATTTTCCCGCCGGCCGCTACGCTTACACGGGCAGCGCCGGGCGCCATCCGGCGGCCCGGCTAAGGCGCCACCTGTCCCGCAACAAGCGGTTGCACTGGCATATCGATTATCTGCTGGCGGCGCCCGAGGCACGGGTCGTGGGGATCCGCTGCTTCGACGCCGCGGAATGCCCAGTGAATCGTTCCATGCCGGGCCGCGTCATCATTCCGGGCTTCGGCGCCGGCGACTGCCACGCGCGATGCGGCAGCCACCTCAAGTTCCAAAGCTGATTATTGACCCGGCAACATGAAGTTTGGACCTTTCTGGTTTGTGGTTGCCAAAGGGGCATGGACAAGACAGGCGCACGAAAACTGCCGTTGGCGGTGCTCAACGAGCGCCGTCGGCGCGCAGTCAAACTTCGGGAGCGCGGGTTGCTGCTGCGTGAGGTTGCCGCACAGGTGGAGCTTTCGGTGCCGACGGTGATGGCGGCACACCGGGCGTACTTGGCAGGCGGCTGGTCAAGGATACCGACCGCAAGGTGTTCCCCATCCTCGACAACCTCAAGGTGCATCGTGCCCGTAAGGTGAAAGACTGGCTGGCCAACCACGAGGAGCAGATCGAAGTGTTCTACCTGCCGAGCCACAACCCGGAGCTTGACCCGGACGAATGCCTAAATGCCGACCTCAAGGACGGCGTAACGCGGCGCGCGCCGGCACGCAGTCAAGCTCAGCCGAAAAAGGCGGCCATCAGCCATCTGCGCAAACTCCAGCAGTCACCGCAACGTGTTCGCAAATACTTCGAACATGAACCCGTGCGCTATGCCGCGTGAAAACATTTGATTGCCGGATCAATAACCCGGATATGCCACGAGGACACCCCTGAAATGAGGTGAAAGTGCAAGGGGGCTGCCCCACCTGGAATTTGCCTCCCGCGCGACCGTGGCCTAAATTTAAATAGGCTATAGGCCGCAGGAGGAGAAATGCCATGGATCTTCTTGTCGAGCTTGTCGACGTATGGGCGGCCAGCATGCCGGACAAGCCGGGCGCGCTGGCGGGAGTGCTCGCCATCCTGAGCCAAGCGGGGGCGAACCTGCAATTCATCATCTCGCGGCGCGCTCCGGAGAAACCCGGGACCGCGGTGGTGTTCGTCACGCCGCTGCAGGGCGACAGGGAAGTCCGCGCCGCCGCGACAGTGGGTTTCAACGTGACCCAGCGTCTCCATTCCGTTCGAGTGATGGGCCAGGACCGGCCGGGAATCGCCGCGGAGCTGACCCAGAAGCTCGCCGACGCGGGGATCAATCTCCACGGATTCTCCGCCTCCGTGATCGGCACCCAGTTCGTCGCCTACGTGGGGGTGGATTCGCTGGAAGACGCCGAGAAGGCGATGGAAATCCTGAAAAAGGCCTGACGGGCCGCCCGCGGCCCGGCGCAGCGCCCCCTTCAGCCGAACACCAGCCACCCGTGGCTTCCCGCCACGGCGCCGGCGATGGTGACGAGGCTCAGTGCCAGCAGCACCCAGTGCAGCCGCTGGACCCGCCGGAAGGTGCCCTCCGGATCGCGCTTCGCCCGCTCGAGAAACCACCGGTGCAGCCACAGGGGCTCCAGCACGAACAGCATCAGGGTGAAGAGCGCCCACACCGCCACCATGGCGTGCATCCACCAGAACGCGGCCGCGCCGAAGCGGCTCCACGCCCCCAGGGCATGCACGAGATAAAAGCCGCTCAGGCCGGTGATCAAGGTGGTAACCCGGGCCTGGGCGGCGAAGCGCCGCTCGATCCGCTCGAAGAACTCCACGCGCTCCTCCGGCCGCTTCAGGCGCCGCACCGCCGGCAGCAGTACGGTGGTCACCATGGCGACGCCGCCAATCCAGAGCACAACCCCGAGGACGTGGAGCACCCGCGCGGTGGCCAAGGATTCGACGCTCATCCCGGCCGCCCGTCCGCCCGGGGGAGAAAGTAGAACGGAACGTAGCGCCAGGCCCACGCCCCGAAGGCGACGAGCCAGAGCAGGGCCGCCGCTGGCATGAGCCAGGGGGCCCCGGGCGCCAGGTCCGCCGCCACCCGCACGGCAGCGGACGCCAGCACGCCCAGGAAGCAGGCGAAGGTGAGCCGGTCCGCCACCAGGGGCCGTCCTGAATGGCCGAGGGAGACGCGGGACACCATAGCGAGCAGCGTGGCCGAGAAGTAGCCGATGGCGAGCAGGTGCAGCGGCGCGAGCCCCAGCACCGCCCGCCCACCGAGCCAGGCCAGGCTCTGAAGCACGTGTAGCGCCATGGCCAGGGCCAGCACGGCGAAGGCGATGTGCAGCATGGAGAGCAGCGGCACGGGGAGGCTGCGCCAGCCCTGCCAGGCCGCCAGCAGGTACAAGACCACCGCCAGCATGGCGCCGTCCGGGATCCAAGTCCAGGCCGCGAGCCCCGAGAGCTCCAGCACCCCGTGGGCCAGCGAGGCGGCGGTGAAGAGGGGCACGCTCCAGGACGGCCGCACGACCGGATAATCCGGCAGCGCCCGGCTGGAGAAGAACGGAATCATGCGGTGGCTCACGTTGAAGAACAGGGGCAGGAGGAAGAACCACACTGCCCCCGTGCGGGCAAGCTGGAAGAGAAACGTCTTTCCGCTGGCAAGCCAGGCGAAAACGCAAGCATGTAGGATGAACCCGACGGCAGTCAGGGTGAGTACAACTATGGGATAGCGCCGGTCGGGGCGAGTCGTCCGCCGCACCAGATCGAAGAGCCCGCTCCAGGCCAGCGCCCAGCCGGCCAGGGCGAGTCCCGTTCCCAAGAGCAGGAAAGCGGACCCCGCCGTCGTCCCGGCATAAGTCGCGAGCGCCCCCGCCAGCATCAATCCGGCGGCCGGGACATAGCACGCCTTGGGAATGCTCCCCTCCCCCAGCCAGTTGGGCACCGCGGTCATCAGAAAGCCAAAGATGAAGAAAGGGAACACGCCGTAGAGCATGACATAGGCGTGTAGCCATCCCGGCGGCATGGTCCAGGCGGGGGGCGAAAACCAGCCCCCGTAGCGCGCGCCCAGTTCCCCCATCCACCACCCCATGGTGGCGATGAGCTGCACCGCCCCGGCGAAGAACCAGGTGCGGTGGGGCGCGGCGGTGAGATGCAGCCTAGCCATGGGCGAGGCAACGGAACAACTCCAAGAATCGGTCTCATTCTATCCGCTGTCGCCCCGTGCCGGCTCCCTCCTGTAACGATCTTTTGATCGAGATCAAAAAAGTGTGAGATTCCGGCGCCTGCGGGCCCGAACCGTATTGCCCTTCCACATCCCTTTGGCTAGCCTCTGCGTCCCATGCGATTGCTGCTCATCAATCCCCGCTACCCAGAAAGCTTCTGGAGCTTCCGCTGGGCGGTGGACCGGGTGCTGCCCGGAAAGCGCGCCGTCAATCCGCCCCTGGGACTCGCCACCCTCGCCGCCCTCACGCCCGCCCACTGGAAAGTGACCATCGTGGACGAGAACGTGGAGCCCCTTCCCCTCGCGCCTCAAGCGGACTTGATCGGTATCGCCGGCATGGGGGTGCAGTTCGCCCGGCAACAGGAACTCCTGCGCTACTACCGGGCCGCCGGCTACCGCACGGTGGTCGGGGGAAGCTACGCCTCCCTGGTGCCGGAGCGCTACCTGGAGCTGGCCGATACGGTGGTAGCGGGGGAGGCGGAATACCTCTGGCCGCGCTTTTGCGCCGACCTAGAGGCGGGGCGGCCCGAACGGCTCTACCGCGAAACCGGTGTGGTGGATCTCCGGCACTCCCCCACGCCCCGCTTCGACCTGCTCAAGCTCGCGCGCTACACCACCGCCACCCTCCAGGTGTCCCGGGGTTGCCCGTACCTGTGCGAGTTCTGCGACATCATCGTCATGTTCGGCCGCAAGCCCCGTTACAAGACCCTGGCCCAGGTGGAGCGGGAGCTGGACGCGCTGCGCGCCCAAGGGGTGCGCAACCTCTTCTTCGTGGACGACAACCTGATCGGCCACCGGGCCCTCGCCCGGGAGCTGCTGCGGCACCTGATCGACTACCAGGCCCGCCACCGCCACCGCTTCCGCTTCGGCGCCCAAGTCTCCCTCAACGTGGCCCAGGATCCGGAGCTGCTGCGGCTCCTGCGGGAAGCGGGATTCAACTGGGTGTTCATCGGCATCGAATCCCCCGACCCGGCGGCGCTCAAGGAGATCCGCAAGACCCAGAACACCCACGAGGACATCCTCACCTCGATCCAGCGCATTTACGCCCACGGCATCGACGTGCTGGGGGGCTTCATCGTCGGCTTCGACGCCGATACGGAACAGACCTTCGAGCTGCAATACCGCTTCATCACCGAGGCGGGCATCCAGGCGGCCATGGTGGGACTCCTCACCGCCCTGCCCAAGACGCCCCTCCACGCCCGGCTCGCCGCCGAAGGCCGGCTGCGGGAAGGGATGAACGAGGTGGACAACACCCGCCCCGCCACCAACGTGGTGCCGAAGGGCATGAGCTACGACGCCATGATCGAGGGCTACCAGGCCCTCTACCGCCGTCTGCTGGCCGACGAGGCCATCGCCCGACGCATCGCCAACAAGCTTGCCCACATGGCCGCGCCCGTGTACAGCGGCGAGTACGGTCCCCTGCAGCAGGTGGGAATCGTCGCGCGACTGCTCGTGCGCGGCGTGCTGCCGGGAGGCCTGAAGCGCACAGCGTGGTTTCTGAAGAGCCTGCCGTGGCGCTCGCCCAGGAAAATGCCCCTGGCCGTAGTGGACTGGATCTGCGCGCTCTCCATGCGGGCCTTCATCGAGCGGCGCTTCGGCGAGCAGGCGGCGCCCGAAGGTCTCGCCGCCCGCTTCGCCGTCATGCGCCAGGCTCTCGCGCGCTATCTCGCCCAGGGCCGCGCCGGGCTGGAACTCAACCGCTCCGGCTTGTCCCTGCGGCTGGAAGGATGGCTCGACCACCGTTTCTACCGGCGCGCGGCGCGGCATGCCCGGCGCATCCTGGGGTGCACGCCCTCCACGCTCACCCTGTACGTGAACCGTCTCCAGGGCAAGGAGCGGCTGTGGCTCGACCGATTCCTGCGGCGCCTCGCCCGCTACGGCGACCGGGTGCGAGTGGTGGTGGGCGAAGCGGCCCGGGGCGGCATCGAGATCGATTCGTCGGTGTTCCACCTAGCGCTGGAGCCCGACTCCCGGTAGCGCGATGGAGCTGGTCTGCCCCGCCGGCACCCTACCCGCCCTCAAGGCGGCGGTGGACCACGGCGCCGACTGGGTCTACATCGGCTTTCGCGACGAAACCAACGCGCGCAATTTCGCCGGCCTCAACTTCGACGCCGCCGCGGCTCGGCAGGGCATCGCCTACGCCCACGCCCGCGGAGCGCGGGTGCTGGTGGCGATCAACACCTATCCCCAGACTCAAAGCTGGCGCCGTTGGACCGACGCGGTGGACCGGGCCGCCGACGTGGGCGCGGACGCGGTGATCCTGGCCGACCTGGGACTCCTACGCTACGCGGCCACCGCCCATCCGCGACTCGCCCTGCATCTCTCGGTACAGGGCTCGGCCACCAGCTACGAGGCGATCGAGCTGTACCGGGAGCTCTTCGGCATCCGGCGCGCGGTGCTGCCCCGCGTCCTCTCCCTCGCCCAGGTGGAGCAGGTGGTGGCCCGCACCCCGGTGGAGATCGAGGTGTTCGGCTTCGGAGGCCTGTGCGTGATGGTGGAAGGACGCTGCGTGCTGTCCTCGTTCGTGACCGGCGAGTCCCCCAACACCGCCGGCGCCTGCTCGCCGGCGCGCTCGGTGCGCTGGGAGCCCCGGGGCGAAGGCATGGACACCCGCGTCGGGCCGGTGCTGGTCAACCGCTTCGCCCCCGGCGAAAAGGCGGGCTACCCCACCCTGTGCAAAGGCCGCTACCGGGTGGCAGGCCAGGCGTACTACGCCTTCGAGGAGCCGGTGAGCCTGAATACCCTGGCGCTCCTGCCGAAGCTCGCCGCCATGGGGGTGGCCGCCATCAAGCTGGAGGGGCGCCAGCGCAGCCCGGCCTACGTGGAGCAAATCACCCGGGTGTGGCGCGCGGCCATCGACGCCTGCCGCCGGGATCCCGCCGCTTATGCCGTACGGCGCGAATGGGCCCAGGCGCTGGCCGCAGTGTCCGAAGGACAGCAGTGTACCCTGGGCGCCTATCACCGGCCGTGGAAATGATGTCGTCATGAAGCTGGCCCTGGGCCCGGTCCTCTACTACTGGAGCGCGGAGCGGCTTTTCGCGTTCTACGACGAGGTCGCCCGGGCGCCGCTGGACGTCGTCTACCTGGGCGAGACGGTGTGCTCCCGCCGCCACAGCCTGCGGCTGCCGGACTGGCTGGCCCTGGGGGAGCGGCTCGCCGCCGCCGGCAAGGAGGTGGTCCTCTCCACCCAGGCCCTGGTGGAATCGGAATCGGATCTGAAGTCGCTGCGCCGCATCGTTTCCAACGGCTGCTTCCTAGTGGAAGCCAACGACATGGCGGCGGTCAAGTGCCTCGCCGGCCGCGGGCCTTTCGTCGCCGGCGCCCATCTCAACGTCTACAACCCAGCTACCCTGGGCGTCCTCGCCGAGCTGGGTGCCGTGCGCTTCGTCGTCCCGGTGGAGATGTCGCAAGCGGCCCTCGCGGCGCTCCAGGCGGAGCGCCCCCCGGGCGTGGCGACCGAAGCGTGGGTCTACGGCCGGCTGCCCCTGGCCTTCTCCGCCCGCTGCTTCACCGCGCGGCACTACAACCTGCAGAAGGACGATTGCCGGTTCCGCTGCCTGGACCACCCGGAAGGGCTCTCCCTCTTCACCCAGGAGGGCGAGCCGTTCCTCACGTTGAACGGCGTCCAGACCCTGTCGGCCCAGGTGCTCAACCTGCTGCCGGTCCTCGACGAGCTGCGGGCGCTCCGCGTCGATGTCGTCCGGGTAAGCCCCCAGGCCCGCTACACGGGGCGTGTCCTCGAAGTGTTCCGCTCCGTGCTGGATGGCACCATGGATTTGCGGGCCGCCCTGGCGGCCCTCGAATCCCTCATGCCCGGGGCGCCCTGCGACGGCTACTGGCGCGGGGGCGCCGGCATGGGGTGGCGCGGACAGGCGAGGCCATGAAGATGGGATCCCTTCCGCTTCAGATCGTGGACACGGGGCTTCGGCCCGGACGGGAGAACCACGCCCTGGACCGGCAGTGGCTGCGCTCGTGCGCCGCGGCAAGGCGCGGTCCCACCTTGCGCTTCCACCGCAGCCTCCCCACCGCAAGCCTGGGCCGTTTCCAGGCCGCCCCACGGGAGCTGCGGTTGGACGTCTGCGCGCGCCGCGGCGTCGACGTCGCCCGCCGCATGACCGGCGGCGGCGCCCTGTACCTGGATCCCCGGCAAGCGGGCTTCAGCCTCGTGGCGCCCGGGTCCGCGTTCGCCGGCCCTTTCTCCCTCCCATCCATGCTGGCGAACGCCGCCGCGGCGCTAGCGCAAGCCCTTGCCTCCCTCGGAATCACCGTTCGGATCAAGGCGCCCAACGACCTGGAGATCGGCGGCCGCAAGCTCGCCAGCGTGTTCGCGGTGCGGGAAGGGGGCGCGTGGCTCGTGCACGGGACGGTCCTTTTGGACGTGGACGTCCAGGCGATGCTGGAAGTGTTACGGGTGCCCACCGAGAAGCTTTCCCCGGACGGCCTGGCCGCCGCCCGCGACCGCCTCACCACCCTCGCCGAGCAACCGGGCGGCGCGCCGCCTCTTTCGGCGATTCACCAGGCGATCGCTGAAGCCATCGCCGAGGCATTCGGCTGGCGGCCGGTTTCAGCGCCGATCGAGCCCGCTCCGGTCCGGGTCTCGCCGGCGCTCCTCGCCCACGAGGGTCGCGCGGTCGGGTTCGTGGAATGGCCCGAGCCGGGACCGGGCGTGATCGAGGTGTTGACCAAAGCGAAATCCAGCACCCTGCGCCTGCAGGCCGAGGTGGACGCTGGCGCCCGCGTTTTCGGCGAGGTGCGGCTCGCCGCCGATCTCCACGCCCAGCCCGGCGAGGCCCTGGAGCGGTTGGCGGCCTGCCTGCGAGGGTGGCCGCTGGAGGACGGGGTAGCGCGCGCCGCCGGACTGATCGAAGCGGGCGCCGTGGAAGTGCCGGGGCTCGCGGCGCAAGACTTGGCGCGGCTCGCCCGGCTTGCCCTGGACACCCGCCGCCTCCAGGACGCGGCCGATCTCTCCCACGCCGAGGCCAACGCGGTCATGATCCACAGCCCGGATGGGTCGTCCGCCGAGACGATCCTCGGCCGGGCGGCGGTGATGCTGGTGCCTTATTGCGCCAAGCCCGTCTGGTGCAAGTGGCGCCATCGGGACGGCTGCTCCGAGTGCGGCAAGTGCGAGGTGGGGGACGCCTACCGCATGGCCCGGCAGCGGGGCATGCGGGTCATCACCGTCACCAAGTACGAGCATCTGTTGGAGACGCTGGACGCGCTGCGGCAGGAAGGGGCTGCCTACGTGGGCATGTGCTGCAGCCATTTCTACCTCAAGCGCCACCGGGCGTTTGCCGACGCCGGGCTCCCCGCGGTGCTCATGGACGTCTCCGGCTCCAACTGCTACGAGCTCCAGCAGGAGGCGGCGGCTTATCAAGGGCGCTTCCAGGCCCAGGCGCGGCTCGACGCGCCGCTTCTGGCCAAGGTGATGCGCTTCGTTCCGCCGCGGCCGCGCAACGAGCCTTCGGCCGGGGAGACGGACGCGTGATCCTGCCGGCGTTTCCGCGGCCGCTCGCCGCGTTGCTTGCGCGCCTGCCGGCCTATCCCCCGTCGGCGGCCTTCGCCGCCCTCCTCAACCTGGCGCTGCTGGGCAGCCTCCTGCCGCGGGAAGCTCTGGCGCCCATCGAGGGCCGGCGCATCCGCATCGTGGCCGAGGACCTGGGGCTACGGGTCGAGTTCATGCTGACCGCCCAGGGCTTCCGCCCCTGCGCCGGGCGGCAGCCTCCTGACCTCACCCTCCGCGCCCAAGCCGTGGATTTCTTGCGGCTCGCCGCAAGGCTCGAGGATCCGGATACCCTGTTCTTCAGCCGCCGCCTTGTGCTCCAAGGGGACACGGAATTGGGATTGCTAATCAAGAATACGCTGGATGCGATGGACTGCTCACCCACATGGCTTCGCGCCGTAGTGGCTGCCATGCTGGAGAAAGACTCTGTGCCTTTGGGCTAACGACCACTCAAAGCACACCCCTGGCCAATACGACTAGAACCTATCTCAAAATCGCCGGCGCGGTAGGGTGCGCTTCAGCGCACCGTCGCGACGCCTCTGAAACAGCGGTGCGTTTCGCTGCGCTCAACGCACCCTACCCGATTTTGAGATAGGTTCTACTCCTTAGGCGCAAGCCTCAGGCCCCGGCGAGCCGCCATGGAAGCGCCGAGGCGACGGACCTGCTCGGGGGTGAGCAGGCGTGCGGCCGCGGGCAGGAGCTCCCGCTCCTCTTGCTCGATATGCGGGAGGTACAGGGCCTGGAAGCGCAGCGCCAGGTCCAGGTCCAGCTCCGCGGCGTTCCCGTCCCGGATGGCGGCGAGGGGCTCCCGGATCTCGGCCCACAGCCGCTCCATCTGCCGGTGGTCCTCCTGCAGCCCGGCGATCAGGCGTTCCAGCGCCTCTCGCGCTTCCCCGGCCGTCTCCAGCATCACCGGAAACAGGTCCTGCTCCTCGTCCTGGTGATGTTTCACCCCGGCGTCGTCGAAGTAGGACAGGATCTGGCGCGCCGCCAGGCGGGCGTCCTCGTCCAGCCCCTGTTTTTCCAGGTGATCCACCAGCCGCAGCAACAGGACACAGCGGCTTTCGATGCGATCGTGGCAAGCTTCCAGCAGCGCCAGGGGCTGGTCGAAGCCCGGCGCAGGACGGGGTAAAGCGCTCATGATGATCGACTCGCTCCTCTCGGAAGTTCTCGGCAATTCACGGGGTCTGCCTTACGGGCAGACCTTTGCCGGTCTCTTCCGTTCCCTTGAGAACCGGAAGGATTCGACCGGCGAACACGGCGAGGGCGAGCCACATGCCGAGACTGCCCGCGACGGCGAGCCACCGGGATCCCAGGAGGAATCCCGAGGCATACGCCACGACGCCCGCGTGGGCGAGGGCGAGCTGGAGCCAGGCCCAGGCCCCGCCGCGGATGGGGTTGCCGGTGAACCGGGGCAGCATGTGGGCGCCCAAGCCGTAGATCAGCATCAACACGAAACCGGCGCCGAACAGGTGCATGGCGACCGGCCGGGTGGCCCCGTCGGCGAGGAGCGTGCCCTGGAGGAGCAGGGCCAGACCGGAGAGGACCAGGTAGCCCATCGCCGAGACCACGAAGGCCCGATTGTCCCGGGAAAGCATCATGCCAACGTGATAGGCGCGCCCTTTAGGCCGGGGAGGGGCGGCCGCCACCAGGGCCCGCGCCTCCGCCGGCGACTGCACCCCGACCGCCGCCAGCTTCCCGTCGATCACCACCGCCGGCACGGTCTTGATCCGCAGGCGCGAGGCGAGCTCGCGCCCTTCCGGCTGGGCCAGGTCCACCACCGCGAAGCGGATGTCCTTTTCCGCTGCCACCTGCCGCCACACCGCCTCGGCGCTGGGGCAGGTGGGACACCACTCGGATACCAGGAGCTGCACCGTGATCCTGGGGCCGGGGGAGCCCCCATCACCCGCGGCTGCCGGCCGGCTACTCATTGGGCGCACCGCATGCACTGGACGTCGTAGCGGTCGATCCAGGCCTTGAGTTTCTCCACCGCCTCCGCCCCGGTGACCAGATGTTCGAGGGCCCGCTCCGGGATATCGGGCTTCATCTTGACCAGCCAGGCGTCGCCGTAGGGGGCGATGTTGATCAGGCCCGGATCGGCCAGCACCCGGTCGTTGACCGCCACGATGACGCCGTCGAAGGGCGCCGGGATGCCGCCCGCCCACTTGCCCGACTCCAGCCGCGCCAGGGGCTTTTTCCATTGGCGATGGGTGCCCACAGGCTTCAAGGTCACGTACTGCACCCGCCCGGCCATGGTCTGGGACGGGTCGGTGATGCCGATGCGATAGGTGCCGTCGGGTTCCGGCGCCACCCAGAGGTAATCCAGGTCGTACCAAAGATCGGGAGGAAGCTCGCAGCCCCGGTATTCGGTCATCGGGCATCCAGGGGCGAGCGCAGCCGCACGCTGAAGACCATGTTGACGGCGAAGAGGGCCATGGCGGCGACGCTCATGAACCCGCCGATCGCCACCAGGGCGTCCAGGGTGCCGAGCCAGCCGGCCACCATGACCGGTAATCCCAGGTTGGCCAGCCAGAACTGCAAGCTGGCCAGCTTTTCCGAGCGCAAGGGGTAGCCCCCGAAGCGGGGGATCACGTGGAGCCCTACCCCGTAAATGGTCATGAGGGTGAGACCCAGCAGCATCAAATGGCCGTGGGCCCGGGGGACGTTGCCGGGCACGAGCCCCGGGTGGGCGAGGTGCACGAGGGCCAGCAGGCCCCCGGCGAGCCCCCACAGGAGCCCCATGACGACGAAGAGCTTGTTTCGACGGTGCATCGCGGCGAGCCGGCTCGGGAATTTCGGAGGCGAACGCCGGCGCGGGCTTTCCCCGCCCGCACCGGGTTCCTAATTTAACACCGGAAAGGGAGGCGGGGCCCTTGATCTAGCTCAAAGCGTCGGCCGCCTGGCGAGGCTGCGCGCCCGCACGAGCTGATACGGCCGGAACAGGTAGGCCACCGCGGCGAAGCCGCTCCACACGTGCACTAGCCGGGAGAACGGAAACAACAGGAACAAGGTCATCCCGAAGAACAGGTGGACCTTGAAGACGAGGGGCGCGCTCGCCATCACCTCCGCGGCGCCGCCGCGGAAGGTGACGATACGCTGAGCCCATTCGGAGAGGGCCAGCATCACGCTCCCATCCGGGTGCTGGGCCGAGGAGACGATGCTCAAAAGCCCCAGCAGCAGGGTGATCAGGATCCAGAACAGCACCACGAAGTCCATGGGGGTGCTGACGGCGCGGATGCGCGGCTCCGCCAGGCGCCGGTGGATCAGCAGCACCAGCCCGGCGAAGGTCATGAGCCCGGCGATGCCGCCGGAAACCATGGCCAGGAGCTGCTTGGTCCCGGCGCCAAGGAAGGGCTCGTAGACCCAATGGGGGGTCAATAAGCCCACCAGGTGCCCGAAGAACAGGAACAGGATGCCCACGTGGAACAGGTTGCTGCCCCACCGGAGCTGGCCCCGCCGCAGGAGCTGGGAGGAGTCGCTCTTCCAGGTGTACTGCCCCCGGTCGAAGCGGATCAGGCTGCCCAGCAGGAACACGGTCAGGGCGATGTAGGGATAGATGCCGAACAGAAACTGATGGAGGTAAGCCATGGTCTTTTCCTCGTCTTTAGACTAACGGGCAATCCGCTGCGGCCAGCCGCGGAACTGCACCACCGCCGGCGCGCCTGCGGCAGGCTGTCCGCAAACAGCGCCCGCGGATGGCGCCCCGGGCCCGAAGGTCACCGGCTCTTCCGCCCAGGCCGCGTCCAGGGCCTCGGGGCTCGAGTCGTCCGGCTCTTGCGCCAGCGCACCCGCATCCGGCAGCGGCTTCTCGCCCGCAAGTGCCAGCAGCGCGCCGAAGACCGTCGCATAGGGGCTCGAGCGCTTGCCGAGGCGGCAGTGGAGCGCGCAGAGGATGTGGGCGGTTTCCGCCAGCAGCTCGCGCGCCTCCCCCGGCTCGCACTGGGACAGGTATTCCAGGAACGCCGGCAGGAAGTCCGGCAGCTCGTCCCCGACGGGCCGCAGGCCCTTGGAGGCGTACAGCCCCTTGAGGTCCACCATGGCCTGGCCCCGGTCCCGGGACTCCCCGTGCACGTGCTCGAAGAGATGGAGCGAGAGCGCCCTGCTGCGGTCGAACAGGCCCACGTAGCGCTCCTGCAGCTCGAGCAGGTCGGCGTTCTGCAACTCCGCCATGAAGGTGAGCAGCCGCGCCCGCTCGTCGCCGCGCAACAGCGCTTCCATCTCGATCGCTTCCGCCAGCTCGGGCAAGGCTTCGATCAGGGCCGCGTCGGGATAGCCGAGCAGCGCCCCCAGCACCTGATAGGTCTTCATTTCGCCACCTCCTTGAGGGGGATCACCCGCTTCTTGCCGCCGAAGAGGCTCGGCTTGGACGTGCCGTCCGAGCAGCCGTTGCCGAAGCTGAAGCCGCAGGAGGCCCGCAGGTCGTACGCGTCCTCGGCGTACTCCCGGTGGGTGGTGGGGATCACGAACCGGTCCTCGTAGTTGGCGATGGCCATGATGCGGTACATCTCCTCCACCTGGGCTTCGGAGAGATCCACCCGCCGCAGCACCTCCGCGTCCGCCTTCCCCTCCACGTGCCGGCCCCGCATGTAGGCGCGCATGGCGAGCATGCGCTCCAGGGCGAGCTTGACCGGCGCCTCGTCGCCGGCAGTGAGCAGGTTGGCCAGGTACTTGAGGGGGATGCGAAGCTGGGACACGTCCGGGATCACCCCGTCGGAGGCCAGGTGGCCGGCGTTGGCCGCCGCCTGGATCGGGGACAGGGGCGGGACGTACCAGACCATGGGCAGGGTGCGGTACTCCGGATGCAGGGGCAGGGCCACCTTCCACTGCACCGCCATCTTGTACACCGGCGAGGCCTGGGCAGCCTGGATCCAGGCCTCCGGAACGCCGTCGGAGCGCGCCTGCTCGATCACCTCGGCGGCGAAGGGGTCGAGGAAGATCCCGAGCTGGGCCCGGTACAGGCTCTTCTCGTCCTCCACGCTCGCCACCTCCTGAATGCGGTCGGCGTCGTAGAGCAGCACGCCCAGGTAGCGGATGCGCCCGACGCAGGTCTCGGCGCACACGGTGGGCTGTCCCGCCTCGATGCGGGGGTAGCAGAAAATGCACTTCTCCGCCTTGCCCGATTGCCAGTTGAAATAGATTTTTTTGTAGGGACAGCCCGAGACGCACATGCGCCAGCCGCGGCACTTGTCCTGGTCGATGAGGACGATGCCGTCCTCCTCCCGCTTGTAGATGGAGCCCGAGGGGCACGCGGCGACGCAGGTCGGGTTCAGGCAGTGCTCGCACAGCCGCGGCAGGTACATCATGAAGGTGTTCTCGAACTGGCCGTAGATCTCCTTCTGCACCTGGTCGAAATTCTTGTCCTTCGAGCGCTTGGCGAACTCGCCCCCCAAGATCTCCTCCCAGTTGGGCCCCCATTCGATTCTCTCCATCCGCTCGCCGGTGATGAGCGATCTCGGGCGGGCCACCGGCGCGGTCTCGGAGAGGGGCGCGTTGTGCAGGTGCTCGTAGTCGAAGGTGAACGGCTCGTAGTAGTCGTCGATCTCCGGCAGGTCGGGATTGGCGAAGATGGAAGAAAGCACCCGCCAGCGGGGTCCGATGCGCGGCACGATCTCGCCGTTGGACAAGCGCTTCCAGCCGCCCTTCCACTTGCCCTGGTTCTCCCACTCTTTGGGGTAGCCGATCCCGGGCTTGGTCTCCACGTTGTTGAACCACGCGTATTCCATGCCAGGGCGCGAGGTCCACACGTTCTTGCAGGTGACGGAACAAGTGTGGCAGCCGATGCACTTGTCCAGGTTCAACACCATCCCGATCTGGGCTCTGACTTTCATTTCATGTCTCCTGGGTTTTCATGCGCCGGCTTCCGCGTGGGGCCGATCGAGCCAGTCCACCTTGGCCATCTTGCGCACGATGATGAACTCGTCCCGGTTGGAGCCCACGGTGCCGTAGTAGTTGAAGCCGTAACTCTGCTGGGCGTAGCCGCCGATCATGTGGGTGGGCTTGGGGCAGGCGCGGGTCACCGAGTTGTGAATGCCGCCCCGCAGGCCGGTCACTTCCGATCCCGGGGTGTTCACGATCTTCTCCTGGGCGTGGTACATGAGCACCATCCCCTCCGGCACCCGCTGGGACACCACCGCCCGGGCGGTGAGCGCCCCGTTCAGGTTGTAGGCCTCGATCCAGTCGTTGTCCTCGATGCCGGCCTTGCGGGCGTCGGCTTCCGAGATCCACACGATGGGGCCGCCCCGGGACAGGGTCAGCATTAGCAGGTTGTCGGTGTAGGTGGAGTGGATGCCCCACTTCTGGTGGGGCGTGATGAAGTTGAGCACCACTTCGGGATGGCCGTTGCCCCGCTGGCCCAGGAGCTCCCGCACCGTCTTGGTGTCGATGGGCGGCTTATAAGCGACCAGCGCCTCGCCGAAGGCCCGCATCCACGGATGATCCTGGTAGAGCTGCTGGCGCCCGGTAAGGGTGCGCCAGGGGATCAGCTCGTGGACGTTGGTGTAGCCGGCGTTATAGGACACGTGCTCGCTCTCCAGCCCCGACCAGGTGGGGGAAGAGATGATCTTGCGGGGCTGGGCGAGCAGGTCTCGGAAGCGGATCTTGTCCTCTTCCCGGGCGAGGGCCAGATGGGCGTGATCGCGCCCGGTGACCTTCGACAGGGCCTCCCAGGCCTTCACCGCCACCTCCCCGTTGGTTTCGGGGGCGAGGTACAGGATCACCTCCGCCGCGTCGATGTCGCTCTCGATCCGGGGCAGCCCCTTGGACACCCCCTCCTCGGCTACCGTGGAGTTGAGCTTCGCCAGCCCCTGCACCTCCTGCTCGGTGTTCCAGCCGATGCCCTTGCCGCCGTTGCCCAGCCTGGCCATGAGGGGTCCCAGGGCGGTGAATTTCTTGTAGGTGTTGGGATAGTCCCGCTCCACCACCGTCATCTGGGGGGCGGTCTTCCCGGGGATCAGCTCCACCTCGCCCTTCTTCCAGTCCTTGACCTCCAAGGGCTGGGCCAGCTCGGCGGGCGTGTCGTGCAGGAGGGGCGCAAGCACCAGATCCTTTTCCACGCCCAGGTGCCCCACCGCCAGCTCGGAGAACTTGCGGGCGATGCTCTTGTAGATCTCCCAGTCGCTACGGGCCTGCCACGCCGGGTCTACCGCCGCCGACAGGGGATGGATGAAGGGGTGCATGTCGGAGGTGTTGAGGTCGTTCTTCTCGTACCAGGTGGCGGTGGGCAGCACGATGTCCGAGTACAGGCAAGTGGTGGACATGCGGAAGTCCAGGGTCACCAGCAGGTCCAGCTTGCCTTCGGGCGCCTGGTCGTGCCACGCCACTTCCAGCGGCTTCTCGCCCCCCGTATCGCCTAGGTCCTTGCCCTGCACCCCGTGCTGGGTTCCCAGCAGATGCTTGAGGAAGTACTCGTGGCCCTTGCCCGAGGAACCCAGGAGGTTGGAGCGCCAGACGAACAGGTTCCTCGGGAAGTTCACCGGATTGTCCGGGTCCTCGCAGGCGAGCTTGAGGCTGCCGTTTTTAAGGGCCTGCACCGCGTAATCCTTGGGATCCATCCCCGCCGCGGCGGCAGCCTTGGTGACCTCCAGGGGATTCGCCGCGAGCTGGGGAGCGGAAGGTAGCCAGCCCATGCGCTCGGCGCGCGCGTTGAAGTCGATGAGGCTGCCGCGGTACTCGTTCGGATTGGCGAGGGGCGACAGGATCTCGGACACCTTGAGCTTCTCGTAGCGCCACTGGTCGGTGTGGGCGTAGAAGAAGGACGTGGAGTTCATGTGCCGCGGCGGCCGGCTCCAGTCCAGGGCGAAGGCGAGGGCAGTCCAGCCGGTCTGGGGCCGCAGCTTCTCCTGCCCCACGTAGTGGGCCCAGCCGCCCCCCGACTGGCCGACGCAGCCGCAGAACACCAGCATGTTGATGACCGACCGGTAGTTCATGTCCATGTGGTACCAGTGATTCATGGCCGCGCCGATGATGATCATGGACTTGCCCCGGGTCTTGTCAGCGTTGTCGGCGAACTCCCGAGCCACCTGGATCACCCGGTCGCGGGGGATGCCGGTGATCCGCTCCTGCCACGCCGGCGTGTAGGGCACGTCGTCGTCGTAGGAGGTCGCCACGTTATCCCCGCCGAGGCCCCGATCCAGGCCGTAGTTGGCCATCATGAGATCGTAGACCGTGGCGACCAGCGCTTCGCCGCCGGCCAGCTCGACCCGCTTCGCCGGAAGGTTGCGCAGCAACACCTCGTCGTTAGGGTTGTGGGGGAAGTGCTCGTGGGGGCGACCGCCGAAATAGGGGAACGCTACCGGCACCACCGCGTCGTGGCAGCCCAGCAGCGTGAGCCTCGCACTTATGTCGTTTCCGGTGCAGGCGTCTTTCTGCTCGAGGTTCCACTTTCCCGACTCACCCCAGCGAAAACCGATGCTGCCAAGTGGGACCACCAGCTTGCCAGTCAACTCGTCGAACGCCACCGTCTTCCATTCGGGGTTGTTCTCCTGCCCCAGCTTGCCGGGAAAGTCGGAAGCCCGCACCAGCCGGTCCGCCACGTAGCCTTCGCCCTTCTTCTCGAGCAGCACCAGGAACGGCAGGTCGGTGTAGCGCCGGGCGTAGTCGCGGAAATACTCGCTCTTGCCCGAGAGGTGAAATTCCTTGAGGATCACGTGGCCCATGGCCAGGCCGAGGGCGGCGTCCGTGCCCTGTTTCGCCGGCAGCCACAGGTCGCAGAGCTTCGCCACCTCGGAATAGTCGGGGGTCACCGCCACGGTCTTCGCCCCCTTGTAGCGCACCTCGGTGAAGAAGTGGGCGTCGGGGGTGCGGGTCTGGGGCACGTTGGAACCCCAGGCGATGAGATAGGTGGCGTTGTACCAGTCGGCCGATTCCGGCACGTCAGTCTGCTCCCCCCAGGTCTGGGGGCTGGAGGGGGGCAGGTCGCAGTACCAGTCGTAGAAGCTCATGCACACCCCGCCAATCAGGGAGAGGTAACGGCTTCCGGCCGCGTAGGACACCATGGACATGGCGGGGATGGGCGAGAATCCGATCACCCGATCGGGGCCGTAGGTCTTAATGGTGTACACGTTGGCCGCGGCGATGATCTCGTTCACCTCGTCCCAGGTGGCCCGCACGAAGCCGCCCAGGCCCCGCACCGACTTGAAGGCACGCGCCTTGGCCGGATCTTCGACGATGCTCCCCCAGGCCTCCACGGGGCTGAGCTTCTCCCGCGCCTGCCGCCACAACTTCATCAACCGCCCGCGCACCATCGGGTACTTGAGCCGGTTGCCGCTGTAAAGGTACCAGGAGTAGCTGGCACCCCGGGCGCAGCCCCGCGGTTCGTGGTTGGGCATGTCCGGGCGCGTGCGCGGGTAGTCGGTCTGCTGGGTCTCCCAGGTGACGATGCCGCCTTTCACGTAAATCTTCCAACTGCAAGAGCCGGTGCAGTTGGTGCCGTGGGTGGAGCGCACGATCTTGTCGTGCTGCCAGCGCATGCGGTAGGCGTCCTCCCAGGTGCGGTCCTCGTCCCTGACGACACCGTGCCCGTTGGCGAAGGTGGGCTCGTTCTTGATGAAATACCTCAGCCGATCCAGAAAGTGACTCATCGATTTCTCCGTGAAGCGTTGTCCGTGACCCGGGAAGGGAGAGGCGGCGTCGACGGACGCCCGCCCTTCCCCCTTTGCGCCGTCAGCACGGCACCTCCGCGTGCTTGCGGGAATAGAACCACCACGTCACCGCGATGCAGGTCGCGTAGAAGGCGATGAAGACCCAGAGCGCCGCCTCGGGTCCGCCGCTCAGGGCGATGGACGTGCCGTAGGACTTGGGGATGAAGAAGGCGCCGTAGGCCGCCACCGCCGAGCTGAAGCCCAGCACCGCCGCCGCCTCCTTGCCGGCGCTGCGCGCCGCTTCCACCTGAGCCGCCTGGCCCCGCCCCGCGCTCCAGCGCTCGTGCAGGGTGCGGAAGATGATGGGGATCATGCGGAACGTGGAGCCGTTGCCGATGCCGGTGGTGAGGAACAGCAGCATGAACATGGCGAAGAAGCCGGTGAAGCTGCCCTCGGCGGGGCCCCAAGGCAGGGCGAAGCCGCCGGTGGTCCCCTTCGGCAGGAAGTACAGGACGCCGACCACCGCTAGGGCCATCACGATGAAGTTCCAGAAGGTCACCCGCGCGCCGCCCAGCTTGTCCGACATCCAGCCGCCCACGGGGCGGATCAAGGCCCCCACCAGGGGACCGAGGAAGGCGTACTGCAAGGGGTCCACGCCCGGGAACTGGGTCTTGATGAGGAGCGGGAAGCCGGCCGAATAGCCGATGAACGAGCCGAAGGTGCCGATATAGAGCCAGCACATGAGCCAGTTGTGCTTGCGGCGGAAGATCACCGCCTGCTCCGCCAGGGACGCCTTGGCCGAGGCGATGTCGTTCATGCCGAACCAGGCGGCTAGGGTGGAGGCGAGGATGAAGGGCACCCAGATGAAGCCGGCGTTCTGCAGCCACATCTGCCTGGTCACCTCCCCTTTCACCCAGGTCTGGGGCTCGCCGCCGAAGGCGCCGAACACGGCGGTGGTGATCACCAGGGGCACGACGAACTGCACCACCGACACCCCCAGGTTGCCCAGGCCGGCGTTGAGCCCCAGGGCCGTGCCCTGGTTCGACTTGGGGAAGAAGAAGCTGATGTTGGCCATGCTGGAGGCGAAGTTGCCGCCGCCGAAGCCGCACAGCAGGGCGATCGCCAGGAACGTCAGGTAGGACGTCTCCGGATCCTGGACCGCGAAGCCCATCCACACCGCCGGGATCGCCAGTGACGCCGTGGAGACGGTGGTCCACAGCCGGCCGCCGAAAATGGGCACCATGAAGGAGTAGAAGATGCGCAGGGTCGCCCCCGACAGGCCCGGCACCGACGCCAGCCAGAAGAGCTGGTTGGTGGTGAACTGGAAGCCGATGTGGGGCAGGTTCACCACCACCACGCTCCACACCATCCACACGGCGAAGGCCAGCAGCAGCGCCGGGATGGAGATCCAGAGGTTGCGCGTGGCGATTCGCTTGCCATGGGTCTGCCAGAACGTCCGGTCCTCCGGGTTCCAGCTGGTCAACACGCGGGTTGCCATGATCCTCTCCTTTTAAGTGGAAACCGCGCTTACCTCGTCGCCAACACCGGGGCGCCGGCCTTGCCGTTGCGCCGCGCAGGGACGATCTCGCTCCAGTACATCCAGACGAGCGAGACGAGGGTCACGCCCCAGAGCAGCATGAAGATGCTGGAGCGCACGCCGGTCACGTCCACCAGCGCGCCGAACATGATGGGCAGGAGAAAGCCCCCCAGCCCGCCCACCAGGCCCACGATTCCAGAAATCACGCCGATGTTGTCGGGGTACTGATCCGAGATGTACTTGAACACGGAGGCCTTGCCGAAGCCCCAGGCGATGCCCACCACGAACAGCAGCGCGGTGAACATCCAGGCGTCGAGGCCGATGTGGAGCGAGAGCGGCCCATGGATGGTCTGGATGGTCATCTCGGTCTGGGGATAGGACATGAAGAACAGGCACACCCACGACACCAGCATGACCCACCAGGTCACCGGGTGGGCGCCGTAGCGGTCGGACAGCCAGCCGCCGGCGGCCCGGATCACGCCCGAGGGCAGGACGAAGATGGAGGCGATCAGCGCCGCCGTCTGGATGCCGAAGCCGTACTCGTTGATGTAGTACTTGGTCATCCACAGGCTCAACGCTACGTAGCCGCCGAACACGATGGAGTAGTACTGGCACAGCTTCCACACGTTGGGGTCCTTGAGCGCCCTGAGCTGATCCCGGAACGTGACGCTGGAGTGCACGTGGTGGCCCTTGTCGGTATAGGTGAACAGCCAGAACAGGACCACGGTGACGAGCATGGCCGCGGCGTAGACCTTGGGCACCATCTGCCAGCCGAAGGCCACCACCAGGGTCGGCGCCACGAACTTGGTGAGGGCGGCGCCGGCATTGCCGGCGCCGAAGATGCCCATGGCGAAGCCCTGGCGGCCCTTGCTGAACCAGCGGGCCACGTAGGCAATGCCCACCGAGAAGGAGCCTCCGGCCAGGCCGACGAACAGCCCCAGCGCCAGGTACTGCCAGAACTCGGTGGCGTGAGAGAGCAGATAGATGGGCACCACGGTGGACAGCATGAGAACGAAGAACACGACGCGGCCGCCGTACTTGTCGGTGAGCATCCCCAGGGGCAGCCGGATCAGGGAGCCGGTGAGGATGGGGGTCGCCGCCAGCAGCCCGAACTGGGTCTCGTTGAGCCCGAGGGTTTCCTTGATGGGGATGCCGATGATGGAGAACATCACCCACACCGCGAAGCACACGGTGAAGGCGAAGGTGCTCGCCGCCAGCACCGACACCTGCTTGTACGCCTGGCTTGCCATGACCGTCTCCCTGGTTCGTGCCGCGACCCGCTTTTCCCGCCGGATCGCGATCCCTTGAACGACGATGACAGGTTACGGCGCCCCGCGGCCCGCGCCTATTCGGCGAACGGCGGAAAGCGCCGCGGCGGTAGGAGGATGGGACCTGGCCGGACGAGGGAGGAAAGCGGCCGCCCCCATCCGCCGGAAGGACTAGTTCTTGGGGACGACGGGAACCGCGACGCTTTGATTTACAATGGCTTGGAAGCTCCTGAAGGCCCCGTGCCGGGCCCGTTCAGGGCTTATAACCCAAACCACGAGAGGAGAAGCCGCCATGGCGAAGGACAAGGCCCCCAAGGCTTATTTGCAGCTCAAGAAGGCCCACGGCCCGATCTTCGACGCGCTGGAGCAATTGGGCCAGCGGGTCCGGGAGGCCGGTCCACTGGATGAAAAGACGGGCCATCTGATCCAACTGGCGGCCGCCGCCGCGACCCGCTCCGAAGGGGCCGTGCACAGCCACGTGCGCCGGGCCCTGGCCGCGGGGGCGACCCGGGAGGAAATCCACCACGCCCTGCTGCTGCTCGTGAGCACCATCGGCTTCCCCCACGTGGTGGCGGCCCTCACCTGGGCCGAGGACGTGATCGGGAAGAAGTAGCCCCGCAGGAAAGGGGGCTTACTGTTTCGGCACCAGCCCCTGCTCCACGGCATACACGGCCGCCTGCACCCGGCTCGAGAGATTGAGCTTGCGCAGGATGTGCTGGACGTGGATCTTGACGGTGCTTTCGGCCAGATGGAGGGCGCGCCCGATTTCCTTGTTGCTCGCGCCGCGGGCGAGCAGCGCCAGGATTTCCCGCTCCCGCGGGCTCAACTTGTCCCGCTCCGACGCGGAAGCCGGCGCGTCGCCCCGGGCGAAGCCCTGGATTCCCTGGAGGAGCTTCCCGGTCATCTGGGGCGACATCACCGGCTCGCCCCGGGCGGCGCGGCGGATGCTGTCCACCAGGTGCTCGGTCTCGATGTTCTTGAGCAGGTAGCCGCGGGCCCCCGCCTTGAGGCTTTCCATCAGGTCCTCGGCGTCCTCCGACACGGTGAGCATCACCACCTGCACCTCGGGCAGCTCTTCCAGCAGCAGCTTCAAGGTATCGCGCCCGCTCAAGCCCGGCATGTGCAGATCCAGCAGCACCACGTGGGGCTTGAGCTGCTTGGCCCGCTTGACGCCCTCCAGCCCGTCGGCGGCCTCGCCCACCACCTCGATGCCCTCCTGGCGCGAAAGCAACGCCTTCACGCCGCTGCGGAAGAGGGCGTGGTCGTCCACCAGCAGAACCCGCACCTTTTCCGTCACGCCGCCTCCCGTTGCGCGACCGGGAGCGTGAGCGTCACGCGCGTCCCCTTCCCCGGGGCCGAGCTCACCTCGAGCTTGCCGCCGATGCGGTGGGCCCGCTCCCGCATGATCTTCAAGCCCACGTGGCCGTCGCCCTTGTCCAGCACCTGCCGGGCGTCGAACCCCTGCCCATTGTCCACCACGTCGAAGCGGTAATCACGCCCCCGCTTCATCTCCACCCGCACTTCGGTGGCCTGAGCGTGCTTGCGCACGTTGGACAAGGCCTCCTGCACGATGTGCAGCACCTGGAGCTGCTGCTCCGGCGCGAGCGGCATGCCCATGCCGCTCGCCCGCAGCCGGCTGGAAATCCCCGTCTGTCCCTCGAACTTCTCCAAAGCGCTTTTGAGGGCCTCCTCCATGTCTACCGCGCCGGAGCGCAGCCGGAAGTGGACCAGCAGCTCCCGCACGTCGTCGTAGCTTTCCTGGATGCCTTCCCGGATCTGGGCCAGCTCCTCCAGCGCCCGCTCACAGTCCGCCTTCTTGATGGACTGCTCCAGCATCTGCGCCTGCAAATTAAGAAACGCCAGGGACTGGGCGATGGAGTCGTGCAGCTCCTGGGCGAGGAGATTGCGCTCCTCGGAGACCGCCAGCTCCCGCTCCCGGGATACCAGGCGCTGGTTCTCGATGGCGATGCTCAGGTGCTGGCCCAGGGTTTCCAGCATGTGGCGCTCCTGGGGGGTGAACTCGCGCCCACGGCGGAAATACAGGTTGAACAATCCCAGCACCTGCTTGTGCGCCCGGATCGGGAAGACCGACACCGAGGCGAACCCCACCTGCCGGCATTTGTACAGCATGTCGGGGGGCGGGCTCGCGGCGAATACCTGCACCACGGACTGGCCCTGCTGGACGGACTCGCCGCACAGGCATTCGCCCACGCGCAGGCAGCGCTCCTCGGAGGCGAATTGGGGATCGAGCCCCTGGTACACGTACAGGTGGATCTGCTCCGTCTTCGGATCCGCCATCCGCACCGATCCCCCGTCGGCCTGAAACACCACCATGAGCTTCTCCAGAAAGCCGCGGCACAGCGTTTCGATGTCGGCCGGCTCGTTGAGGAAGGTGGACACGTCGTAGAGGATGGCAAGCTCCCGGTTCTTGTCCTCCAGCCGCTGGGTCTTGTCCTGCACCCGCCGCTCCAGGGTGGCGTAGAGGTCCTGCAGGTGGTCGGCCATGCGGTTAAAGCCCCGGGCCAGGTCACCAAACTCGTCGTCGCTTTCCACGGGCACCCGCGCTGTAAAATCCTCCCGCTCCATGCGCTGCACGCCCTCCTGCAAGCTCATCACCGGGCGGATCACGAACAGGAAGACCAGGTAGATGAGGATGATCGTGCCGGCGATGGCCAGCGCCAGGAGCCCTAGTTGCAGGGTCTCCAGTAGGGCCGTGTTGCCCGAGCTCGCCCGCTCGATGGCGCGCACCAGGGAATCGATCCGGTGGACGAAGGCGTCCACCTCGGGCCGGTACTGGGCCACCCGCCGGGCCTGCTCCGCCGGGTCGGCGGCGGCCAGGATGTCCTCGATCCGCGGCCTGATCCGCTGGGTCCAGGCGGATTGGATCTCGCGCAACTGGCTGCGGATCTCGGGCTCGCCGGGAATCAGGAGCGGGCGGCTGGGATCGCCCCGGTCGAGGCCTTCCAGCACCCGTTCGAACGTGTCCACTTCCTGGCGCACCGCGGCCGCGAGCTCGCCCCGGCGCCCCGGCTCCGCCGCGACCTGGGAGAGGAGGAAGGCGATGCGGTAGGAGCGCATGCGCTCGCTCCCCAGATCGTTGATGGCCGCCGCGCCGCCCTGCAGCTTCCAGGAGACGTAAAGGGTCAGCCCGATGGCCAGAACGGCGACGATGAAAAACACGACCAGAATGGCGGACAGGCGGAAGCCGAGCTTGCGAAAGACGGGCGGCATAAGGCGGCGCGCGGGCGGTGCGTGATCCCTCGATTATACAGAGAGCGGAGTGCCCTCCTCCGGGCCGGTCGTGCCTTCAACGCAACTCATCCACCTTGATGAAGACCCGGCGCCGCTCGGCTTCGGACGCCTCGCCTCGGGAGAAAATCGCCGTGGCGCCTTGTCCCCTGTCCTGGGCGACGGCGCCCAGCTCGATCCATTCCCCGAGCCGGGCGGACACCTGGGTCTCCACCTGCTGCGTGTCGATGCCGCCGGACCGGTCACCGGTGAAGCGGTCGCGGACGGTGCGGATGGAGAGCAGGACCGAATCGCCGGAAACCAGGGGGCGCACGTAGAAGCCGGTCGCCGCCTCCCGGTACTGGACGCTCTCCACGATCCGGGTGCCGTGGGGCGTCTCCACCACCGTGCGCTCCGGCACCGGGGCGGCCGCGCCCACCTGGATGAACGCTTCGCCGCCCTCGAGCACTTGAAGCGTCTGGGTGCCGCGCTCCCGCTCCTGGACCCGGCGCTCGCCGATCCGGGCCCGGAGCCGGGCGTCGCCGCTCGAATACACGGCGTCGAGCTCCCGGCCATCGGTCCGCTCGGAAGGCGGAATCGCCGCGCGGGCCTCGCCGCCGAGGCGCGCTCGGGCCGAAATCTCCACCCCCCGCCGGACCGAGGCTCCTTCGCCGTCCTGGCGCACGGAGACCAGAAGCCGCCGGGGCGGCGTGTCGATCTCCTCCACAACGCGCCGGATCTCCGCCAGGCGCCGGGGCGTGGCGCGGACAACGAGCCGGTTGCCGATGCCCGTGACCGCCCCTTCGGGCCCGGCCAGGGTCTGGATCACGGGCAGCACCTGCTCCAGGGTGCGGTGGCGCAACGGAATGACCTCGGTGACAGTCGGCTCCGCCGCCCAGGCGACCGCGGCGACGAGCCCCAGGGCGATCCAGCCGAGCACGCCCTTCCCTGTCCGTTTTCTCGAATTCGCGTCTCCCATCGCCCCCGTTTCGCCCGCCACCGGCCTGCAAGGCCGATCATATACCAGGGCGCATTCCGTGTCCGGCAGGCCGCCCGGTGCTACCATAGGAGAGAGGCGCGAGGAAACCCATGAATCCAGCCCGCTGCTGCCTGCTGGCCGCGTTGGCGATAGCATTCCCCGCCCACGGAGCCAGCGCTACCCCCGCCGATGCCCCCGATTTCCCGGCGTTCGAGACCGCCTCGGCGGCGAACGTGAACGAGGGGGAGCTGCGGTTCCTGGAGGCGCCGCCCGGGAAGCCGGTCCACCATCACCACAACACCGTCATCATCACCGACCAGAGCCTGGACGACGGGTGGACGGGGTTGCGCCAGTGCCACGAAAACCTGGACCAGGTGAGCGCCCTGCAGATCGTGTTCAACCCCGAGCGGATCCGCAACCTGCAAGTGGAGTCCTTCCACGGCGTCCAGCGGGCCTGGGTCGAGGGGGCGTCGGTGCAGCTTCGCCACGTGGGGCCGGGCGCCCGGGTGTGTCTCAAGGCGGAAGGGCGGGCGCTGCGGGACAACGGCGACGGGACGTTCAGCCTGGCGAGCGGCCCCTTCATGCGCAAGTTCCTGGACGGCTACTACCCGATGCGGGTCTCCATGACCGTCCGGGTGCTCACGCGCCAGCTCCGCTTCCTGCAGATCGACCCGCCCTCTCAGAAGGGCTTCCGGGTGATGGAGCGGCCCGGCGAGGTGAGCTTCGACACCTGGTTCGAGGGGCGGCTCACCACCGAGATCCGCTTCGTGACCCGGGACGGTTTTCCCCGCTGGTAAGGGCTGCGAGCCCTTCCCTGGGCCCGGTCCGCAGTCGCAAGCTCCCCTTCTCCCGCCCCGATCAATTCTCCCGGGCCTGGAAAGCCGTCTCCTGGCCGCCGGGTTTCGCTTTGACGGGACAGCCGCCGCAGGCCTCCCGGGGCGACAAGCCCAACCCCGTCAGCGACTGCACCAGGCAGGACACCGAGCGCCGGCACGCCAACACGGGGATGCCCTGGGCCCGGGCGCTTTCGCGAAAGCCCCGCATGACGTTGTGGCTCAAGAAGTCGGTGAACAGGATCAGCAGGTCCACTTCCCGGGAGAGGGCCGCCACCCGGCGCTGGTGGGCGGCCTGGCGACCGGACACGTGGTCCACCACCCGGATGCCCAGGGCGGCCAGGGTGGAGGGGATGTTGCCGAGGCGATCGGCGCCGACGATGAGGGCGTTCATGGGGTCGCTCCTTTGAAAATGATTCTCGATACTATTTAACACAAATGATAATTATTCTCGTCTGTATGTCAAGAGTTTTTGCCGCCGCCCCCTGCCTCGCCTGGCGCAGAATGCCCATCTTGTTTACGAATGATTTTCGTTCGTATAATAATTAAACGAGATACGTTCTCATTCACCAGCCAGGAAGGAGAAAACAATGAAGTGCTTTCTCGCGACGCGGGCGCTGCTGGCCGCGGCGGCCCTCGGCGTTGCCGTCTCGGCCGCGGCCCAGGACCCGGTGGTCAACGTCTATTCCTCCCGCCACTACCAGACCGACGAAAAGCTCTACAGCGATTTCACCAAGGCGACCGGCATCAAGGTCAACCTGATCGAGGGCAAGGAAGATCCCTTGATCGAGCGCATCAAGAACGAAGGGGCAAACAGCCCGGCGGACGTGCTCATCACCGTGGACGCCGGCCGGCTGTGGCGCGCGGAACAGCTCGATCTGTTCGCGCCGGTAAAGTCCTCGGTCCTGGAAAGCCGCATCCCGGCGAGCTTCCGCCATCCCGGGGGCAAGTGGTTCGGCTTCTCCTACCGGGCGCGGGTGATCGCCTACCATAAGGACAAGGTGAAGCCGGGCGAGATCGCGAGCTACGCGGACCTCGCCGATCCCAAGTGGAAAGGCCGGATCTGCGTGCGCTCTTCCAGCAACATCTATAACCTCTCCCTGCTCGCAGCCCTGATCGACCACTGGGGCGAGGAGAAGGCGCGCCGGTGGGCAAAAGCCGTCAAGGACAACATGGCCCGGGAGCCCAAAGGCGGCGACACCGACCAGATCAAGGCCGTGGCGGCGGGCGAGTGCGACGTGGCCATCACCAACCACTACTACTACGTGCGGCTCATGAACTCGGACAAACCCGAGGACAAGAAGGTGGTGGAGAAGGTGGCCCTGCTGTGGCCGGATCAGAACGGCCGCGGCACCCACGTCAACGTCTCCGGCGCCGGCCTCGTCAAGACCGCGCCCCACAAAGAGGCGGCGATCAAGTTCCTCGAGTACCTGGCGAGCGACCAGGCCCAGGCCTACTTCGCCGCCGGTAACAACGAGTGGCCGGTGGTGCCGGGCGCCGCCTACAGCAACCCGGCCCTCGCTTCCCTCGGCAAGTTCAAGGCCGACTCCCTCAACGTGAGCGTGCTAGGCAAGAACCAGGCGCTGGCGCAGAAAATCTACGACCAGGTGGGCTGGAAGTAAGCACGGCGCGACGGAGCCGCTGGACAGGCATTGCGCGACACGGCTGCCCGGCCACCGCCGGGCGGCCGTCGCTTTTTCGCCCCGCCTGCCCGTCTGGCGGGCTGCGCTTTATGAGTTTGCTAGATTTGGCGAGAAGTCCCGGGCCTCGCGCCCAGGCGCGTGGGAGCCCTGCTTCGGGGCACCGCGGCGGGCCGACGCGCCCGGGGCATGGGTTTTGCCGGGACTACAACGGGGGGCGCCACTTCAAGCCCGGGAAACGGGCGTAGTCGCGGTCGGTCGTAATCCACTCGCAGCCATACTCGATTGCCAGCGCTGCGAACCACGCATCCTGTACCAGGTTGCCCGTTGCCTGCGACTCTTTGCACAGGTGGCTGAAAAGGGGCCAGTGCCGCTCGCCGGGCACGACAATACTGGCCGTGGGACTGTCAAGCAGGGCTTTGCAGAAGGCAAGCACGGCAGCGGGCGAATCGGGGCGCGCAAAGATGCGCGGATGGGTGCAGACACGCACCACGGACGCTAGCACCTGGGGCGAGATGCCGAAGGGCGCCGGGCCGTCCAGGCAGTCTTCAAGCCAGGCGCGACAGGCGGAAGGAATGGTTCGGCGCGAAACGCGTAGACCAGGACGTTGACGTCGCAGAGGATCAGCTACGGGACTCCATCCGGTCGAGCAGGGCGGAGGTATCGTCCAGATTGACGCCCGGCTGCAGGCCGCCCCCGGCTGTGGACACCGACAGCGGCGACCGCGGCGGGCGCGCGCCCGCGGGCGGTTTGCGCAGCACGATCTCGAGGCCCTGTTCGATCAGTGCCGTTAGAGTGGTGCCGCGGCGCGCCGCCTCGCGGCGGGTGCGGTCCAGAAGGCGGTCGTCCAAGTGTATCGTCGTACGCATACGTCAAAGCATGCTTATATTTATGGTATGTCTTTATGTCAACCCATGGGATGCCGGCCAGGCGCGGCGGCTCCCGTGCCCGGAACCCTTTGCGCTCAAGGAACTCACATCCGCTGGAATCCCTGCTCAGGGAGCACCGCGGCGGCCGACACGCCGGTGGGCTGGGCCGCCCGGGCGATCTGGCGCGCCACGATGACGAGGGGCACGAGCCCCACGACGACGATGGCCAGGGACGGCAGGGCCGCCTCCGCCAGTCGCTCGTCGGCGGCCAGGTTGTACACCTGGGTCGCCAGCGTATCCAGGTTGAAGGGGCGCATGACCAGCGTTGCCGGCAGCTCTTTCATTACGTCGACGAATACCAGCAGCCCGGCGGTGAGGAGACTGCGCGCCAGCATAGGCGCGTGCACGCGCATGAGCGTCTCGAGGGGAGCCACCCCGAGGCTGCGGGCGGCGTCGTCCATGGTCGGGCGCACCTTGGTGAGGCCCGCCTCCACCGTGTGGAGCGCCGCCGAGAGGAAGCGCACTAGGTAGGCGTACACCAGCGCCGTCATGGTCCCGGTGAGGAGCAGCCCAGTGGAAACGCCCAAGGTGGCGCGCATCCAGGCATCCAGGGCGTTATCGAACCGGGCGAGGGGAATGAGCACGCCCACCGCGATGACGATGCCCGGCACGGCATAGCCGAGGGAGACCAGGCGGTTCAAGCTCCGGGCGAGGGGTCCCGGATGAAGCCGGGCGTTGTAGGAGAAGAGCAACGAAAGCGCCACCGCCAGGACCGCCGTCACCGCCGCCAGCATGAGGCTGTTGCGCGCCAGGGTGAAGAAACGCCCAGCCGAGTAAAGCCCCCCCTCCCCCACGGCCAGGTGGGCCAGGACCCCCGCCGGCAGCAGGAAGCCGAAGACCAGGGGCGCCGCGCAGGCCAGGAAAGCCATCGCCCCCCGCACCCCGGAGAGCCGGTGCCGGGTGTGGGCTTTCTCCCGCTGGCTGGTGTTGTAAAAGCGCGCCCGTCCCCGGCTCAGTCGCTCCACCAGCAGGATCAGAAGGACAAAGCCCAGGAGGGAGGCCGCCAACTGGGCCGCCGCCACCCGGTCCCCCATGGAAAACCAGGTGCGGAAGATGCCGGTGGTGAAGGTGGGCACGCCGAAGTAGGCTACCGTGCCGTAATCGGCCACCGCCTCCATGAGGGCGAGGGCGGCCCCCGCCGCCACCGCGGGGCGCGCCATGGGGAGGGAGACGCGGAAGAAGCAACTCCACGGCCCGTGGCCCAGGGTGCGGGCCGCCTCCACCATGGCCGCCGAGCGCTCCAGGAATGCGGTGCGGGCTAGGAGGTAGACGTAGGGGTAGAGGGTGAAGGCGAACATGGCGACCGCCCCGCCCAGGGAGCGGACCTCGGGGAACCAGTAGTCCCGGGGACCCCAGCCGGTCACCTCCCGCAGCCAGGTCTGGACCGGCCCGCTCACCTGGAAGAAGTCGGTATAGGCGTAGGCCATCACGTAGGCCGGCATGGCCAGCGGCAGGATGAGGGCCCACTCCAGGAAGCGCCGGCCGGGAAATTCGTGCATGGTGGTGAGCCAGGCGCTAGTGACGCCGATGCTGACCACCCCCGCCGTCACGCCCGCGATCATCCACAACGTGTTGGCCACGTAGTCCGGGAGCACCGTCTCGGCGAGATGGGACCAGGCATCGCTCGGCGCGGGCAGGAACACGTGGACCAGCACGCTCGCCACGGGCACGACGGCCAGCACGGCGAGGGCCAAAGCGGCCAGGTTCAACGGGCTTAAGGTTTTCAGCGCCTGCACGAGCGGTTCTGTGATTGAAAATGAGATCAATTACAATGATAGCAGCGACCTGAGCGCCGGCCGGCATCTTCCTGGCGCTTCAGGATTGCCCCCGATCGACACGAACGCTGATGGCCGCTCTCCTGGAAATCCGCGACCTGCACCACGCCTACGGCGACCAGCCCGTGGTGCAGGGGCTCTCCCTAAGCCTCCGGCGGGGGGCTATCGGCTGCCTGCTGGGGGCCAGCGGCTGCGGCAAGACCACGGTACTTCGCTGCATCGCCGGCTTCGAGCCGGTGGCGGCTGGGGAGATCGCCATCAACGGGGTGGTGGTCTCCCGCCCCGGCTTCCGCGTGCCGCCGGAGCGCCGGCGCGTGGGCATGGTGTTCCAAGACTATGCCCTCTTCCCCCACCTTTCCGTCGCCGAGAACGTAGCCTTCGGCCTGAGGGGGCTTCCCGCCCGGGAACGGGCTCGCCGGGTGGCCGAGCTGCTGGAGGTGGTGGGTCTCGAATCCCTGGGAGACGCCTTTCCCCACCAGCTCTCGGGCGGGCAGCAGCAGCGGGTGGCACTCGCCCGGGCCCTGGCGCCGGCGCCCGACCTGCTGCTCCTGGACGAGCCCTTTTCCAACCTGGACGTGGACCTGCGCTCGCGCTTGTCCCAGGAAGTGCGGGAGCTGCTGAAAAAACGCCACATCACCGCCGTCCTGGTCACCCACGACCAGAACGAGGCCTTCGCCATGGCGGACGAGATCGGCATCATGCGGGAAGGCCGCATCGAGCAATGGGACACCCCGTACAACCTCTACCACAAGCCCGCCAACCGCTTCGTCGCCGACTTCGTCGGCCAGGGGGTATTCCTGCCCGGCCAGGTGCTGAGCCCGCGGGAGGTGAAAATCGAGCTGGGCGTGCTGCGGGGAGAAATCCCCCACGAGTGCGCCGAGGCGACGAGCTGCGACGCCTGCGCCCGCAACTGCTACGTGGACGTGCTGCTGCGCCCGGACGACGTGGTGCACGACGACGCGAGCCCCATGAAGGCCGAGGTGTTACACAAGGCGTTCCGCGGCGCGGAAATCCTCTACACCCTGCGGCTCGAGAGCGGCGCCCAGGTGCTCTCCCTGGTACCCAGCCACCACAACCACCGCATCGGCGAGAAGATCGGCATCCGCCTGGAAGCGGACCACGTGGTGGCGTTTCGCCACGACGAGGCGCGCGCCTGAGCTCACTGCGCCGGCTTGGAAGCCGTGCCGACGGCGTCCATGGGACGGGGCCGGCGCATCGCCTCCCGCAACGCCTTGACCTCCTCGGCCAACTGGCTCACCACCATGGCATAGAAGTCGCTGTTGTTGTAACGTTTGATCACGAAAAAGTTGGGCAGGCCGAGCCAGTATCGCTTTCCGTCCCGCTCGTCGAACTCGAGGAGCGCCGCTTTCGCCTCCGGCGCCACCGTTCCCAGGGGCTGTACCCCCGCCGCCTGCAACTCGGAGACCGTGCGCCGCGGCTTCGCGTCCGCCTGCGCCGCGCCGGGCCGCGCCAGGCTTGCCGGTACCGCCGCCGGCTCGCCCTGCGCCCAGCCGTGCCGGCTCAGGTAGTGGGCCACGCTGCCGATGGCGTCTACGGGACTTGAGGAAAGATCCGCTTTCCCGTCCCCGTCGAAGTCGACGGCATAGGCGAGATAGCTTCCCGGCATGAACTGGGGAATGCCGATGGCGCCCGCGTAGGAGCCGAGCAGACTCGAGGGATCTAGGCCGTTCGCCCGGGCGAGGAGGATGAAGTTCTCCAGTTCCCCGGTGAAATAGGCCGAGCGGCGGGGGAAGCCAAACGCCAGTGTTGCCAGGGCGTCCAGCACCCGGTAGCTGCCGGTGCGCTCCCCGTACAGGGTCTCGACCCCGATGATGGCCACGATGATTTCCTCGGGCACCCCGTACTGGACCCGGGCACGGGTCAGGGATTCGGCGTGATCGTTCCAGAATTCCACGCCGCCCACAATGCGCTTGGGCGTGATGAACAGCTCTCGGTACTCGACCCAAGGCCTGGACTCCGCCGGGCGGGTGATCAGCTCGATCACCCGGGGCTGGAACTGGGCCTGGCCGAGCACCCGGGAAACTTCCCCCCGATCGATCCCGTGCTTCTGAGCCACGCGCTGGGCGAAGTCCTCCAGCGCCCGGGCCGGGAAGCCCTGCTGCGGCTCTTCCGGCGCGGCCGCGACGCCCGCAAGCGCCGCGGTCCACTGGAGCGCCGCCCCCAGCACCATTCCCGCCAAGACCCTTCTCCCGATTCCCTTCAACGCGTCGTCTCCTCTCGCTTGGTTCGATCGATGGGAACCGCTCCGCCTGACGCGCGGCCGCTCCCCGAGCATAAGCTTACCAGCCGGCGCCGCCGGCATCGACGGCAAGGCCCTTGCCGCGACGGCGCCTCAATCCGCCCACCCTCCCAAGCTCCTCGCGAAAAGTCCGGGTCAATCGGATTTGAACCCGACCCGTTTGTGGCTTCCGTCGCAATAGGGTTTGTTGGCCGAGTGGCCGCAACGGCACAGGGCCACACCGGAAACCTGGTACGCCTCGCCGCCGGCCCCGGCCAGGGTGAAGCCCCCTTGGAACAGGTAAGGCCCGTCCTGCCGCGGCCGGATCACCACCGGCCCGCCCCTCGGGGACGGCGCCATCGCCTGGGACGGCGGCGGCACCCGGGCCGGGTCCTTGAAGCCGGCCTTTTCGTGGGACCCGTCGCACAGGGGCTTGTTCGCCGACTGGCCGCAGCGACACAGGGCCATGCGCGTGTCCTCGAGCAGCACCCGCCCGTCGGGAGCCAGCACCTTGAGCTCGCCCCGGGCGTAGAGCGGCCCGTCCACCGCCACCGTCACCCGACAGGCCGTTTGCGCGGTCTCCGTGCGGCGGCCGTCCTTGAAGACGTACTTGAGTGCCCCCGAGGGACAGCGCTCGATCACGCTGGCGATGCGCTCGGCGTCGGCCTGGGTGGGATCGATCCAAGGTTTGCGGTCCGGGTCGAACACCGGCCGCAAGCCCTTCACGCACTCGGCGGCGTGGATGCAGCGCGCCACGTCGTAGCGCACCTCGATTTCCGGAGAGGAATAGGACTTGACGTTGGTCTTCATGCCGAGCCCTCCTGCGGTAACGGCTCACGGTGATGGCAGTATCGCTCCAGCCGGCACACAGAACAAGCCGGGCATAGAGCGTCCCGCCGCGCACCGCGCCCATAATCGGGATACGCGCCCGACTCCAGCGAACAGGTGCGGGTCACCGATCGGGCTGCGAGGTGCCGGGCGACCCGTCCGTGGGCCCGTGCAGGCTTTACGTCAAGCAGCCTGCGGCGGTCGGGCCGCGCACGCGCGTCTCACCGCCTCGAGGGCGCGATCGACGGCCGCGTCCGTGATTTCCAGATGGGTGACGGCGCGCAGCCAGCCGCCGCCCAGGTGCAGCATGCGCACGCCCTGCGCTTCCAGGGCGCGTACCAGCCGGTCGCCGTCGTCGCCCTCCACGCGCCAGTACACCATGTTGGTCGCAGGATCCGGAATCTCCACGATCACCCGTCCCACCGCGCCCTCCAGCGCGCGCAAACCGGCCGCCAGCGCCTGGGCCCGCCGGTGGTCTTCGGCGAGCCGAGCCCGCTGCCCCAGGCCGTGGAGCGCCGCCGCCGCAAGAATACCCGCCTGGCGCATGCCCCCGCCCAGGCGTTTGCGCAGCTTGCGCGCGCGGACCATGGCGCTTGCGGTCCCGGCGATGGCGGAACCCACCGGCGCCCCCAGGCCTTTCGAAAAACACACCGCCACGGTGTCAAAGCCCGCCGCCAGCGCCCGCTCGGAATCGCCGGTGGCGACGGCCGCGTTCCACAGTCGGGCGCCGTCGCAATGGGTCTTGAGCCCCAGGGAGCGCGCCTTGGCCACGATGCGGGCGACTTCTGACTTGCCGAGGGCGCGGCCGGCGGCGCGGTTGTGGGTGTTTTCCACGACCAGGAGCGCGGACGCCGCTGCGTGAAGCTCCTCGGGACGGTAGCAGGCCTCGATCGCTTCGTCGGACATCCGCTCCGCCAGCGGGATGAGATCGAACTGGACGCCGGCCAGCGCCGCGCCGCCGCCCGCTTCATTGACGAACACGTGGGAGCCTTCCTCGCAAATGACCGACTCCCCGGGCCGCGTATGGAGCAGCACGCCGATCTGGTTCGCCATGGTCCCGGACGGCGTGAACACGGCGGCCTCCTTGCCCAGCAGTGCCGCCACCTCCCGCTCCAGGGCGTTCACCGTAGGATCCTCCCCATAGACGTCGTCGCCCACTTCTGCCGTCCTCATCGCCTCGCGCATCTGCGGCGTCGGTTTCGTCACCGTGTCGGAACGCAGGTCCACGACGCTTCCCGGGACGCCTTGATTCATGGGGCCGCCGTTCATGCCCATGCCCTCCTCTGGCCTGCCCTTGCCTTCGTCTCGTGACGTTCCAGCCGAGCGGTGCCCGGCTGGTCGAACCCGGGCGGCTCGTCCACACACCCATCCCTCAGAATCGAAATAGCCCCACTGCGGGGGCTATTTCGATTCTGGCGGAGAGGGTGGGATTGCTCGGCTTTCGCGTTGCCTCCGCGAAAGCCTCGGCCCTCGCGAGGCTCGGGCCCGCCACTCGCTGCGTTCGTGACGTCCCAGCCGAGCGGTGCTCGGCTGGTCGAACCCGAAGCGGATTCTGCGTACCCACCCTTCGCCAACCAAAACACCCCCTGGTGGGGTGTTTTGGTTGGCGGAGAGGGTGGGATTCGAACCCACGTGCCGGTTTTACCCGACCATCCGATTTCGAGTCGGCGCCGTTATGACCGCTTCGGTACCTCTCCACGGGAGAACATTTTAACAGCGAACCCGGGGCACACGGAACGCGGAGCCGCCCCTGCGGGGCTTGCGGTCAACCCGGACATTTCCCGGGGGACTCGGGAGGATGGCGCGGTGCAGAGGCCACCCCAGAGGAGGGGAGCGGCGCTTTCGTGGAAAGTCCGGCTCGAGGCAGGCCATTGATGCAAGAACGATTCCATATTATCTTGAGGACGGCAATCGAGCGTTCGAGGAACGGTCTCGGTCAGGCCAGGCCATCGAATTCATGGGAGGCACAGAAGGAGAGGAACCGATGAGCATCCACTTCCGCACCGACCAGTTGACCGCCGCCGAGATCTCCTTCTTGAAGTGGCAGTACGGCTTCGAGGAGGCGGACGATCCCTTCTACCGCGCCCTGTGGCAGACCATCATGCGAGCGTGGATCTCCGATACCACGCCTCCGCTGCCGGGAGAGAAGCCGAGCAACCATCTCGCGCGCCTGGGCTCGCCCAACGCTTATCCGGAAGAGGTCGCGCTCTATCTCAAGTTCAAATCGGAGAGCAGCGACGCCTTCTGGTTGGACTTGATTCGCCGCGCCGGCCTCGCCGACCGCCGGCAGCGGAACATTCCGCCCGCGGTGGAACGCCGCCGCCGCGCCAGCTCCAAGGCCTGAGCCGCTTCGCGACGGAGGGCACAGCCCGCCGCGCCGCTTCCCGTAGCGGCACGCCATCGTCTTCGTTTGACGTTTTTTGACAAATCCGCGCGGCGAATTGCTGCACCGCGTCTTTCGGCGCCGGGTGCCAGGTGCCAAAATGGAATGAAAATCCCGCGTTCCCTTCATGCGACTGCACCCCATCATTCCCGCCGTCGTGTTATGCGCGGCTTGCAGCGAGGCGCCGCCTCGGCTTCCTTCGGCGCTGGAGCACGGCACCCTGGTGGTGGTCACGATCAACAGCCCCACCGCCGTGTACGAGGATGCGGACGGCAACTACGCGGGCCTGGAGCACGACCTGGTCGCCGCCTTCGCCGGAGAGCTAGGGCTTGCCGTGCGCTACGTTTTCATGACCGACGCGGCTCAGCTCTTCAAGACGCTGGAGGAAGGCCGGGCCCACCTGGCGGCGGCGGGAATCCCCGCCTTGACGCCGCCGGGCGCCTGGGTCCGCTTCGGACCGACCTACCAGACCGTGCGCTTCGAAGTGGTCTACCGGACCGATCAACCGCGACCGCGCAGCGTTGCCGACCTGCTGGGCAAGCGCCTCGCCATGGTGGCGGGCAGCGGCGGCGCCGAAAACCTGCGCAATGCGGCGACCCGCGACGCCGCCCTGGCCTGGTCGGAGATGCCCGTGGAGGACGGACTGGCGCTCCTCGCGCGCTTGGCGGACGGTGAATTCGATTACGCGGTGGCCCGCTCCAACGTGGTGGCGATGGCGACCGACTTCTACCCGAACGTGGGGAGCGCCTTCACCGTGGGGGAGCCGACGCCGCTGGCGTGGGCCTTTCCCGAGGAAGGGGACCCCCGGCTGCTCGCCAAAGCGGAGGAGTTTTTCTCCCGCATCGCCCGGGACGGAACGCTCAAGCGGCTGCTGGACCGCTATTACGGCCACGCCGGGCGGCTCAGGCCGGCGGATGTCAACGGCATAATCACCAGGATGCGCAGCGTGCTGCCGGCGCTCAGACCCTGGTTCCAGGAGGCGGAGCGGCTGACCGGGATCGACTGGCGCCTGCTCGCGGCGCTGGGCTACCAGGAATCCCAATGGGATCCCCTCGCCACCTCCCCCACGGGCGTGCGCGGTCTGATGATGCTGACCGAGGAGACGGCGGACCGCATGGGCGTGACGGATCGCCTGGATCCCTACCAGAGCATCATCGCCGGAGCCAGGTATCTCCTAGTCCTCAAGGAAACGCTGCCCGCGCGCATCCCGGAACCGGATCGCACCTGGCTAGCGCTGGCCGCCTACAACCTGGGCTTCGGCCACCTGGAGGACGGGCGCATCCTGGCCCAGCGCAAAGGGCTCGATCCCGACGCCTGGATGGACGTGCGGCAGAGCCTGCCCCTTCTGTCCCGGCCCGATCACTACATGACGGTGCAGCGCGGCTTCGCCCGCGGCGGAGAGGCGGTTTACCTGGTGGAGAACGTGCGCACCTACTACGACATCCTCAAGCGCTTCGAGCCCCGGGAGCGGCCGCTAACGGCGGACGCGCCCGGCTACGCAGAGGCGCTTCCATAGCACACCCGTTATTCCATCGGGATGAAGGCGGCGGAACAACAGCCGGCGGACGAAACGCTGGAGCTCGGGCTTCCTAGGCCCCGGGCTCAATCGCTTTCAGTCCCCCGAGGTAGGGCCGCAGGACCTCGGGCACGTCGATGCCCCCGTCCGCCCGCTGGTAGTTCTCCAGCACCGCCACCAGGGTGCGCCCCACCGCCAGCCCCGAGCCGTTCAGGGTGTGCACCAGCTCGGGCCTGCCTTTCTCGTTGCGGAAGCGCGCCTGCATGCGGCGGGCCTGGAAAGCTTCGAAGTTGCTGCAGGAGGAGATTTCCCGGTAGGCGCCGGCGCCCGGGAGCCACACCTCGATGTCGTAGGTCTTCGCCGCCGCGAACCCCATGTCGCCGGTACACAGGGTCACCACCCGGTAGGGCAGCTCGAGGCGCTTGAGGATCGCCTCCGCGTGGCCGGTGAGCTCTTCCAGCGCCTCGTAGGAGCGCTGGGGATGGACGATCTGCACCAGCTCTACCTTGTCGAACTGGTGCTGGCGGATCATGCCCCGGGTGTCCTTGCCGTAGGAGCCCGCCTCCGAGCGGAAGCACGGGCTGTGGCAGGCGTACTTGAGGGGCAGGCGTTCCAGGGGCAGGATCTCGTCGCGCACGATGTTGGTGACCGGCACCTCGGCCGTGGGGATGAGATAGAACTTCTCCTCGCCTCGGGGAACGGCGAACAGGTCCTCCTCGAATTTCGGCAACTGCCCTGTCCCCCGCATGCTCTCGGCATTGACCATGTACGGGACGTAGACCTCGGAATAGCCGTGCTCCCGGGTGTGCACGTCCAGCATGAGCTGGGCGATGGCCCGGTGCAGCGCCGCCACCGCCCCCTTCATCAGCACAAAGCGGCTGCCGGCGATCTTGCTAGCGGCGGCGAAGTCCAGCAGTCCTAGGCCCTCGCCCAGGTCCACGTGGTCGCGCACCGGAAAAGGGAACTCCCGGGGCGCGCCCCAGCGGCGCACCTCCACGTTGTCCTCCGCCGAGCGGCCCACCGGCACCGTGTCGTGGGGCAGGTTGGGCACGGTGAGCAGGAAATCGCTCAAGCGCCGCTGCACGTCGGCGAGCCGCGCTTCCAGCGCTTTCAGCTCCTCGCCCATGCCGGCCACCTCGGCCAGGAGGGCGGACACGTCCTGCCCCTGGGCCTTGGCCTGCCCGATGCGCCTGGAGGCCAGGTTACGCGCCGCCTGCAGCTCCTCAGTGCGGGTCTGCACCGCCTTGCGCTCCGCTTCCAGGGCGCGGAAGGTCTCCGTGTCCAGATGGAGCCCCCGCGTCGCCAGGCGGCGAGCGACGCCCTCCAGGTCGTTTCTCAGCAGTTGTATGTCCAGCATTTATCCCAGGGTGAAAAGCGAAACGCAGGCGGCGAAAAAGGAAGCGCCTTCCCGCCCTTTGCGTTTCAGGTTTTTCGCTTGCGGCCTTTGTCCGCGCCCCCGTCCCTGGCTGCGCCCGCCTGCTTCGCCTGCGCGTCCAGGGCGCGCAGGTGCTCGAGCCGCTCGGCGATGCGCGCTTCCAACCCCCAGCCGGTGGGGCGGTAGAACCGCTGGGGGTCCATGCCTTCGGGAAAGTAATTCTCCCCCGCCGCGTAGGCCTCCGGCTCATCGTGGGCGTAGCGGTACTCGCGCCCGTAGCCCAGCGCCTTCATGAGCCGGGTGGGGGCGTTGCGCAGGTGCTCCGGCACCGGGCGCGACGCGTCCTGGGCCACCAGCGCGCGAGCCTCATTATACGCGGCGTAGACCGCGTTGCTTTTGGGCGCGCAGGCGAGATAGACGGTCGCCTGCGCGAGCGCCAGTTCCCCTTCGGGGCTGCCCAGCCGCTCGTAGGTTTCCACCGCGTCTAGGGCGATGCGCAGCGCCCGCGGGTCGGCGAGGCCCACGTCCTCCGCCGCTATGCGGATCAGGCGCCGCCCCAGGTAGAGGGGATCGGCGCCCCCGTCCAGCATGCGGGCGAGCCAGTAGAGGGCCGCGTCGGGGCTCGAGCCCCGCACCGACTTGTGCAGGGCGGAGATCTGGTCGTAGAACGCGTCGCCCCCCTTGTCGAAGCGCCGCCCGGAGCGGGCCAGGGCCTCCCGGGCGAATTCTCCCGACACCTGCGTAACGCCCGCGGTGGCCGCGGCCGTGTGGAGCTGCTCCAGGAGGTTGAGCAGCCGTCGGGCGTCGCCATCGGCGAAGCCCGTGAGGAGCCGCCGCGCCTCCTGGGAGAGGGCGAGGGCCGGGCAGGCCTGCGCCCGGGCCCGCTCCAGCAAGAGGGCCAGGTCCTCTTCCGAGAGGGGTTTGAGTACGTAGACCTGGGCGCGGGAGAGGAGCGCCCCGTTCACTTCGAACGAAGGGTTCTCGGTGGTGGCGCCGATGAAGGTGATGAGCCCCTGCTCCACGTAGGGCAGGAAGGCGTCCTGCTGGGCCTTGTTGAAGCGGTGTACCTCGTCGACGAAGAGGATCGTGGGGCGACCGCTGGACTGGAGCACCTGGCGCGCCCGCTCCACGGCGTCCCGGATGTCCTTCACTCCGGAGAGCACGGCGGAGAGGGCGATGAATTCCGCCTGGAAGGCGCCCGCCATGAGCCGCGCCAGGGTCGTCTTGCCGCTCCCCGGCGGCCCCCACAGGATCATGGAATGGAGCTTGCCCGACTCGAAGGCGAGCCGCAGGGGCTTGCCCGGCCCCAGCAGGTGGGCCTGCCCCACCACCTCGTCCAGGGTGCGGGGCCGCAGCCGCTCGGCCAGGGGAGCCGCCGGCTCCCGCTCGGGAAAGAGCTCAGGAGCCCTCACCGATCACGTCCGTCCCGGGCGGCGGCGCGAACCGGAAGCGCACGGGATCGATGGCAGGGTTGCGCTGCAGGTTGGAAAACCTAAGCGCCGTGGTCTGGCCCAGGCCGTCTTCCAGCTCCATCGCCACCAGGGTCCCCGCCCCGTCGAAGCCCATACGGATGCGCTGGAACGGGGTCTCGCGAGCCTTGGGGGTCGCCTCCACCCATTCGAGGCCCTGCCCCTTGCCCCCTTCCTTCAGATGGAAGCTCGCGTGCAGGTCGTTGCTGCCCGCCAGCAGCGCCGCCGGGGTGGCGCCCAGCGCTTCCCCGAGGCTGCGCACGGTGACCTGCTTCAGGTCCCGGTCGTAGATCCAGAGTTTTTCCCCGTCGCCCACGATGAGCTGCTCGTAGGGCTTCACGTAGGTCCAGCGGAAGCGGCCCGGGCGCTGGAACTCCATGGTGCCGCGGGCCTGCTGCACCGTCGTTCCTTTGGCGTCCAGGACCGTCTGCTGGAACTCGGCCCGGGCCGACGCGGTGGAGGCCACGAAGCGGTCAAGCTTCTCCAGCCCCCCGGCCCAGGCGAGCAAGGGGAGCAGGGCGACCACGCCCCCCACCAGGCAGCGGACGAAACGGGAAACCATCAGAACTTCCTGATCCGTTCGATGTTCTCCACCCGCCCGCCGCGGAAGGTGATGACGGTGGTGAAGGGGTCGCTCGCCGTGGGCAGATAGGTCCAGGTCTTCAAGATCCGGCTGTCGATGAGCTTGATCGAGGAGAAGCCCCGCCCGTCCCGCGGCCCCACGGGCCGCGCCTCCGCCAGGGTTTGCTGCACTTCGTCCACCCCTTCCACCGTTTGCAGGTCCGGCGGGCCAGCCCGGGCCAGCACTTCGGACTCGGTCATGCCCCGCCGCAGGTGGATGAAAACCTCGAAGGGCAGGCCCCGGGCCGCAGGGGAGGCCCAGGAGGGATCGGCGCGAACTGCGGAGGCTTCCGCCTCGGCCTCTAGCCGCTTGCTCGCCTGGATCCGGTCCAACTGGCAACGGATGGTGCGGCAGGCCTCCGGGTTCACCGGGTAGCGGGTGTCCTCGATCACCCGCTCGACGCTCACCCCCGAGGGAGGCGTGTCCCCGTAGTGGGTCACCCCCTTCGCGTCCTTCCACTTGTAGGCAGGCTCCGCCGCCGCGCCGGCGCAACCGAGGGCCAGGGCGGCAAAAACGAGGGTCCGGTTCATGGCGGCCTCCCCCATGGAATACGAGACTACGCCGTTCGACACCCGGGCTCGGCGAAAGTGTCGGCAGCTCAATCGTCCGCCCGGTCCGGCACCAGGACTTCCCGGTTGCCGTTGGCCTGCATGCTGGAGACCAGCCCCGCCCGCTCCATCTGCTCGATGAGCCGCGCCGCCCGGTTGTAGCCGATGCGCAGGTGGCGCTGCACCAGGGAGATGGAGGCCCGCCGGGTGCGCAACACGATCTGTACCGCCTCGTCGTAGAGGGGATCCGCCTCGCCCTCGAAATTGCCCCCGTTCCCGTTCTGGCCTTCTTCCTCCGGGCCCTCCAGCACCGCGTGGACGTACTGGGGCGCGCCGTGCTGCTTGAGGAAGTCCACCACCCGGTGCACCTCGGCGTCGGACACGAAGGCCCCGTGGACCCGCTGGAGGTAGCCCGTGCCCGGGGGCAGGAACAGCATGTCCCCCTGCCCCAGCAGGGCCTCGGCCCCGGACTGGTCCAGGATGGTGCGGGAATCCACCTTGCTGGACACCTGGAAAGAGATGCGCGCCGGGATGTTAGCCTTGATGAGGCCGGTGATCACGTCCACCGAAGGCCGCTGGGTGGCCAGCACCAGGTGGATGCCCGCGGCGCGCGCCTTCTGGGCCAGCCGGGCAATCAGCTCCTCCACCTTCTTCCCCACCACCATCATAAGATCGGCCAGCTCGTCCACGAAGACGACGATCAAGGGCATCTCCTCCAGGGGCTCCGAGTTCTGCGGGTCCACGGGGAAGGGGTTGAGGAGGGGCTCCCCCGCCTTGCGGGCGTCCCGGATCTTGTGGTTGTAGCCGGCCAAGTTGCGCACCCCGAGCTGGGCCATGAGCTTGTAGCGCCGGTCCATCTCGGCCACGCACCAGGCGAGGGCCGAGGCGGCCTGCTTCATGTCGGTGACCACGGGGGCGAGGAGGTGGGGAATGCCCTCGTACACCGACAGCTCCAGCATCTTCGGGTCGATGAGGATCAGCCGCACCTGGGAAGGCGGCGCCTTGTACACGGCGGACAGAATCATGGCGTTGATGGCCACCGACTTGCCCGAGCCAGTGGTGCCGGCCACCAGCAGGTGGGGCATGCGGCCGAGGTCGGCCACCACGGGGTTGCCGGCGATGTCCTTGCCCAGGGCCAGGGTGAGGGGGGAGGGGGTGTCCGCGTAGGTCTTGGAGCTTAGGATCTCGGCGAGCTTCACCACCTGCCGGTGGGGATTGGGGATCTCCAGCCCCATGCTGGTCTTGCCGGGAATGGTCTCCACTACCCGGATGCTCACCACCGACAGGGCCCGGGCCAGGTCCTTCACCAGGTTGACGATTTGGCTGCCCTTGACCCCCACCGCCGGCTCGATCTCGTAGCGAGTGATGACCGGTCCCGGGTAGGCCGCCACCACCTTCACCTCCACGCCGAAATCCCCCAGCCGGCGCTCGATCAGGCGGGAGGTGTATTCCAGCACCTCCGGGCTCACCGTCTCCCGGTCTTCCAGCACCGGATCCAGCAAGTGCAGGGGCGGGATCAGGGAGTCGGGGAGGTGCTCGAACAGGGGCACCTGCTTTTCCTTCTCCACCCGCTGGGACTTGGGGATCTCCACCGTGGGCGCCTCGATGCGCAGGGGCTGGGCGGCTTCCCGGCGCCGGCGCTCCTCCTCCAGCGCCTCCTCCCGCCGCTCCCGCGCCTCCCGCCCTTCCCGGCGGTCCCGCCAGGCGGCGACGGCCTCCCTAGAGTGCTGGTACGCCCACTCGAGCCCAGCGCCCAGTCCCTCCACCACCCGAATCCAGGACAACCCTGTGAACAGGCTCAATCCCGCCGCGATCAGGGTGAGGAGTACCAGGGTGCCGCCGGTGAAGCCGAACCCCGCGGCGAGCCCCTCCCCCAGGGCCTGGCCCACCACGCCCCCGGGGCCCGCAGGGAGGACCGCCTTCAGGCTATGGAGGCGCAGGGCCTCCAGGCTGCTGCTGGCCAGGAGTAGCAGGAGAAAGCCGCTCCCTCCCACCGCGAAGGAGCGCTTATCCAGGAAGGTCACCGTCTCGATGCGCCGGTAGCCCCACCAGACGGCGAAGAGGAAAAACACCACCCACCAGTAGGCCGAGAGGCCGAAGAGGTACAGCAAGATGTCCGCCGTCCACGCTCCTACCCACCCCCCAGCGTTCTGGACAGGGCCTGCGGCACCGCTGCGGGACCAGGCCGGGTCGGCGGGGCTGTAGGTGAAGAGCACCAGGGCCAGGTAGGCGGCGAGCCCCACCATGACCAGCCACCAGAACTCCCGGATCAGGGCCGCGATCTTGGGCGGCAGGGGGTTGGCGCTGGCCTTGTCGGCCATGCTCTTGGACGGGAAGCGCATCGAATACCGCCAGTATAAACCGTCGGATTATATCGGCCGGACCCACCGCGGACCACCGGCGCCCGCTCGACAGGCCAGGGAAATTGCTTCACCATTTCGCTTTCGCGATTTTCCGGCCTCCGAATAACTCCATGAATTCCAAGCATTGCAGACTTCTCATCCTCGGCTCCGGTCCGGCCGGCTATACCGCCGCCGTGTACGCGGCCCGGGCCAACCTGAAGCCCGTCCTCATTACCGGCCTGGCCCAGGGCGGCCAGCTCATGACCACCACCGACGTGGACAACTGGCCGGCGGACGCCGACGGGGTCCAGGGACCGGAGCTGATGGAGCGCTTCCGCCGCCACGCGGAGCGCTTCGGCACGGAGATCATCTTCGATCACATCCACACGGCGCGGCTCACCGAGCGCCCCTTCACCCTGATCGGCGACCAGGCGAGCTACACCTGCGACGCCCTCATCATCGCCACCGGCGCCTCGGCCAAGTACCTGGGCCTGCCCTCGGAACAGGCCTACATGGGCAAAGGCGTCTCGGCCTGCGCCACCTGCGACGGCTTCTTCTACCGGGGCCAGGACGTGGCGGTGGTGGGCGGGGGGAACACGGCGGTGGAGGAAGCCCTCTATCTTTCCAACATCGCGGCCAAGGTCACCCTGGTGCACCGGCGCGACAAGTTCCGGGCCGAACCCATCCTGGTGGACCGGCTGATGGAGAAGGTGAAAAGCGGCAAGGTGGCCCTGGAGTTGTTCCACGTGGTGGAGGAAATCCTGGGGGACGGCTCCGGGGTGAGCGGCGTGCGGCTGCGCCACACCCAGAGTGGGGCCAGCAAGGAGATCTCTGTCCAGGGGGTGTTCATCGCCATCGGCCACCAGCCCAACACGGAAATCTTCGCCGGGCAACTGGAGATGAAAAACGGCTATATCATCACCCGCAGCGGCCTGGAGGGCGACGCCACCGCCACCAGCATCCCCGGCGTCTTCGCCGCCGGCGACGTGCAGGACCACGTCTACCGCCAGGCGGTCACCAGCGCCGGCTCCGGCTGCATGGCGGCCCTGGACGCGCAGAAATATCTGGATGAGCTCGGCTGATCGGGTGCCGGTCGTCGGGCATGAGGTGGGAGACCGCCATGAAGGAACGCTTCGCGATCGGCGGGGTGCCGCCGCTGGACGAGACGGAGCTGGATCTGTTCCGCCAGGCGGTGCGGGACGTGGCGCGGCTTCCCGAGAGCGGCCGGATCGAGCCGGTGTCCGAGCGCCCCGCCCCCATCGCCTACCAGCGGCTGCGGGACGAGGAGCAGGTTCTCGCCGAGTCCCTGGCGGGCGGCCCCTGGGAAACCCTGGTGGAGGCAGACGGGGACCTCTCCTTCGTACGCCCGGGCCTGTCCCGGCAGGTGCTGCGCAAGCTGCGCCGGGGTCACTGGGTGGTGCAGGACCAGTTGGATCTCCACGGCCTCAACCGGGAAGCCGCCCGGGCTCAGACAGCCGAGTTCCTCAAGGCCTGCCAGCGGCGGGGCCTGCGCTGCGTGCGCATCATCCATGGCAAGGGCCTGAGGTCGAAGAACGGAGAGCCGGTGCTCAAAATCAAGGTGCGCCACTGGCTCATGCAGCGGGAGGAAGTGCTGGCCTTCAGCCCAGCTCATCCGGCGGACGGCGGCACGGGGGCGATGCTGGTGCTGCTCAAGGCGGAAAACCGGAAGGGGTAAGGGGAACAGGGATTCCCCGGGCTTCTCCTGCGTCGCTTACGTCCTGCCGGTCAGATCGCCGCCTCGTCGGTCTCGCCGGTGCGGATCCTCACCACCCGCTCCACCGAGGTGACGAAAATCTTCCCGTCGCCGATCTTGCCCGTGCGGGCGCTCTTGACGATGGCTTCGATCGCCTGCTCCACCAGGGCTTCGGGCAGCACCACCTCCACCTTCACCTTGGGCAGGAAGTCCACCACGTACTCGGCGCCCCGGTACAGCTCGGTGTGGCCTTTCTGCCGCCCGAAGCCCTTCACCTCCGTCACCGTGAGTCCGGTCACCCCGATGGCGGAGAGGGCTTCCCGCACCTCGTCCAGCTTGAACGGCTTGATCACCGCCTCGATCTTTTTCATGGTTCGGCTCCAAGAATAGGAATGCATCGTGTGGCCTGCACCGCCGGCCTTGCCCTGGGAGTTTACCATCGGATGGTGCCGATTCCCTGAGGACCATGGCGAAGGCTGAGCTGCGCATCCTGGAGGATCTCCGCGGCGTGGACCGGGACGCCTGGAACCGGCTGGCGGGGGAGGACCCCTTCCTGAGCCACGAATTCTTCTGCGCCCTCCACGACTCGGGGTGCGCTGCCCCCGCCACCGGCTGGACGCCCTGCTTTCCCACCCTGTGGCGGGACAGCGAGCTCCTGGCCGCCATGCCCCTCTACCTCAAGACCCACTCCTTCGGCGAATACGTGTTCGACTGGGCCTGGGCGGAGGCCTATCGCCGCCACGGGCTGCGCTACTACCCCAAGCTTTTGTGCGCCGTGCCCTTCACGCCGGCGACTGGGTCGCGACTCCTCGCGCCCTCGAGCGAGACGCGGCTGCAACTCCTCGACGCCGCCCTCGCCCTAGCGCATGAAACCCAGGCCTCCTCGCTCCACGTCCTGTTTCCCCGGGAAGAGGAGAAGGCGGACCTGGAGCAGGCGGGCCTCACCGTGCGCCAAGGCGTCCAGTTCCAGTGGTTCAACCGGGGCTATGCCCGTTTCGAGGATTTCCTCTCGACCTTCACCCACGACAAGCGCAAGAAGATCCGGCAGGAGCGGCGCCGGGTGGCCGAGGCCGGCGTCCGTTTCCAATGGCTGGAAGGCCCTGACATCCGGGAGGAGGATTGGCGCTTCTTCTTCCGCTGCTACACCCGCACCTATCGCCTTCACCGCTCCACGCCCTACCTCACCCTGGATTTCTTCCTGCGGCTCGGGCGGGCCCTGCCCCGGCACGTCCTGCTCGCCATCGCCCGCCGGGACGGCAGGCCCCTCGCCGCGGCCTTCTTCGTGCGCAGCGCCTCCACCCTGTACGGGCGTTACTGGGGCGCCGTCGAGTATGTGTCCGGTCTGCACTTCGAGGCGTGCTATTACCAGGCCATCGAGTGGTGCATCGGGCAGGGCATCCAGCGCTTCGAGGGCGGCGCCCAGGGGGAACACAAGCTGGCCCGGGGGCTCTTCCCGGTGCGTACCTGGTCCGCCCACTGGCTGGCCCATCCCGGGTTCGCCCGGGCCGTGGAAGAGGCCCTCGCGCGGGAAGCAGCGGGCATGGACCATTACATGGACGAGTTGGCCGAGCGCTCGCCGTTCAAAGCGCTGCCGTGAGGTTCGAAGCGCCCCTCACCGAAGGCCGGCTCCTGCGCCGCTACCAGCGTTTCCTCGCCGACGTGGAAACGGCGGAAGGCCTGGTGGTGGCCCATTGCCCCAACACCGGGTCGCTCCTAGGCTGTCAGACCCCCGGCAGCCGGGTGTGGCTCTCCCGCAGCCGCAACCCGGCGCGCAAGCTCACCTATACCTGGGAGCTGGTGGAGGCGGACGGGGTGCTGGTGGGCATCCACACGGGCCGATCCAACCGGCTGGTGGAGGAGGCCCTGGCGGGCGGCGTGGTGGGGGAGCTGGAGGGTTATCGCCTCGAGCGGCGGGAGATCCGCTACGAGGGCTCGTCGAGCCGGGCCGATCTCCTGCTTTCCTCCGCCCGCGGCGGCCTCGCCTACGTGGAGGTTAAGAACGTGACCGCAGCGGTGAGCGGCGGGATCGCTCTCTTCCCCGACGCGGTGAGCAGCCGGGGCACCCGGCATTTGCACGAGATGATGCACGTGGTGAGCCGCGGCCAACGGGCGGTGCTGGTGTTCTGCGTGCAGCGGAGCGATGTGGACGAGGTGCGCCCCGCCGATGCCATCGACCCGACCTACGGCAGAACTCTGCGGGAGGCCCTGGCAGCGGGCGTGGAAGCGGTGGCCTACCGGGCCCGGGTCAGCCTGGAAGAGATCGTCCTGGTGGAGCGTGTTCCCGTGGTATGCCCCTGAGAAGCGCCCGCGGGTCAGCGCTCAGTTCAACTGGACACGCTCTCCCCAGGGCACCGGCTCCCGGCCCTTCACCAGCCACAGGACCGGATAGGGGGGCGCTCGCTCGGGGAATTCGCCGAGGGCGTCGGTGAAATAGATCAGGGCGTCGGGGCACAGGTCCTGGCGCTCGATCCACTCGAAGACCGGCGTGAAGCGGGTGCCGCCGCCCCCCGTCATCCGGGGCGGGAGGCGCAAGGCCTCCCAGGGCTCGAACACCCACGGCCCTTCGGGGGCGAGCCGCTCGTCGCAGGCATGCAGGGTGACCCGGGCCGGCAGTTGGCTCTTGAGGGCGTTCAGCTCGGCGGCGAACTCGGTAAGCTCCTCCTGGCCGATGGAGCCGGACACGTCGATCACGGCCACCACCTCCAACGCCCGGCTCGCTAGGCGCGGCAGGATCGCTTCCCCCTCCCGGCGCGGGGGACGCTGGAAGCTGTAGTCGTCCCGCCCGCAAGTCCGGAGAAAGCGTTCCAGCAGGGCCCGCCAGGGCAACCGGGGCTCGATGAAACGGTCCACGAGCCGCTGCCATCCCGCATGCAGCCGGCCCGCCCGCAGGGCCTGCTGAGCGGCGGCGGCGAGGCGCATGCGCCAGAGGCCGGCAAGCTCCTCGCCCCCCATGGCCGGGAGCGCCTGCGCCCCCAGAGCCGCCGCTCCCGCCCTGAGGCGGCCCACTGCCGCCGCTTCCAGGGCCAGATCGCCGGAAGGTCCGCCGCCTTTTGCGCCTTCCGGACTCGCTTCCCCCGGGGTAGCTCCCGCCGCCAGGCGGTCCGGGGCCTCCCCGCCCCCGTCGAAGGCATGCAGGTCCAGGGGCGCCTCCCGGGTGTCCTCGGGCACGAGGGGGTAGATCTCCTCCGCGGCCAGGCCCCGGAACGCGGGATCCAGCAGCGCCCCGGACGGGGGCTTTAACCCTTCCTCCACCAGCAGCCAGTTGACCGCGTGGTCGCAGGCCACGTCCCAGCGGCGGCGCACCCGGTGGCTGCGGCGGACGAAATGGCCGAGGGCGCAGTGGAGGGCCTCGTGGGCCAGCACGAACTGGGTCTCGGGCAGGGAGAGCCCCGCGATGTAGGCCGAGTTGTAATAGAAGGCCCGGGCGTCGGTGGCCACGGTGGGAACCCGCCGGGGATCCGCCGGCGTGAGGGGCAGGTGCAGCACCAGGGCCCCCAGGAACGGGGTATCCAGGATCAGCCGGGTGCGGGCCGCCCGCAGCTTGGTGTCGATGGCGGCGTCCATCGCCTGCACCCCCGTCGCGGCTTACGGCCCCGCCAGGGGCCGCTCATAGAGCACCAGGTCGGTGATGGAGTTGGCCCAGTCGGAAAACTCCGGCAGGTCGATCAAGGGCCGTCCCACCGAGCGGTGCATGTCGGCGACCAGCATCACCCCCAGCTCCCGCTGGGGAAAGGCCGTTGCGTACTTGAGGATGTTGCCGAGGACCCGGCGCGCGTCGGGCCCGCGGCTCGCCTGCACGGCCCGGCGCACCAGGGCCGCGGCGACTCCGTACTGCAGGTCCACTTCGTCGGGCACCCGCTCGCCCCGCCCTTCCAGGATGGCGTCCACGTCGGGCATGCGCTCCATAGTGTCGATGAAGGCCTTGAGCTCGATGCCCGCGGAAGCGCCCACGCACGCCTGCAGGGCGTCCAGGAGCAGCGCCTCCTCCTGGTCGAACTTGACCAGGGCCCGGTGGGCGTACTCCCAGGAACGGGGGGAGGGAAAGGCGACGGGGTGGCGCGCCGGGTCGAAATCGAACAGCAGGTCGGGGCGGAAGCGCAGGAAACCGATGATCCGGGGATCGATCCCGTGGGCGTGGGCCCAGGCCACCCAGTCGTCCAGGTGGGGCTCCACTTCGTAATGGGTGAAGCGGTTGGCCAGCGGCGCCGGCATCACATAGGTCACGCCCCGGTCCCCGGGCCGGTTGCCGGCGGCGAAGATGACCCAGCCGTCGGGCACCTGGTATTCCCCTAGGCGCCGGTCCAGAATCAACTGATAGGCCGCCGCCGCCACCGTGGGCGCGGCAGAGGTGATCTCGTCCAGGAACAGGATGCCCCGGTCGCCGTGGCGCTCCCGGTCGGGGAGCATGGCGGGCACGGACCACTCCACCCGGTTCCCGGCGCGGAAGGGAATGCCCCGCAGGTCCGTGGGCTCCAATTGGGAAAGGCGGAGGTCGATCAGGGCAACGCCGTGGCGGTGGGCGAGGTCCCCGATGATGCGGGACTTCCCCACCCCCGGCGGCCCCCACAACATCACGGGCGTATGCTCGCCAGAGACGGCGGCGTCGAGCTCCCGCTCCAGGATGGCGGCGATGTGGGAAGGACGCACTGGGTTTTCAACCTCGGGGGCTCGATGCATTCTAAACCTGCAGCGGAAGGGCAGCCAGCGGCGCCGGGGCCGGCTCCGCGCCGGATGCCCGCCGCGGCGCGCGAAGGGTAGAGTGGGCGCAGCCGTGGGCCCTGGCGCTGCGTTCACCAGGCTGTTCGGCGCGTTTCGGCGGCGCTCTACGCGCCTATTTTGGGATGGTTCTAGTCAGGAAAGGGGATTTTTGCTAACGTGCGCCGGTTCAGAGATCCGCCGATGAATTTCTGCTCCAACTGCGGCGCCCGGGTGGAATACCGGGTGCCGCCGGGCGACACCCTGCCCCGTCACGTCTGCCCCGCCTGCGGCGCCATCCACTACCAGAACCCGAAGATCGTGGTGGGTTGCATTCCCGAATGGGAAGACCGGGTGCTCCTGTGCCGTCGCGCCATCGAGCCGCGCTACGGCTACTGGACCCTGCCCGCAGGGTTCATGGAGAACGGCGAGACCACCTTCCAGGCCGCGTTGCGGGAAACGATGGAAGAGGCCTGCGCGCGGGTGGAGCTGGGACCCCTCTACACCGTGTACAACCTGCCCCACGTAAACCAGGTGTACCTCATGTTCCGCGCCCGGCTGCTGGACCTCGACTTCCGTCCTGGCGAAGAGAGCCTGGAAGTGAAGCTCTTCGCCGAGCCCGAAGTGCCTTGGAACGAACTCGCCTTCCGCACCATCCACGCCACCCTGCGCGACTACTTCGCCGACCGCGGCCGCGGTGAGTTCACCCTGCACGTGGGCACCATCGAGCCGGCGAAGAAATAAGGCCCTGTCGCGCCCATTTACGCGGTGGGCCTTTTGCCGCGGGATGGGATGCAGCGTTTAATCCCTCCCCTTCCACAGGCCCACCCGGCGTGCAGGGTGTCGTGGTGCGGCGGGGTGGGCGCTCGACGGTGCTCCGCGCCCCGCGTACACCGTCGAGCGCGCGGCCTGCCATTCGGCCGCGAACAGGAAGACGCCGTAGCAGTGATTCGTGGACGGCGAAGCCTCGCGGCTCATCGCCTCGACCTCAGCAGCTCCAAAGGGAGCCCTGCCTTGGAGGCGCCGGAGCGCCTCGCGCCAGTGCTCAAGACGCATCGTTAACTCGCCGACCACGGCCTTGAGGCGCGCCATCTCCTCGTCCTTGGGCGAGGGCTCGCGGCTCTTCAAGCGCGCCCGCCCGCGGCAAGAAGCGTCTCACGCCACTCGGAGAGCTTGGCCGCCGTGACACCGAGCTCCCGCGACCGGAGACCGAGATCCCCCCGAAGCAATCGCAACACCGCCTCGGCCTTTCTGCGGGCGAAGAATCGCCCCTTCACCGCTTGTTTCTTCGACACGGATACCTCCTTTGGTCACGGGGCATGTTGCCCTAAATCGGTGTCCAAAGAAATCGGGGGGCGGGGGAATTCCCGTAAAAAATCCGCTGTATGATATGTCCTGCGCCTTGACGGCGTGAGGCGGCAGAGCTGGGGCGGCGGCGACCCGCGTCCTCCGGGAAGCAGCAAGATTCTGGGTCTTTCCCACCCTACCTCAGCGCCCCGTACAAAAGCCGCACCGCGGGCGGACCGCGGCGCGGAAAGGGAGGAGTGCCGTGGTGGAACGCACGGGGGCAGGAGCCGCTGCAGACGCCCTGACCGAAGGCCGCATCCGCCTTCCCCAGTACCTGTTCATCCTGGCCCAGCTCGGGCTGCTCACGCTCCTGCTGCGGCAGTTCCAGATCGAAAGTCCTGCTTTCCTGCGGCTCGCTCTCCTCGCCTTCGCCGGCTTCGCCATCCACGCCCTGCTACCCCTGCGGCTGCGGCTGCCTTTCTTCCTGGCCCTGTCCATGGCCGGGATCGTAGTGGCGCTGGATCTCACCCACGGGCTGCGGCTCATCGCCATCGGGCTGATCCTCATCGGCATCTGCCACCTGCCGGTGTCCTTCTTCGCCCGCGGCGTGCTGCTCGCCGCGGCGGGGGGGCTCCTCGCGGCGCTGCGGGCGAAGTGGCTGGAGGGTCCGGTGTCCGACGCCGTATGGCCCATCCTCGGCTCCATGTTCATGTTCCGGCTGATCGTCTACTTCTACGATCTGCGCCACGACACGACGCCGGTATCGCCGGTCCGAACCCTGTCCTACTTCTTCATGCTGCCGAACGCCTGCTTCCCCCTGTTTCCGGTGGTGGACTACAAGGCGTTCCGGCGCAATTACTTCGACGACGACGCGTACCGTATCTACCAGGTGGGCATCGACTGGATGCTGCGCGGCGTCATTCACCTGATCCTGTACCGGTTCGTCTATTACTACCTCACCCTGGCCCCCTCCGAGGTGACCGGTCCGGGCACCTTGATGCAATACCTGGTGGCGAATTTTCTTCTCTACCTGCGCGTGTCCGGGTTGTTCCATCTGATCGTGGGCATGCTCTATCTCTTCGGCTTCCGCCTGCCCGAGACCCATCACCGCTATCTCCTCGCCGCCAGTTTTACCGACTTCTGGCGCCGCATCAACATCTACTGGAAGGACTTCATGCAGAAGGTCTTCTACTACCCGGCGGTGTTCAAGCTGCGGGGCCTGGGCACCACCAAGGCGATGGTGCTGGCCACCCTGTACGTGTTCCTCCTCACCTGGTTCCTGCACGCCTACCAGTGGTTCTGGCTGCGGGGCACCGCCCTGCTGGCGTGGCAGGACATCCTGTTCTGGATGATCCTGGGCGTCCTGGTGGTCCTGAACGGTCTCTACGAAATCAAACACGGCCGCCGCCGCACCCTGGGCAAATCCGTCCAGACCTGGCGCAGCCTCGGCGTCACCACCCTCAAGACCTTCGCCGTCTTCTGGTGCATCTGCGTGCTGTGGTCGTTCTGGACCGCCGAGTCTATCCCCGAATGGCTGTCCTTGTGGTCGGCCCTCGGCGGGGAATCGAGCTGGGAGGCGCTCGCCATCCCCGCCCTGGTGCTGGGGGTGATCCTGCTGGGCAGCATCGAACGCGGCGGGGTGCGCAACATTCGCGCCTCGGAACAGGAGGCGAAGCTCTGGCTGCGAGCCCGGGTCGCCACCGTGGCTGCCCTTGTGGCCCTGGTGGGAATCGGCATCGAAGGGGTGCACTCCCAGTTCGGCACCGAAGTGGCCACCGCCATCCACTCCCTGCGCTCCGGGCGCTTGAGCCGCCTGGATGTCGCCAAGCTGGAGCGCGGCTATTACGAAAACCTGCTCTCGGTGGACCGGTTCAACTCCCAGCTCTGGGAGGTGTACACGAAAAGACCCGCCAACTGGCTGGACGTGCAGGGGGCGAATCTCAAGCGCTTCAGCGGCGGCTTCGCCCAGGTGGAATTGATTCCCTCCTTCGTCTCGAAAGCCGACTTCGGCACCCTCAGCATCAACCGCTGGGGCATGCGGGATCGGGACTACGAGCGAATGCCGCCGCCCGGCACCTACCGCATCGCTCTGCTGGGCGCCTCATTGGTGATGGGCTGGGGCGTCGGCGACGGGGAAACGTTCGAGGCGCTGCTGGAAGAGCGGTTGAACCGGGACGCCGCCGAGGCCGGGCGGCGCAAGATCGAGATCCTCAACTTCGGCGTTCCTGGCTATCAGCCGCCCCAGCAACTGGTGGCGCTGGAGAAGGCGCTCGGGTTCAGCCCGGATGCGGTGTTCTACGTGGCGACAGGCCGGGAGATCTCCCGCGCGGCGAGATACATGGTGGAAGTGGTGCAAAAGGACATCGAGATCCCGTACGCGCCGCTGCGGGAGATCGTCGCTCAAGCGGGGCTCAACCGGGAGATGGACGAGGCCACCGCCCTCAAGCGGCTTGCGCCCTTAAGCGGGGAGATCCTGTCCCGGGTCTACCAGCGCATCGTCGAGCAATCCCGCGCCGCGAAGGCCATCCCCGTGCTGGTGTTCCTGCCCCAAGTCCGGGAGGGCGCCTGGCAGGAAGAGACCCCCGAGACCCTGCGCCGGGCGCAGCAAACCGGTTTCCTCGTGATCGATCTCTCGGACGTCTACAAAAACCACGACATCTCCTCGATCCGCCTCGCGGAGTGGGACGATCACCCCAACCGGCGCGGCCATGAACTGATCGCTTCCCGCCTCTACAAGGCGCTGCAGGAGCAGCAGGAAGCCATTTTCCATCACCAGCGGCAGGTATCGAGAAACTGATCATCGCGCGCGGCCAGGGAGGCCACTATGACAGAGGACATCAAGAGCGCCGTCAAGGAATTCATCCTCAGGGAGTTCCTGCCGGGGGAAAGCCCCGACGAGCTGACCGATGGGACACCCCTCATCACGGGGGGCGTGCTCGATTCCATCGCCACGCTGAAGCTCGTCCTGTTCATCGAGGAGCGCTTCGGGGTGACGCTCCAGGCCCATGAAACGGACCCGGAGCACCTGGACACCCTCGCCCAGATCGCCTCCCTCATCCGTTCCAAGCAAGGTTAAGGAGGCGAGACCATGGAAACGCCTTGCGTGCTGCACGATGCTTTCATCCGCGCCGCCGAGCGGTACCCGGAGCGCATCGCCGCGGTGGAGCCGGGCGCGGGGGAGATCACCTATCGCGAGCTGGCAGCGCTCTCCGACCGGGTCCGGGATCGCCTCCGGACCCTGGGCGTGCAGCCGGGCGACCGGGTGGGGATTTATTTGCGCAAGTCCATCGACGCGGTGGCGGCCATCTACGGGATTCTCAAGGCGGGGGCCGCCTACGTGCCGGTGGATCCCGGCGCGCCGCCCTCGCGCAACGCCTACATCCTGCACGACTGCGCCGTGCGGGCGGTGGTGCTGGAGCGGCGCTTCCAGGAAAAGCTGGAGGCCGAGCTGGCGCAACTGGGCGCCGTGCCGTCCTCCTTCGTCCTGGAGGGGGCCGGGGGCGGGGCCGCCCTGGCGCGGGCCCTGGAGCAGGCGGACGCCGCAAACCCCGCCCCGCTGACGACCACCGCGATGCCCGGGCCCGGCGATCTCGCCTACATCCTGTACACCTCCGGTTCCACGGGCAAACCCAAGGGGGTCATGCTGTCCCACGAGAACGGGGTGAGCTTCGTCGACTGGTGCTCCGAGGTCTTCGAGCCCCGCGCCACCGACCGTTTCTCCTCCCACGCGCCCTTCCACTTCGACCTGTCCATTCTGGACATCCACGTGGCCCTGAAGCACGGCGCGGCCCTGGTCCTGGTGGCCGAGGACGCGGGCAAAGATCCCCTGCGCCTCGCGCCCCTGATCGCCGAGCAGCGCATCAGCGTGTGGTATTCGGCCCCCTCCATCCTGAGCCTGCTGGCCCAGTACGGAAGCCTTTCAAGCCACGACTATTCCGCGTTGCGCCTGGTGCTCTTCGCCGGCGAGGTCTTTCCGGTGAAGCACCTGCGGACCCTGACCCGGTGGTGGCCCCACCCGAGGTATTTCAACCTCTACGGGCCCACCGAAACCAACGTGTGCACCTTCTACGAGGTGCCGCTCCCGATCCCGGAGGAGCGCACCGCCCCCTTTCCCATCGGCCGGGTGTGCTCCCATCTGCGCAGCAAGGTGGTGGACGGAGAGGGGCGCGAGGTCCAGCAGGGGGAAGAGGGAGAACTCTGCATCAGCGGGCGGGGCGTGATGCAGGGCTACTGGGCCCTGCCCGAGCGGACTGCCGCCGCCTTCCTCACCGACGGGGACGGGGTGCGGTGGTACAAGACCGGCGACATCGTGGTAGAGGGAAATGACGGAAATTACGTTTACCTCGGGCGGCGCGACCGCATGGTGAAGCGGCGCGGCTACCGGGTCGAGCTGGGGGAGATCGAGGCCGGGCTCTATCGCCATCCCCTGGTCAAGGAAGCGGCGGTGGTAGCCCTTCCCGACGAGGAGGCGGGCGTCAAGATCAAAGCCTTCCTGAGCTGCCGGGAAAGCAAGCGCCCCTCCCTCATCGAGCTGAAACGCTTCTGCAGCGAGGTCCTTCCCGCCTACATGATTCCCGACCACTTCGTCTGGTGCGAAGCGCTGCCCAAGACCTCCACCGACAAAGTCGACTATCAGCGATTGAAGGAAATGGTCTGATGGACTTCTCCTTGTCCGACGAGCAGAAGCTGCTGCGCGACAGCATCGTCAAATTCGCCCAGCGGGAATTGAACCAGGGGGTAACCGAACGGGACCGGGATCAGACCTTCTCCCGGGAGCTGTGGCGCAAGTGCGCCGGGATCGGCCTCCCGGGGCTTCCGGCGCCCGAGGAATACGGCGGCAGCGGCCTGGACCCCCTGTCCTGCGCCATCGCCCTGGAGGCGCTGGGCTACGGCTGCCGCGACGGGGGCTTGAGCTTTTCCCTGTGCGCCCATCTCCTCGCCTGCGTTGCGCCCATCACGACCCACGGGACCGAAGCCCAAAAGCGACGCTACCTCCCCGGGCTGTGCGACGGAAGCCTGATCGGCATGCATGCCATCACCGAGCCCGGTGCCGGCTCGGATTCCTTCGCCATGCGCACCCGGGCGGAGCGCGCCGGCGGAGGTTGGCGTTTGAACGGCACCAAGACCTTCGTCTCCAACGGACCGGTGGGCGACCTGGCGGTGGTCTTCGCCGTGACCGACCCGGCCAAGGGGTTCCACGGCGGCGTGACCGCCTTTCTGATGGAGAAAGGCACGCCCGGTTTTTCCGCCGGCGGGAAGTTCGAGAAGATGGGCCTGCGCACGTCCCCGGTGGGCGAGCTGGTGTTCCAAGACGCCCGCGTGCCCGAGGACGCCGTTCTCGGCGCGGTGGGAGGCGGCGCGGCGGTCTTTTCCACCGCCATGGACTGGGAGCGCACCCTGCTGGTGGCGTGCCACGTGGGCACCATGGAGCGCTTGCTGGAGACCTGCATCGCCTACGCCCGGACCCGCTCCCAGTTCGGCCAGCCCATCGGCAAGTTCCAGGCCGTCGCCCACAAGATCGCCGACATGAAGGTGCATCTGGAGGCGGCCCGCGTCCTCACCTACCGCTCCGCCTGGCGCCTCGCACACCAGCGCAACGCCTCGCTGGACGCCTCCATCACCAAGCTGTTCGTGAGCGAATCCCTGGTCCGCACGGCCCTCGACGCGGTCCAGGTGCACGGCGGCTACGGCTTCATGACGGAATACGAAGTGGAGCGGGCCTTGCGGGACGCCGTGGGCAGCACCCTCTACTCGGGCACGTCCGAAATGCAGCGCAACATCATCGCCCGCTGGCTGGGGCTTTGAGCGGCGATAGCAGGAGGCCAAGCAGCCCGTTGCTGTGTTCCGGAGCCTCCCGCCACGAGACAGAGTAGTGCGCCTATCCTCCCACAATAAGCCATACCGGTGCGAAGCCGCGCTTTCGAGCCACTCCGTAGCTGTTTGGTCCGGCTCTCCTTTCTAGCGGCTTACCCCTAGCCCATTCCTCCTTTGAGCTGATCAGTGCCATCGGCGTCTAGATCTAGATCAAGGGATCCGGCTCGATAACGCCTCAACACTTGCGAGAAGCATCCTACGAAATATCAATTTACATTTGGCCCCTTTTATCAGAAGCGCTCGCAATTTAATATTCTTGGTTCATGACATGATAGATGACTTCCCCGTTCATACGTGCTTATTGTAGCGAAGGTAGGAGCGAAGCAATGGCTACGGCGGGGATTTCCTCGAGAATCGAAGCCAACGGGCACGAGGCGGCAAAAAAACAATTCCTCAAAACCCTACTATGGATCTTCGCCTTCCTCGGCAACGTGGAGCTGGCCCTGCAAATCAGGGCTCACTTGAGATACGGCCAAAGCGTGTTCAACTTTTTAATAGGGGCAACGACATACGAATACAACAAGGAAATAGGCGTAAAGCTTCTTCGCCCATCCACAACGATAGGTGGAGCGGATTTCATCATCCGTAGCAACTCTATAGGCCTGCGCGGTCCAGAAATACCTCTGGCTCCCGTAACAAACGAGTTGCGCATAGCACTGCTCGGCGCCTCGACCATAATGGGCACTTATGCCCGTGACAACTCCAAGACTTCCAGTGCACAACTGGAGAGACTCATTAAAGCGCGGAAAAATATGAATACGGTTCGGGTAATCAATGCGGGCATCGCCGGCCTCACGATCCGCGATCAAATTCGGCTCTTTGAGCGCTTACTGGTCCCGCTCTCTATAGATATGGTCATCTGGTATCCGGGCGCCAATGATATCGGCTGCAAAAATCCGGTTCGTGAAAGGCACCAGAAAAAAAGTAATAACCTTCCTTACCCAGTCTTGCCCAATTGGATCTTGTCCTATGAGCTGCTCACCAAGAACACCTCCTGGCTCCGAGCCAACGTGCCGCAGAAATCCAGAGCGCTAGTTCCAGACTTCGACCCGGATTCACTTAGAAGCGACCTGATGCGGTTGATCGAGATCGCAAATCGAGAGGGCATCAAGATTATCCTATCCACCAGTGCGCGCAGCTTTACCTCGGCCCTGCCCGAAGAGGAGCGTCGCAGGCGTGCGTCCTCCGCGCTTCACTTCAGGCCCTGTTACACGGTTGATTCGCTTCTTGAAGCGCTCGATCGCTTCAACGAGACAATCCGCGATGTTGCGCACTCCGCAAACGTCACGCTTTTGGATGCCGCAACCCTCATACCTGCGGATGTTTCGTATTTCGGAGATACCACTCACTTTTCAGAAAAGGGAGAGATTCTCTTCGCAGAGCTCGCATTGAGCGCAATCGAGCGAGTCGCTAACCTTCATTGACTTGCAGCCGTGGGTTTAACCAGTTTCGGCTTTTTTGCGTTTCTAGGGACAGTCTGGCTAGCTGTCCACTACGCTGTGAATACGTCAAATGCGAGAAAAAACCTGCTGCTTCTCGCAAGCTACTATTTTTACGCAACTTGGGATTGGAGGTTTGCGGGGCTTGTTGCCTTCACAACTGTTGTGCAGTGGACGATCGGCTCCGCGATGCTTCATGCAGCAAGCCAGCGAGCCCGCAACAGATACCTTGTTGTTTCACTGGCCTACTGCCTCGGCTGCCTTGCCTATTTTAAGTACTTCGGCTTTTTCATCGCAGAGCTTCAGCAGCTTTTGGAGCTTGTTGGTCTTCCGGCTCAGTTTGGCACGCTCGAAATTTTTCTGCCTATCGGGATTTCCTTCTACACGTTTCAGGCGTTAACCTACACGTTAGACATCCACGCAGGTAAGATCACTGCGGCGGTCACGTTTTTTTGGACAGTCGGGTAAGCTAAAGCTGCCCGGTTGAAAGGAACGGGAAGCATGGGAGCAAAGCGCAAGCAGCACAGTGCGGAATTCAAGGCGCGAGTAGCGATGGCGGCA